>CAZLMY010000017.1:0-56052 GCA_964560845.1 uncultured Occallatibacter sp. | reverse complement strand
CAAAAAGGAGTTCTTCTGCTGGCCCTGAGAGCCGTCCTCGAAACTTCAAGGTGGCCATTGCCCGCATGTCGGTCCCGGAACTGGAATTAGAGGGGCGCTCCCTCTGCTACGGCACCGGCCACTTCCTGTTCGTGCCGCTTGCCTTCTTTCTTCTCCAGGTACATGGCGGCGTCCGCGACGCCTAGCAGGCTCTCCCGGTTGAGACCGTCTTCGGGATAGAAGGCGACGCCGACACTGGCTCCGCCCTGCAGGAGATAGCCATCCACCACAAAGGGTTTTTCAAAGCAGTGCTTGATCCTCTTCACAATGCCTTCCATCTCGGTTCGATTGCGTATGACGGAGATGACCGCGGCAAATTCGTCGCCACCCAGGCGCGCCAGCATGTCTCCACCCCGCAACTGCCGCTTCATCCGGCCCGCGACTTCCTGCAGGAACAGGTCGCCCACGTGGTGGCCATACTCGTCGTTGATGGCTTTGAACTTGTCCAGGTCGATATAGATCAACCCCATCGTTCCGGCGGTTTGCCTTGCCTCTTCGATGCGGGCATCCATGAATTTCTCCATGGCGAAGCGGTTGGGGATGTCGGTCAGCAGGTCGAACTCCGAGCGGCGGCGCAAGTCGGTATACAAGCGGCGCGTTTCAATGGTCAGCGACGCCATCCGCGCCCCGACTTTCAAGGCCTCAGTCTCGTGGTCCGAGTGCGGGGTCGAGGAGTCGAGCCCAACCGACAAAGTTCCCAGCGCTGTCCCGGAATGGCCGGCAATCCTCATCTGGACGACACGCAAAGTGGCTTTCAGGGCCGGAACTACCCCGAGCGGCGTTCCTCCCGCGATCTCGCACCAGCATGGAGCGCCGTTGAGCGTCGAGGAAACCAGCGCGGTAATCTCTTCCAGGATCTCGGCTTGCGGGTCGGCGCCGTTGATCTTTTCCAAGATATTGCTGCGCCGCAGCTCAAACTGGGCCATGGTCTCGAGCTTGGCCGTCTGGCGATCCACTTTTCTGCGCAGCGTCCAGCCCCAGGCGCTGACCGCGATCACCACCACCAGCAACAGGGTTACGGCGAGAACGAGGTTGCGGACGCTCATGAGCGAAGGCTTGGCTATCACGCCGATGTCGTCGAAGCCGCGCATGAGGATGTCGAACGGAACCGGCCCGTTGAACGGGTTGGAATCCTCCAGAATGCAGATGCCGGTGACGCGCACCTTTGACCCCAGCGCAATCGGCTTCATGGGGGGCAGAGCAGTATCCGAAGGAGGATGCCGGAAGATTGCCTTGAACATGTGGCCTTCGGCCATCAGACCGTACTCGTCTTGCGAGGCGCCCCGCGCCGCCATCACGACCTTTCCCTCGACCGAGACCAAGTCGATGGCATGTTTGCCAGCCTCCAACTCCGGCTCGGTTGTCGGCAGGGGATCGACCGGCGCGAGCACATGGCTATCCTGGATCTCGCCATGGCTGAGCACCAGAAAGCCGCTGTGCGCTTCCGGAAACCCGGTGGCATCGACCACGTCGCCCACACGCATGGGGTTGACGGCCAGGGTCGAGATCCACAGGCTTTTGTTCCCATCCTGCAGCACCACGGCGGTGCGCGGCTGGTAGTAGGTGACGATCCCGTGAACCCGCACTCTCTCGGTGCGGTCGGTGACGTGAAAACCGGCGATGACCCCATCCATCGGGGTAACCGGAAGCGACCAGGGCGTGGCGGCGGCGGGCCGCAAAATCTTGACGTTGTCGGGCGACGAGACGCCGATGAAGACGCCGTGCATCTGCATTTTGCCGTCGAATTCGCCCACCACAACGCCGGTGACCTCGACTTCGGCGTCCAGCAGGGTCTCTAGCGCGGCGGGGTCGCTGCTGTTGACGATGGCGTCGATGTATCCGCCGTCGGTCAGCAACTGGAGGGTCGCCGACTTGCGGTCGGGCCGCACATCGGCGGCGTGGACCATGCCACGCAAGGAGACCAGCAGGCAGTCGCGCTGCACGTGAATGAGCTGGTCGAAGGTGGCGGGAATGGGCTTGGGCAGCTCGCCATGGTGCAGCAGGGTTACACTCTCGCCCATGACAATGGGGCGGAAGCTGCCCAGCGTTTTGCCGCGCACCAGCACCCGGTCGCCGAGCAGCGGCGTGGAATTTGGCGGCGCCACGACGAAGACGGCGCTGCCGTCGTCCTGCACAAACAACATGTCGCCGGAGTGGGTAACGGTGGCCTCGAAGGCAACCGGCAACTGCTGCCGCGCCTCGGCGTCGCTCAACAACTGGATGGCACGAATCGAGGTGAGGGGCGCAGGTCCGGCGGCCAACGATGCCGCGGCAGATCCGAGAGCGATCCCGAGAACACAAATCAGCTTCTTCAAAAGTGGGCCCAATTCCATGGAACGGAAGGCGTACAGTCCCTATTCAGCATTGTCGGCAGAACTTGCAATTTCCTTCAAAGTTTGCCTGCGTGTGCCCCTGGCGGGGTATCGCAAATCCGGATTTCCTGTTGTGATGTATATAGATATGGCTGAGAACGTGGCTTTAGAATCCGGATCTTCGCTCACTATCCGCAAGGCAACCCCGGCAGACGCCAAGCGGCTGATCGACCTCATCAACTCCGCGTTCGCCATCGAGAGCTTCCTGGAGGGCACCAGGACCGACGCGGCCCGGCTGGCATCCAGCTTTGAAAAAGGCTCGATTCTGGTGATGGAAGACGCAGCGGCCGAGATCGTGGCCTGCGTTTCCATTGAGGTTCACGGAACCCGCGGCTACATGGGCCAACTCGCCGTCGACCCCGCCCACCAAGGCACCGGCCTGGCCCGCCGGATGTGCGAGGCCGCCGAGCAGCGCCTTCGCGAGCAGGGGTGCCAGGTCCTGGACATCTCAGTGCTCAGCCTGCGGCCCGAACTGCTGCCCATTTATCGCCGATTCGGCTTCGTCGAGACCGGCACCGAACCGTTCGCCTTCCCGCGAACCTTCAAATCGGGCGAGCCTTGCCACTGCATCCTCATGTCCAAGGCGCTCTAACGAATCCCCGCCCTGGGCCCGTCCAGATACCGGGCAGCAAAATCGAGGAATGCCGGCCAATTCGGCGCCGGCGTATGCCCACCGGGATGTTGCCGAAAGGCCAGATCGCCCTCGATTAGCGCTGTTCCGGTCGGCGGAAACTCGTCCGTCTGGAGGGCTTTCTTTCCCAGAAGCCGGTAAACCGGCCCGGCCGCGACCTGCGCCAGAAACATGCCGCGCGCGTCGGCCCAGCCGTCTCCCGGTCTGCCCGGCGCATTCTCGGCAGTCGAGCCCGCGCCCACAAACACAGGCCGCGGGGCACAGAGTGCGATCAGCTCATGGTTATCCACCGGCAAGTCGGCTGGAGTCAGCGGTCCGGCATACTTCAGCAGTTCCCCGGCCATCCATTGGTATAACCTGGCCGACTCCAGGTGGCTCAACGGTTCCCCGTAGACGTGCCGGTAAAGCTTGGCTCCGCCCTCGCCCGAGGAACTGGTGTAGAGAACGGCAAACCGGGGATCGTAGGCCATGGCCACGAGCGCGGCCTTGCCCATCCGGGAGTGCCCCTCGATGCCTACCCGTCTGGCATCCACGCTCTTGTCGGAGGCCAGATAATCCAACGCCCGGCTTGCCCCCCAGGCCCAGGCCTTCAGCCCGCCCCAGTCTTCAAGCGAGCGCGGCTGTCCGCGGTTCATCAGCCCAATGATCCCCTCAGTCAGCCCAGCGCCATCGTCGGCCTGGTAGCTGGTGGGAGACAGCACCATGAAGCCCCATCCCTTGGCCAGCACCTGGAGCTCCCAGGTCTGACCGTAGTCGCCGAGGGCGCTTGACCCGGTCTTGGAAAGCGGCCTTGCGAGCGAAGACTTGAATTCGCCGGGAAAGGCCAACTCCATCATCACCGGAACCGGCCCGGCGGCATCGGCCGGCGTGGTGAGGGTGGCGTCGATGGTCACAGCGATCTGTGGGTAGCTCGAGTTGTCCACATGGCCGGCGAGGCGTTTGGTCACCACGGCAAAATCGCCCATCTTCTCTTCGGTCTTGCTTACTACTTCCCAGGTCACCGCGGGCAGATGCGCCGGGGTTTGCCCCAGAACCTCACGGTCGTAGTCGGCCACGATCTGCGGCCTGCGCTGCTGCCACCAGAGCTTGGCCGAGGTAACGCGCTGGCCGTTCTTCAGCACGAGAGGGTCGGGCAAATTCGGGTAGGGGCTGGCCTTCGACTCGTCCCAGTTGGCGTCTTTTTCTTCGCCCGGCCGCAGCTTCTCGATGCCGAGCAGCCCCATCAGCCGCCGGTGATCCTCTTCCGCCGTCAAGTGCACGGGGGCAGCAGGCACCGTCCCGGTTGTTGAGCCTGGCGCCTGGGTTTTCGCCTCCCGAGGGGCGCAAAGTGTGCAAATCAGAACACCCAGCGACCATACCACCAGCTTGCGGGGAGCAGGTATGTGCGAACTTGCCATGAGTTCCTCATTTCCGCGGAGCCATTCGGCCGAAAGGTTGGAACCGCCCAAGAATATCGATTTACTACGACTTCGGCAAGGAGAATTACGGCTGCTTAAATTAGAAACACCTTCCCGCATCGTTGACACAATTTGCTCTTTCTCTTCGATTCACGTTACTCAGGTACTCAAGTCCTTCCCGATTCCGTCGATGAAACCCTTGTATCGGTTCGTTTCTGCTTTAACAGCAATAGAGAGGGCATCTAGCATGGCAACGCTCAAAAACCTTCCAGTCTCCCGCAAGTTCGCTTACGCCTTTGGCATAGTCTGCGGTCTGTGCATCCTATTGGGGATCTACACTTTCTTCACGTTTCATGAAATCTCGGCAAAGAACAAGGATGTCAGCGAGAAGAGTTTGCCGTCTCTGGTTCATCTTTCCGACATTCGCGATTCGCTGAATGCGCTGCGCCGGGCAGACCTCGATTTGCTGCTTTGCCAGACACCGGCTTGCACCACCGCGGAGACCGCCAATCGTCAGAAGGCGATTGCGGAATACGAAGAGGGCACCAAGGCGATGCAGCCCTTCGTTACCACGCCCGAAGAGCGCAGCCTCTTCGACCAACTCCTGGCCAACTGCAGCAAATACCTCGACACCAGCAACAAGGGCGCGGCCCTGCTGGCGGCGGGCAAGACCGGCGATGCGCTGGATCTGGTGCTGTCGGATTCCGCGCTGGCCTCGCTCAACGAAATTCTGACCAACGTCAGCAAGGGCGTCCAGTCTCACGCGCAATCCGGCATTCTCGAAGCGCAAGGCGCCACCAGCGCCAGTAACAGCGCATTGTGGATCAGCACGGTCGTGACCTTGTTCATCGTCGGCTTCTGCGCCTTGATCGGCATCATGCTGACCAAGTTCATCGTTCCTCCGCTGCAGGCTGCCACGGCGGCCCTGGAGCGGGTGGCCGAAAAGGACCTGACGGTGAGCGTGGACGAGTGCGGAACCGACGAAATCGGCCGTCTGTCGTCCGCCTTGAACACGAGCGTCGCTTCCATGCGGTCGGTGCTTCAATCCGTGGCTCAGGGCGCCGAAACGCTGTCTGCCGCTACCGTGGAAATCAGTGCGCGGTCGGTGCAGAGCGCCGGCAACGCCCACACGCAATCCAGCAAGACCAACCAGATTGCCGCCGCCGCGCAAGAGATGACGGCGACGATCGGGGAGATCAGCCACAACGCGGAGAGCGCCGCCGGCGCCAGCCGCCTGTCGGCTGAAACCGCCAATCAGGGTGGCACCGTGATGCAGGCCGCCGCCAGCACCATGGAGAAGATTGCCGCCGCCACCAGCACGGTGTCTGAAAAGATGACCTCGCTGGCGCATCGTTCCGAAGAGATCGGCAAGGTGGTGAACGTGATTCAGGAGATCAGCGAGCAAACCAACCTGCTGGCCCTGAACGCCGCCATCGAGGCCGCACGGGCCGGAGAACACGGCCGCGGCTTTGCCGTGGTTGCCGGCGAGGTACGCCGTCTGGCTGAGCGTACCAAGGGTGCCACCGAAGAGATCGCCGGCACCATCCGCAGCATCCAGGAAGAAACCCGCGAGACCCTTCAGGTGATGCAGGACAGCCGCACGGCGGTCCAAACCGGCATGGGAGAAACCGCCCACGCCCGCAAGAGCCTGGAGGCCATCATCGAGTCTTCCAAACAGGTGGAGCACCAGATTCACCTGATCGCCACGGCGGCCACCGAACAGACGGCCGCGTCGAGCGAGATCAGCGAGTCGGCAGGACAGATTTCGCAGATATCGATGGAGACCGCCCAGGGAGCAGAAGAGGCGGTCGAGGCCCTGAAGAACCTCTCCTCGCTGGCCAGCGATCTGGACGGCATCATCCGACAGTTCCGCCTGGATGGCGGCCGCCAGACAGCCAAGAGTTTCGGCGCCAGGAAACCGGCGGTTCAGTCCAACCTGCGCCCTGCGCACTACTAAAACTCAAAAAGCCGGCGGCAGACCCCTCAACGGTCTGCCGCCGTTTTTTTTGCTCTTTCAGCAGCTTGCCGCCCCGGAAATCTTCCCCGATCCAATTCGGAAACAGCTTCCAACATGAAACTCAAGCAGTTTCACCATTCGCTGCGCCCCTGCTCCCCCAACTTTCCTCGTCGATGAAGTTCACGAGTCGAGTTGGGAAAGGACCTCAGGAATGCGCATCCAGTGGCTTCGCGATTTACCGGTCTCCCGCAAGTTCGCAACCGCCTTCGGAATCGTCTGCTGTCTCTGCGTGTGTTTGGGAAGCTACAACTTGTTCACCAGCCGGGGCATTGCCCAGAAGGCTTCGGAAGTAAGCGAAATCCATTTCCCTTCTTTGATGCGCATTGCCGACATTCGCATCGGTGTGAACATCGAGCGGCGCCAGACCCTGGATCTGATGCTCTGCCAGACGCCGGCCTGCTTGACCGATCATGGCGCCAAGCGCCAGAAGGCGATCGCCGACTACCAGGAGGCGCTGCGCTTGATGGATCCCCTCATCGTCCCCGAAGAGCGAGGGCAATACCGGCAATTTCTGACGTCGATCAAGCAATACCAGGAAATGAGCGATCGCGGAGTTGCTTTGCTGACGGCGGGCAAGACGGGGGAAGCTCTGGATCTGCTGATGTCGGACAACCTGACAGCGGCGCTCGAAGAAGCATTGACCGCAGCGGAACAGGGGTTTGGCGTGCACGCGAAGCTAGGCAGGGAGAACGCCTTGGCGGTCACCGGCGCGGGGAATCGGGCCATCCAGGTCAGCATCTTGTTAACCGTTCTTACCGCTCTGTTGTGCGCCCTTACCGGCTGGCTTCTCACGCATGAAATTGCGCCGCGGTTATTGTATGTCCAATCGGCGCTCGAGCAGGTGGCGAAGAAGGATCTTACCGTGGGTGTCGATATCACCGGCACCGATGAAATAGGCCGGATCGGCACCGCCTTCAATGAAACGGTCACAGCCATCCGCACGGTTCTGCAGTCGGTGGGCAGAAGTGCGGAGACCCTGGCTGCGGCAACGGTTGAGATGAGCGCCCGCTCGGTCGAGAGCGCCGGCAATGCCACCGCGCAGTCCAGCAAGACCAATCAGATTGCCGCCGCGGCGCAAGAGATGACGGCGACCATCGGCGAGATCAGCCACAATGCCGAGACCGCCACGGTGGCCAGCCGTCAGTCGGCCGAAACGGCCAATCAGGGCGGGGCGGTGATGAAAGCCACGGCCGACACCATGGCAGAGATCGCCGCCGCCACCAGTTCGGTTGCCGAAAAGATGACATCGCTGGCCCACAGTTCCGAAGAGATCGGCAAAGTGGTGAACGTGATTCAGGAGATCAGCGAGCAGACCAATCTGCTGGCACTGAACGCCGCAATCGAGGCGGCGCGGGCCGGAGAGCATGGACGCGGCTTCGCGGTAGTGGCCGGTGAAGTTCGGCGACTGGCCGAACGCACCAAAGGCGCGACCGAAGAGATCGCCGGCACCATTCGCAGCATCCAGGATCAGACCCGCGACACTTTGAAGCTGATGCAGGACAGCCGCTCCGCGGTGGAGTCGGGCATGGACGAGACGGCCCGCGCCCGCGAGAGTCTTGAAGCGATCATCGAAGCGTCAAAACAGGTGGAACACCAGATTCAGATGATAGCCAGCGCTGCCACCGAGCAAACCGCAGCATCGTGCGAGATCTCCGAGTCCGCCGGACAGATCTCGCAGATCTCCGCGGAAACTGCGCAGGGCGCGGAAGAAGCGGTGGATGCCCTGAAAGATCTCTCCGCCCTGGCCAGCGACCTGGACGGCACCATTCGTCAGTTTCGGCTCGATAACGAAAGTCAGTCAGGAGCCAAGTTTGCCGGTAAGGGACAACCGGCTCTTAGGTCCAGCCTGCGGCAACAGCATTCCTAGGGCGATTTCGCCATTGCGGCGCTCTTTGGGGGTTCTGCGGAAGGCAGCTTTTTCTTGGGGAAAGAGCCACTTGAAAGCAGGGGCCCTGGGGGGTAAAGCAATGGTGGAACCGTTTTAACCGCAGGCTGGGCACTTTTATCTTGAGATCCCCAACGACCACGGGCCCCCGGAAGCGGCCTCGTTTTCCGGGCAGCACGATCGGCCCGGACGTTGGGGTAAAGGTTGGCGGTGGCCGGGACCCCCAGGTCTGCCTTCCCAGTGGCCGCAAAAAGGCCTTGGGAAAGCCGGTCTGCCGCCAACCCTTCCCCCGCCCTACCGACGAGTTATCGGCCAACAGCCTTGTCCGATGAATCCTCTATTCAACTTATGGCTCTCTTCCCGCCGCACTATGGTAGCCTCCGGTTGAGGACCGTCTTTGCTTCCCGCTCGCTTGCAACGTTCACAGGACCAACCAACGATCTCTGGGGAGACACTCGCATGAGCGCCGCCAAGTATGACCTGATCGTCATCGGTTCCGGGCCTTCCGGCCAACGGGCCGCCGTTGCCGCCTCGAAGATGAAGAAGCGGGTTGCCGTCGTCGAGGCCCGCTCGGTCGTTGGCGGCGTCTGTATCAACACCGGCACTATCCCGTCGAAGACCATGCGCGAAGCAGTCATGCATCTGTCCGGCTACAACTACAAGTCGGTCTACGGCATGAATTACCGGGTCAAGGAAAAGATTGGGATGGCCGACCTGGCTTTCCGCGTGCAGGCGGTCATCAAGACCGAGGTCGACGTGACCGAGGCGCAACTGTCCCGCAACGGCATCGACGTGGTCCACGGGGTGGCTCACTTTCTCGATCCTCACCAGGTCCGTGTCGAGGGCCCGCAGACGGAAACCACCCTGGAGGCCGAGCGGATTATCATTGCCGTCGGCACCAAGCCGGCCGTATCGCCCAAGGTCCCGCTCAACGGGCGCACCGTCATCAACAGCGACCAGGTGCTTGACCTGCCGGAGTTGCCACGCTCGCTGATCGTGGTCGGCGGCGGCGTGATCGGCGTCGAATACACCTGCATGTTCGCGGTCCTTGGCGTGCGCGTGACTTTGATTGAAAAGCGTCCGCGGCTGCTGGAATTTGCCGACCAGGAGATTATCGAGGCCCTGAGTTACCACCTGCGCGATGCCCGCGTGACGCTGCGGCTGGGTGAAGAGGTGGAAAGCGTCGAAGAACCGACCGCCGGAGCCGTGGTCGCCAATCTCGAAAGCAAGAAGAAGGTGTCGGGCGACGCACTGCTCTATGCCGTGGGGCGCCAGGGCGCAATCGACGATCTGAATCTGGCTGCCGCCGGCTTGGCGGCGGACAACCGCGGCCGCATCCCGGTCGACGAGCACTATCAAACCAAGGTGGAGCACATCTTCGCCGTGGGCGACGTGGTCGGCTTTCCCTCCCTGGCTTCGGTCTCCATGGAGCAGGGCCGCATTGCCGCGGCCCGCGCCTTCGACGACAAGGCGACAACCTCCAACCCCAGTTTCTACCCATACGGCATCTACACCATCCCCGAGATCAGCTTCATCGGCAAAACCGAGGAGCAGTTGACCGACGAAGATGTCCCCTACGAAGTGGGCATGGCCTACTATCGCGAGACCGCCCGAGGGCAGATTCGCGGCGACACGACCGGTCGCCTGAAGCTGGTGTTTCACCGCGACACGCGCAAGGTGCTGGGCGTGCACATCATTGGCGAGGGCGCAGCCGAACTGGTGCACATCGGGCAAGCCGTCATGATTCTCGGCGGAACTGTCGACTATTTCATTGACACGGTTTTCAACTATCCCACCCTCGCCGAATGTTACAAAGTGGCTGCCTTCAACGGGCTTGGCCGCCTCAAACTCTATCAGGCAGGATAGGCTTCGCCGCACCCAGGGAGGGCGCAATGACCACCGCCATTGGCATCGTCATCACGGAACATCTTTCGGCAGGAAGAATGCAGGACATGCGGCTCACAGGCCCGGTGTTGCGCTATCCGGGGGACTCAGAGGGTGCCGACGCGCTGGCTGCCATTCCCGCCAGCGGCCTAGTCGACCTGATCGGCGACCAAGTCGCCACCTTGGCCGCCAGCGGCGAATCTCCGGTAGATGCGATCGGCGTGGCTGTTCCTGGCATTATCCGTTCCGGCGTGGTTGAGGACTCGCCCAACCTCACCCAGATCAAAGGCATGCGCCTGGCCGACGAACTCGGCAGGGCTCTTGTGGCTCGCGGCATCACCGCTCCGGTCCACGTGGCCAACGACGCCGACGCCATCGCCGCAGGGGTGGCTGCCACCCGCGGCCAACTCAACAAGCTCACCCGCGTCTGGACCATCGGCAACGGCATCGGCTACGGCCGCTGGCCCTATATGGAGGGCGTTTGGGAGGGCGGGCATGTGACCGTGACCCTCGACCCCAAGGAGCGCTACTGCGCATGCGGGGGCCTGGGGCACCTGGAGGGCATCATGGGCTATCGCGCCATGCGCATGCGCTTCCTCGACCTGGAGCCGGAAGAAGTCTTTGCGCAGGCCAAACAGGGGGACGTGCGCTGCCGCGAATTCGTCGATCTCTGGCACCGCGCCCTGGCCGCCGCCACGGCCTCGTTCATTCATCTGGCCGGGCCGGGCCGGTTCTATTTCACCGGCCACAACGTCGGCTTTCTCGATCTGATTCTGCTCCGAGCCCACATCGAATCCATGGTCAAGCTCAGCACCCTGCAAAGCTTCTCGCTTGAGATCATGCAGAACGACGACGAAACCGCCCTGCTGGGAGCGGGTGTTTCGGCTCTGCGCGCCCTGGCCTCCTGATCCCGCGATGGGAGCGCTACAGGCTGCGGAAAAAGCAATGTTTGGGGCAGGAAAGCGTCGCCGGGGGCTGAAGCCCCACTTATTCTATGGCTCTTATCGGCACGGGACCCCGACCCAGCGGGTTCCCCGGTGTCCCGGTCGTGCCCTGACGCACCGAGCCTTCCCGCAGGCTGTAAAGCCCCACTTATTCTGTGACTGTTATCGGCACGGGGCCCCGACCCAGCGGGTTCCCCGGTGTCCCGGTCGAGTCTTGATGCACCGAGGGTTCCCGAAGAGCTTTCCGCGGCCTGTAGAACCCATTGGAGCGGCACCTGTGGGTTTCCCGTTTTGAAAATGGTATCGTTACCAAATAATTCGGAAATGTCCCGCACACTGTCTTCAGACTCGTATCATGAACACAAAGTTAATCGTTCAATTCTGTTTCACCACAGGAAAACCATGAACAGATCTGCTGTTTCTATCGTGTGCGCCGTGGCGTTTTGCCTGGGTTTGGTCGGCCTCACCGGCTGCGGAGGCTCGTCTTCCAGCGGCCCAACCGTTCTCGTCCCATCCATCTCCAGCTTCACCGCGAATCCGGCCAGCATCGTGGCGGGTTCCTCTTCTGCGCTGACCGCGGACTTCGTCAACGGCTCCGCCACGATCACCCCGGGGAATCTGGCCGTCACCAGCGGCGTCCCGGTCAATGTGAGCCCCACAGCTACCACCACCTATACCGTAACCGTGACACCGGCCAGCGGCTCCGCTGTAACGCAGACGGTTACGGTGACTGTGACCGCGCCTGTGGGTCCGTCGATTACCAGCTTTGGCGCAACCCCGGCCACTATCGCTGCGGGAACGAGCAGCAGCCTGACCGGCGTCTTCGCCGGCGGCACGGGAGTGATCACGCCGGGCAATCTTGCCGCCACCAGCGGCACGGCTGTCAGCGTGAGCCCCGCCGTCACCACCACGTACACCCTGACCGTGACCCCGGCCAGCGGTACGGCGGTGACGCAGACGGCTACGGTTACGGTCGATCCGTTGCCGACCATCGCCAGCTTCACCTCCGCTCCGGCCACGATCGCCGCGGGAGGCAGTGCAAGCCTGACGGCGGTCTTCGCCAACGGCACGGGCGTTATCGCGCCGGGCAATCTTGCCGTGACCTCGGGAACGGCTGTCAACGTGAGCCCCACGACCTCGACCGTTTATACCCTCACCGTTACCCCGCCGGTGGGAACGGCGATCACGCAGACTGCCACGGTGAGCGTGCAAAGCGCCGTTACCGTGGATCTGTCGAGTTCCGGCCCAGCCGTGACCGACCAGTTGATGGGCATGAATATGGCTGCCTGGTTCGACCCCACCAATCCCGCCGTGGTGCCAGCCTTCAAGACCGCCGGCATCAAGGCCGTGCGCTGGCCGGGCGGCTCCTGGTCCGACGACTATCACTGGGCCAACAACACGCTGTGCGGTGGCTATCCGAATAGCAACGCAACCTGGTCTCAGTTCCTCAGCAGCGTGGTGGTGCCCGCAGACGTGGATGTGGCGCTGACCGCGGACTACGGCACCAACGCCGCCTGTAACGGCCCGGGCGACCCAACCGAGGCTGCGGCCTGGGCCGCGAATGCATTGGCCAACGGCAACCATGTGAGCCACATGACCGTGGGCAACGAGAACTACGGCAACTGGGAAACCGATATGCACACCAAGCAGTGGGACGCGGCAACCTATGCCAACGCCGCTGCTACCGGATACTATCCCGACATCAAGGCTGCCAACCCCAATCTGCTGGTGGGCGTTAGCGTCAATCCGGGCAATTCGCCAGCCTGGGATCCCACGGTTCTAGCCGGCGCCAAGTACGACTTCGTCGAGTACCACTACTATCCGCAAAGCCCCTTCGGGGAGAGCGACACCTACCTGGTGCAAAAGGCTGCGCAGGATCTGACCAAGAACATCAATACCATCAAAACCGAGTTGGCCACAGCCGGCAAGCCCAACACGCCCATCTATGTGGGTGAACTAGGCTCCGTCTATACCACCCCCGGCAAGCAATCCATGTCCATCACCCAGGCCTTGTATGCCGGCCAGGTGCTGGGCGAGTTGATGAATGCCGGCGTCTCCCGCGCCACCTGGTGGATCGGCTTCGGCGGCTGCGATAGCGATCCGACTGTCGAGAATTTCTCCAGCTCTCTGTATGGCTGGCAGAATTACGGCGGCTACATGGTGTTCTCCGACGGCCTTCCGGAGGGCGGCTGCAACGGCTCGAACATTCCCACCGTGCCGGCGGGTACCTTGCTGCCAACGGCCCGGGCTTTCCAACTGTTCAGCAACGTGGCTATCGATGGCGAAACGGTGCTGACTGCGGACGTGACCGGCGATAACACGGCCGTGGTTGCTTACGCAGCCACCAATCCTGGCGGCACGGCCCTGGTGCTGTTTAACCGCAATGAAACCACCAGCGCGCCTGTGACGGTGACGCTCAACGGCCAGACAACCTCAACCAGCGTCACCGTGATGACCTACAGCAAGGCCATCTACGACTTGTCGCAGAACAACGTGTGGGCGCCGCCCACCACAGTGAACCTGGGTGCACAGACCCTGCCGCTGACTCTCAACCTCGACCCGTGGAGCATGAACGTGGTTATCGTCAAGTAGTCCGAACAGAGCAGCAGAAGCGCAAAAAGGGGCAAGCCAAACGGCTTGCCCCTTTTTGCGCTTCAGATCTCCTGTCTTCATCCCCGGCGCAGGTAGGTGCCCGACAGCCTGTCGTGCCAACTGAGGTGCTCCTCGTCAAACAGCGCCCATGCCACGCCCAGGCCTACCGGCAACAGCGAGAGCAACAGAGCCCCCAGCCTGAGCTGCATCTGGCCGCGGGTGGGTCTGCGGTCGTTGAGGGTGGCCACCGAGATCCCGGCGTACATCATGCCCGGCGTGGCCTTTGCAAGCGCGTAGAAGATCGCCAGGTAGAGCGCACCGATGACCAGGAGCGCAACCCCGGAGCCCATTTCCATCTGCTTGAGGGTAGGGAACTGCTCCACATTGGCGGCAGCCACGGCCGCAGCAGCCAGAAAGACTGACACAACGAGCGAGCCATCTACCACAAAGGCGAGGGACCGCCAACCAATGGTGGCCATCTGGCGCGCCTCGGTCTTGACTTCAATGGACTCGGCGACGCTGGCCTCGACGGCCTCCTCGTCGAGCTCGATGCCGCGCCACACAGGTTCCGGCCACGCCGGCGCAGGTTCGCTGGATGGGGCGGCCGCGGCCGGTTCAATCGCGATCGCTCCGGGGTCCACTTCAAAAATGCTGAGTTGTCCCGCAACCACCGGGGCAGGCGCCTCCGCCTGGCGAGGGCGGGCTTTGCGGGTGGCGACCAGTTCGCGCGGGAACTCGATCAGGTTGGCGTGGAAGGGCTGGCTGGATTCCGGCGGCTCCGGGCGCGCTGACTGGAAAGGGTTCCTGGGCTCTTGCGCCTCCTCAGCCGGCTGCCACCACTCCTCCACCGCAATCTCAGTCAAGCCCGAGCTGCGCGAAGCGGCCGCTGCTGCGGCTGCAGTCGATTGAGGCGGCCAGGTTGCGTCCAGGAGCCCCTCGACGGGGACTAATTCAACATTTTGGATTTGCGCAGACATTGCCGCGGTTACGGGCTCGACCGGCGTCTCCCATGCAGGCCATTCCTGCAAAGGCTCCGCCAATTCCCTGAAGGTGCGGCCCGCAGGAATCGGCTCGCGCTTGGGCGTGAGGGCTTGCGCCGACTTCATGCCGGCTTCAATACCCTGCAGAACCTGCTCGGCGGCAGCCTGGGCCTCTCTGGCGGCGCGGGCTGCAGCAGCGGCCGCCCGAACGGAGGCACGTGCATCCTCGGCCAGCATCTGGCTGTAGCTGGGCGCCTTGGCATAGCGGGCGGCCACCCGCGCCGCCGCCGCAGCAGACGCGCTGCTGGCTCCCCGCTGCGCATCCACCGGCACAATCGACGGCTTTGTGGAATCGGTCCGGGTGCGGTGCGCGGCGAGACGCCGGTTAACTTCCTGCTTCCATGCGGGGGCGAGTTCGGCCGAACTGTTCGATTGGCTCAAGGCTCCCAGATCCCTTCCGATGCGGCTCATCGCCTAAATTCAGGTTCAAAGCCACGGTTCCGGTTCGTGCCCCTTAACAGCCGGGGCAGTACGAACGTTGTTATCAGGAGAGAAGTCGAGGCGCAAAGAACTACAGGCTCGGCCCGGGTCCATTGACCCGTGCCCGGCGATTGTCGACCGAATTGACCTGTTGCCAGAGCTACGAGGTGTGCTTTCCGACCCAACCGGCTGGCTTTTGCTATCCTGAGCCTTGCACGGTACTCGGCCGAAGAATGCATCCTCGTAACTTAGTGTTTATCACGCTGCTGGCCCTCTGTCACCTCGAACTTGGGGCGCAGACGTTTACCAATGCGCTACCCCCCACCCCCCAGACGGCTGCGAACGCGGAATTGGCGGCGCCCTCGGTGGCGCTTCCCGATGACCCCGGGCAGGAGATTCTTCCTCTGGCAAACCCTGAACCGGTGGCTGCGGCGGGCGTACCCGTGCGGTTGCAGGCAGACCGGCAGACCTGGGCCGGGAACATCTGGACCGGTACCGGCCAGGTTGAAGTGCACTATCGCGATTACATCTTGCGCGCCGACAAGGTGGTCTACCATCGGGATTCGTCGATGTTGGAAGCCGAAGGGCACCTGGAGGTAACGGGCGGGCCCAACGACGTGCTGATCCATGCCGACCACGGCGATATGCGCCTGAACATGCATACTGCGCGTTTTTTCAATGTCACGGGTACCGAGGGTGTCCGCACGGCCGGGCGAACGGTGGTTTACTCCACACCCAGTCCCTTTCAGTTCTCCGGCAGGGTTCTGTTGCAGAACGGCGAAGACAACTACCGGATCGTGGACGGCACCATGACCAATTGCCGGCTGCCCAAGCCCGATTGGCGGCTGATCTCCAATTCCATCAACCTGGTAAACGGCAAGGCCTCGACGACGGGATCGATCTTCGAGTTTCTTGGCATACCGCTGTTCTATCTGCCTTATCTCCGCCATCCAGTGGACGATATCGGCCGGGAAAGCGGGATGCTGATCCCGGTGGTGAGCAATTCGTCGATCAAGGGTTTTGTGGTGGGCGAACAGATTTACTGGGTCCTTGGCCGGAGCATGGACATGGTCGTCGGCTCGGAGTATTACAGCAAGCGCGGATGGGCGCCGAATGGCGATTTTCGCTACAAAGGTCCGAACATCGACCACCTTACGGTTCGCTGGAATGCTTTGCTCGATCGCGGTGTGTGGCAGGAGCAAGGGGCCACCATCCCAAGCGGAGCCGTAACGGCGCAAGACCACCTCCCAGGGCCGGTGGGCTATGAGTACGTCAATCAGGGCGGAGTGGACATTGTGGCGCTTGGCCGCAAGGACCTCACGCCCCAGACGCGTGTCGCGGGCGTGGTGGAGTATTTGTCCAGCTACGTCTACCGGTTGGTGTTCAACGACAACTATTCGCAGGCGGTCAGCTCCGAGGTAGCCAGCGACCTTTCTCTCACCCATCAGCACAATGGTTTTGTGCCCTCGGTCTCGCTGAATCGCTTTGAGACCTTTGCCAGTTCGGCCAGGGGCGACGAAGCCAGGATTCTGCATCTGCCCAGTGCCCGCTACGATGTGCTGGATCGTCCTCTGGGGACATCGGACCTGGATTGGGGCCTGGGCTCTTCAATCAGCTATCTGACGCGCTCCGAGCCCCGCTTCCACGCTCGCAACGTGGGCCGTCTGGACTTCTACCCTCATGTTTCCTTGCCTTTGGCCGCAGGAGGGTGGAGCCTGACGCCGGAGGCTGCGGTGCGGGATACCTTTTATACCATCAGCCAGACTCCCGATCTGACCGGCCTTCGAAGCGGGACGCCCAGCGTGAGTCACGACCCAATCAACCGGACCGATGTCGAGGCCTCGCTCGATCTTCGCCCCCCAGCGCTGGAAAGGGACTTCTCGCTCATCGCGTGGCACAGGCAACTGCGGCATGTGATTGAGCCGGAGGTGACTTACCGCTTTGTCGGCGGCATCGGCGCACATGAGCGCAACGTGCTGCTGGCCGATACCACCGACATTGCAACCAATACAAACGAAATCGGCATGTCGCTGACGCAGCGCTTTTTTCTTCGGTCCAATACCGAGCAGCCCTGCAAATCCGGGGACGAGCAAGCCGTGGGCGCATGCCCGGCCAAACCGCGGGAATGGGCCAGTTGGCAGCTTGCACAGAGATTCTTCGTCGATCCGAACTTCGGCGGAGCCATTATTCCGAATCGCCGCAACGTCTTCGACTCCACTCTGGACCTGACGGGCGTGGCCTTCCTGACCGCCCCGCGGAACTTCTCGCCCATCACTTCGCGTCTGCGTTTTGAAGCCATCGACAATCTGCGCATCCAGTGGGACTTTGACTACGACCCCAAGAGCGGGCGGATCGCCTCGGACAATCTCTTTGCCGGTTACAGTTGGGGCCGCACCACGGTGGGCGTGGGTCATGCCTTGCTGAACGCCGTCGACGAGAATGGCAGTTCCGCATCCACGATTCAGAGCCAGCAGTTGCAGCCCTTCCTGAATATCGGAAAGCAAAGCGGAGAAGGCTTTAACCTGGCCGCAAACGGCGGGTACGACTTTGTTCACGGAGCCCTGCAATATGCAGGCATTCAGGCCGTCTACAACTGGAATTGTTGCGGCTTGACGGTGGGTTACCGGCGATTTGCCCTGGGTTCTGTGCGTGACGAGTCGGAATGGCTTTACAGCTTCACCCTGGCCAATTTCGGTTCGGTGGGCGACATTCGGCGCAGCAACTCCGTATTCCGCGACCCCTCCATACCGCCGCCCTATTAGAGCGATTCCAGAATAGGTGTGCCCTATCTTGCATCGTGCAGGGTCGCCGCTCCTTGTGGTCGCGTCGACTTGAACGCTGCGGTTCCTGGGTACAGTCATTCTGGAATCGCTATAGCGGGAAAGCCTTGCCGGTGGAGGGACATGGACCGCCGGCGATTCCAGCTTAAGGATGTGCGGGTTGCGGGCCTGGAAATTCGCGGTCGGCCGGTTGCGAACTTGAAGAGATTCGCCCGGAGGTTGAGCAAAACCGCGGTTCTCGAATTTCGCCCCGGTTTTGAGGCGGCGCGGTCCGATTCTGCGTCAGAGGTGCTGGATTTCAGTGGGCGACGGGGCGTGGAGAGCACGGCCGGCGCCGCTCGGGTTCGCTTGAGTCTGGCTAGATACCGTGGTAGTCTACGGTGTACGGAAGGTTGGCAGAGCGGTTCAATGCACCGGTCTTGTTTAATCGAGCGCTGTCGTGGAAACGCGGCAGATGTTAGGAGTCAAATTCGGTGAAGCCCCTGGTGAAGACCGAGGTAACGCCGAGCGAAGCTTGACCTTGGTCAGGAACGTGTAGAGACTTGACGGCTCCCACCTAACGCAGCTTATTCGCCAAGGTGAAGGCAAAGTCCAGACGGCAAACAAGTTTCGGCTTGGTAGCGAAAGCTATAGCAGTATGGAAAACCGGCAGAGTTGTGAGACTCTCCAGGGTTCGAATCCCTGACCTTCCGCCAACAGTTTTCGCCCCTAGGTCTTGGAGCCAACGCGAGACTCGCCCCGTCTCGAAGTTAGTAATAGAGCGCAGGCCCAGCAAGTCATCTTAGGGAACCTCTGAAGCCTCGATTCCTGCTCGGGAATACACTCAGGGGTTAAACAGGCTGCGGAAAAAGGGCCCCTTTGAGTAACGAGCCCGAAAAGCATCCCTCAGGGGCTAAAGCCCTGTTCATTCTATTGTCCTTAATCGGCACGGCTGAAGCCGTGCCCAGTTACAAGACCGGATTCTCGAGTTTTTTCCGCAGCCTGTAAAGCCGCTCATCCTATTCGCCTTATCGGCACGACTGAAGTCGTGCCCTTTCACACAAACAAAAAACCAAAAACCGGACCAAAGTGTAAACCATGTGCCCGGCTTGAAATGTAAAGAAAGCGCCCGACTGAACAACGCCTCCACTTGATCAGATATTCTTTGGGTATTCCTACTTAGAGCGTGATTTGTGTCACACGCGAAGTGCTCCCCTGGAGAGCTATCAACATTCCATGCGCGCCCTCGGTTGGGCCAGACTGAGGATGAGCGCTATACTCTTGGAGAATAACTAAGGATAAAAAGCTGCGGCGACCTGGGGGACGGGGCGCGAAGAAAAACTGCGCAATAAAAACATCTCTTTTCACAAAAATCGATGACCCACATTTGCGCCCCAATGCGCTTATGGATCAGATGCCGATTCTCCCAGAGAGGTAGAGGTTGCAAGCCATGCAGCTTCTGGTCCGGGCCAGAAGGACAGGCATCTTCAGCCCGGCACAAAAGAGGAGTTCGGCATGTCTACGCGTTGTCTGTTTCGCAAATTCAGGCTTTTTTTTGTGTTGTTGTCGATGCAGGGCTGCGTGGCAGGAATCCACGCGCAAACTTCGTGCAGTACTGCCGGCATAAATTTCGTCTGCCCTACCTCGTTGAACTTCCCCGACACGATCGTGGGCTCTTCATCCAACGCTCAGATTATTGATTTTGGGAATAGTGCGTTCATCCATGCGACCATTCAATACCAATTCATACCAGCAACCTTTGATTTCAGCATGGACGAGCCATCCCATGACTGCCTCAGAGGAAGCAATGTAGTTTACCACCAGGGATGTGATCTTTTTTTTCACTCCACGCCGCAAAGCGCTGGACCAAAATCTGCCAATCTTGTCGTGACAATCCACGATTCGAACAGCTCCAATTATGAAACGCAAACGGTCAAACTGACCGGGAATGGGATTCCGGCTTCGACGACAGTCAGTCTTGCGCCTTCGACGATCACATTTCCCGGAACAGTCGCTGGATCTTCAGCGGCCCCGCAAACTGTGACGCTCAGCAATACCGGGTCCGGTACTCTCACGATCTTCGGCATTACGCAGGGATATTCCTCAGTCTTTCCCGAAACCACAACGTGTGGGACATCGTTGGCAGCGGGACAGACCTGCACGTTTTCGGTGGCCTTCAAGCCTACCGGTGCGGGAGTGTTCTCGGACTCGATCAATATTACCGATGATGGCACCGGTACACCGCAGGCGGTTGGCTTGTCTGGATCAGGAATCGCTGCTGCGCCGATAGCGAACTTATCGGCTTCAAGTGTCACTCTTCCAACTGTCAACGTGGGCTCGACATCTGCCGCGAAGAGCATTGTGCTCACCAACACCGGGAATGTGGCGCTTGCGATCTCGGGCATCACCATTAGCGGATCAAACACTGACTCGTTTACGGACAGCTCTCAGTGCGGATCGGCGCTCCAAGTGGGGAGTTCATGCACCATCGAGGTTACATTTGCTCCATCGGCGACAGACCTGAACACTGCCACATTGAATATCGCCGATAACGCGGCGAACTCCCCGCAGACCATCAAGCTGACCGGCTTTGGGCAGGCTACAAGTGCGATCTCGGGCGTCATCAAGACGATTGCGGGCAACGGCACGGCAGGAAACTCGGGAGATGGATTTCAAGCCACGACTGCGCAATTGAATGGACCTGCGGGACTGGCGCTGGATTGCGCGGGGACATTGAACAACTGCGGTGGAAACCTATATATTGCCGACTCTTCAAACGATGTTGTTCGCTGGGTAGATAATTCGGGCTACATCAACCGTTGGGTCGGCAATGGCAAAGCCGGATTCTCCGGGGATGGTGGATTTCCGCTCATCGCCGAGTTGGATGGGCCTACGGGCATTGTGGGCACATTCAATTTCCCCGGCGGACTTTATATCGCCGATGCGATTAATGAACGAATCCGCGAAGCATCGTCCGGTGGTGTCATGTCTACCGTTGCTGGAAACGGCCAACTGGGTTATCAATACTCGACCGTGGCATTGGATGCTGAATTCGCCGGTCCAACAGGGGTAGCCGAAGATTCTGCCGGAAATCTATATATCGCCGACACGGGAAATAATATCATTCGCAAGGTTGATACGAGCGGGAATGTAACAACCGTCGCAGGAGAGTATCGGTACACCCCGGAAGGGGCTCAAGGAGGCTATTCAGGCGACAACGGCGCAGCAACCTCTGCCCAATTGTTCTACCCGAGTAACGTTTTGGTGGATGCCGCCGGAAATCTATATATTGCGGACAATTGGAACGGCGCTATACGAAAGGTTAATCCCGCAGGGACTATTACAACATTTGCGGGTGGCAAGGGCGGGTTTTCAGGCGACGGTGGCCAGGCCACGGCCGCGGGCTTGAATTTCCTTAACGGATTTGTTGGTTTGGCGTTGGATGCTGGGGGCAATCTCTATTTTGCGGACCACCTTAACAATGTTGTGCGCAGGATAGATACCAACGGCATCATTACCACTGTTGTCGGCAACGGCATCAAGGGCTACTCGGGAGATGGCGGCTCGTCGTGGAATGCCGAATTGAACGGCCCGAGCGGGCTGGCCATCGACTCATCGAACAACCTCTATATAGCGGATACCGGCAACAATGTCGTACGAGTGGTTGCTTTGGGAACTGCGCCTGTTGCGTCTGTGGCGAGCTTGTCTTCCACCAGTGTTAACTTCGCTCCAACAACTGTCGGGTCTTCAGCCCCGGCACAGTCCGTCACCCTGAGCAATACGGGGACCGTCGCTCTCTCCATCTCTGGCATCACCTGGACCGGTGCGAATACCTCTTCGTTCGGCGCATCGAACTGCGGTTCAACGTTGGCCGCAGGGGGTTCGTGCATCCTCTCCTTGACGTTCACGCCGGCGGCTGTCGGCCCTCTGACGGCTACCCTCAATTTCGCCGACAACGCCGCTGATTCACCACAAACGGTATCGGTCTCCGGGACCGGTCTTGCTCAGCTTGTTCAGGCGGCCGCACCAACCTTCAATATGGCGCCTGGGATCTATCATGCGGCTCAGTCTGTGATGCTTTCGGACACCACCCCTGGCGCAACCATTTATTACACCACCGATGGAACGCCCCCTTCGACTGGTTCGAATGTGTATAACGGTTCCATCAATGTCCCATCCACACAGACGATTCAGGCGATTGCCGTTGCCAGCGGTTATGCAACCAGCAGCGTTGCTTCAGAGGCCATCGCGATTGCGGCCACATCTTCGCAGACAGTCAGTGAATGGACATGGATGGGCGGGAACAATACCGCCTCCACCGCCGGGGTATATGGAACGTTAGGCACAGCCGCCGCCGGCAATATGCCCGGAGCCCGCCAAAACGCAGCGTACTGGACCGATCGCAGCGGAAATCTCTGGATGTTCGGGGGGAACGGCGTCGACTCAAATGGGACGAGTGGGGAACTCAACGATCTGTGGGAGTTCAATCCTACGACGCAGCAATGGGCCTGGATGGGCGGGGGCAGCGCGCTAGGCTGCACATTCACCGACCTCGACGGAAATACCTCCTGCGGTCAACTGGGGGTGTACGGCACGTTGGGCGTTGCCGCGGAAACAAATCTTCCGGGTGGCCGAGACTCAGCCAGCAGTTGGACCGACAGTAGCGGAAATTTCTGGCTCTTTGCGGGGTATGGCGACGATTCGCTGGGCAACGCCGGCATTCTAAACGATTTGTGGATGTTCAATCCTTCCACCGTGGAATGGACGTTCGTGAACGGAACCGGTCAGGCCGGGTCCAACTGCGAGTCAGGGATGTCCTACTGTGGCCAGCCGGGTGTTTACGGGACCATTGGCACTCCGGCCACCGGGAATTTTCCCGGAGGTCGCATGGGTGCGAACAGCTGGACCGATAGCAGAGGGAATCTGTGGCTCTTTGGAGGCGAGCAATCTTCAGGATTGTGCTGTAATGCATTGCTGAACGACCTGTGGGAGTTCAATCCCACCTCCCAGCAATGGGCATGGATGGGCGGAAGCAGCTCCGTGAGTCAGGCCGGGGTGTACGGGACACCGGGAACTGCGGCATCCGGAAATATCCCCGGCAGCAGAGCTTACGCTTCAAGCTGGACCGATGGCAGCGGGAATTTCTGGCTCTTGGGCGGACAGGGTCTGGATTCGACCGGCACAAGCGGACCGCTTTGGAATTCCTGGCAGATGTTGAGCATGGGATCGGCCAGCAATCAGGGCGACCTGAACGATCTGTGGGAGTTCAATCCTTCGAACCAGGAATGGGCATGGATGGGCGGAGCCAGCAGTTTGCCATGCGGCGACTATTTCTGCTCCGACATTTCAGGCGTGTTCGGGACATTCGGGTCCGCAGCTGCTGGAAATCTTCCCGGCAGCCAATCGGGAGCCTCGGTTTGGACCGACAGCAGCGGCAATCACTGGCTTTTTGGAGGGGGAGAGGGAGGAATCGCCCTGAGCGACTATCTTCTCAACAACCTTTGGGAGTTCAACACCACCACCAGCGAATGGGCATGGGTGAGCGGCAGTACCACATTGGGGAGCGACTGTACGGCGTCGAATGGCATGAGCCTCTGCGGCGTAACAGGCGTGTACGAGGATCCGACGGCGGCCAACAATAATCCCGGAAGCCGGGTTGGCGCGAGCGCATGGACCGACCATAACGGCAATCTCTGGCTCTTTGGAGGATATGGCGTCGATTCAAACGGCAATATTGGCGTGCTTAACGATCTGTGGGAGTATCAGCTTACGGCTTCGGCACCAACCATCTCGGGCCTGAGCCCGGCTTCGACGACTGCCGGAGGCGCGGCATTCACGCTGAAGATCGGCGGCACCAGCTTTACTTCAAGCTCAACCGCACAGTGGGGCGGCACTGTACTGGCGACAACCTATGTGAGTTCGACAGAACTTACTGCTCTCGTTGCGGCCAGCCTGATCGCCACGGTGGGAACAGCCAGTGTCACGGTGTCCACATCCGGTGCGAGTTCGTCCGGCGCACCGTTTGCCATCACCCAGGGGACGCCGTCGATCAGTTGGCCGGCGCCGGCTGCCATTACCTACGGCACCGCATTGAGCGCAGCCCAGCTGAACGCAACAAGCGCCACGCCGGGCACCCTTGTTTACACGCCCTCTCTGGGCACAATGCTCAACGCCGGAATGCATCCGCTGTCGGTGAACTTCACTCCTACGGATTCGACCGACTACACCACCGCCAACGCGACGGTTCAGTTGACTGTGAATGGGGCGACACCTGCCGTCACGGCAACACCGTCCGCTACGACGATCAACTCCACACAGACGCTGACGGTGACGGTTGCCGTCAGCGGTGTAGCCGGTGCTCCATCTCCTACCGGTTCTATGACGTTGACCGGGGGCGGCTATAGTACGACAGCGACTCTCAGCGGCGGCGCCCTGACCATCGGCATTCCCGGCGGTTCCCTGAAGGTGGGCAGCGACACGCTTACGGTCAATTACGTTCCGGACAGTGCGGCCTCAAACTACTACGGCAACTCGATGAGCACGGCTTCGATCACCGTGACCGCCCAACCTCCGTTTGGGTCGCTTGACTCCGCTATGGGCGCGACCAGCAAGTCGGCCACGATGCTCAGCAACGATACTCTGTCGGTGTTGGGCTGGGCGGCAGACGTGCAAGACGGGGCGCCGGTCAGACAGGTGCAGATTCTGATCGATGGAGTCCTGGCCGGCAACGGCACTCTGGGTGGCGCACGTCCGGATGTTGCCACATATTTCAAGAACCCGGCCTATGCCAATTCCGGATGGAGTTTCAACTATGCGGCCAACACTCTGAGTGCGGGTCAGCATACAGTCTCTGCCGTGGCGACCGACTCGTTTGGCATTTCGACGACTCTCGACAAGGCCAGCTTCACGACTGTCGCCCTGCCGCCGCCCTTCGGCGGTCTCGACACGGCGGTGGGCAGCGCCAGCAACAAGAGCACGCTTTCTCAAGCCGATTCGCTGCTGGTGACCGGCTGGGTTGCCGATCAAACCGACGGCGCGCCGCTGAGCAACGTCAAGGTATATGTCGATGGCATCGCGATCGGGACGCCGACGCTGGGCCTGGTACGTCCGGATGTGGCCACGTATCTCAAGAATCCGGCCTACCTCAATTCCGGCTATCAAATAGCGTATCCAGCCCGCAATCTATCGGCCGGATCTCATGCGGTTACGGTCGTGGCCATCAACTCCGGTGGAGAGTCGAAAACTCTGGGGCCGCTGACCGTCACCGTCGCCGCCATTTCGCCGCCTTTTGGAGGGCTCGATTCGGCGGTGGGCAGCTTCAGCACAACCAATACGCTTTATCCGGGGGATTTGCTGCAGGTGACCGGCTGGGTTGCCGACCAGACCGATGGCGCGCCGTTGGGCAACGTCAAGGTCTACGTCGACGGCGTCTCGATCGGTACGCCCACGCTGGGACTGGCTCGCCCGGATGTGGCCACGTATCTCAAGAATCCGGCCTACACCAATTCCGGCTACCGGATGCTCTACGCTGCCAGATCGCTCACGGCTGGAACCCATGCGGTCACAGTTGTCGCCGTCGACTCAGGGGGAGAATCGACGACCCTGGGGCCGCTTACCATCACCGTGAAAGCGGCCGCGTCGATTCCGCCGCCCTTCGGCAGTCTCGATACGGCGGTTGGCAACACCAGCAACAGCAACACGGTTTACCAGGGCGATTTGCTGCAGATCACCGGTTGGGCGGCCGACCAGACCGACGGCTCGCCCATGAGGGACGTGAAGGTTTTTGTGGACGGTGTCCTGGTCGGTACACCCACACTGGGTGTGGCTCGCCCGGATGTTGCCGCTTATCTCAAGAATCCGGCCTATGCCGAGGCAGGCTACGAAATGCTCTATCCAGCCACATCGTTTGCGGTTGGAGCTCATGCGGTTACTGTGACAGCAATGGACTCCGGCGGCCAGGCGACTACTTTCGGGCCGCTCATGATCGACGTGGTTGCTCCCCACCTCATCCCGGCGCCCTTCGGCGGCCTGGACCAGGCGGTCGACAGCACAACCCAGAGCACGAGCGTTTTCCAGACGGATTCGCTGCTGGTGACCGGCTGGGCCGCCGACCAAACCGACGGATCGCCGCTGAAGTCGGTCTGGGTCAACATCGATGGAGCGTTTTTCGGCGCCGCGATCACCGGCCTGAGCCGCCCCGATGTGGCCGCATATTTCGACAAACCGGCCTACATTCAGGCCGGCTACCAACTCATCGCCCCGGTTGCCTCGCTTGCCCTCGGCAGCCATACGGTTACCGTAGTTGCGGCGAACTCCGGCGGTCAGACGACGACCCTGGGTCCGCTGACCATCAACGTGCAAGCGCCTGCCGCTATCCCGCCGCCCTTCGGCGGCCTCGACCAGGCAGTCGGAAGGGAAACCCTGACCTCGACGGTTTTCCAGACGGATTCGCTGTTGGTTTCCGGCTGGGCCGCCGACCAAACCGACGGCTCGCCCGTGAAAATCGTCAGAGTGTACGTCGATGGAGTGTTTTTCGGCGCTCCTGTCACTGGCCTGCTCCGGGCCGACGTGGCCACTTACTACAACAATCCGGCCTTTGCGCAGGCCGGCTACCAACTCATCGCCCCAGCAGCGTCGCTAACCGTCGGAAGCCACAAAGTGACTGTGGTGGTGGAGGACTCCGGCGGTCAAACGACCTCCCTTGGACAGCTGAGCATCAATGTTCTGGCGCCTTCTGCAGTGCCTCCGCCTTTTGGCAGCCTGGACCAGGCGATCGACAGCAGTACCTTGAAGTCCACAGTCGCGCAAACGGATTCGCTTCTGGTCACCGGGTGGGTTGCCGATCAAACCGACGGTGCGCCGCTCAGCGGCATCACCATCTACGTGGACGGCAAGCTCATCGGCAGCCCGACAACCGGCCAGAATCGCTCCGATGTCGCCGCCTACTTCAACAAACCGGCCTATGCCCTGTCGGGCTACAAGCTGGTCTATCCAGTCGCCGGACTCTCAATCGGAACCCATGCGGTGACGGCGATGGCGATCGACAAGGAAGGGCAATCGAGCAACTTCGGGCCCATCCAGATCACAGTGGTGCCCAAGACAGTCCCGCCTCCCTTCGGCAACCTGGAGGAGGCGGTCGACAAGACAACCGGCAAGACAACCATTTCCCGGGCAGACTCTCTGCTGGTTACCGGCTGGGTCGCGGATCAGACCGACGGTGCGCCCCTGGGCAACGTCAAGGTCTATATCGACGGGAATCTGGCCGGTACGCCCACCCTCGGCTTGAATCGCTCCGATGTGGCCGCCTACTTCGACAATGCGGCCTACACCAACGCCGGGTACTCGTTCACCTACTCAGCCGCGTCGTTGGCTGTTGGAACCCACCAGGTCACCGTGGTGGCCACCGACACCGGGGCGCAGTCGACCACCCTCGGTCCGCTCAGCATCACCGCGCAGTAGTTACGGGTTGGGGAGAGCCAAAAGCTCTCCCCAGCCTCGCAGTCAGTTCGCTTGAAGGCGCCATCGACGAGCGAGCGGAAGGTGAGCGTGCCTCCGGGGCTAATGCCCTTCATGTTTTCAGCCGCTTGCGGCAGGGTCGAAAACGCAGGCTAAGGTCTTTGCGTTGTATGCGTCTGAATCGGCCGCCCCTCCGGGGCTTGCGCGACAATTTGGGGTCACTCACCCAGGGCTTCTGCCCTGGGCTATTTTCGATTTGGCCCCCGGGGCGCTTCACGCGACACAGCATCCGCCGGCGTTTTCATCCACTTGGGTGGGCCAAAGGCTCATGGAGACACGACTGGAGTCGTGCCCTTTCACACCAAGAGAAGTTTTTATATAGCTTCCAATGGACTTGACCTGAACGAGGGAACTCCTTTGGCTGCGGTCGCGTAGCAGCCAAGTTCCGGCAAGCAAGTGTCCGGCTTTGTCCAAATGCCGCTGTGCGGACTGTCGAAAACAGAAATCGAGAAAACCGGAGGCATGGTTTGGCATACTGTGCTTATGCGGCCGGAGATGAGCGAAAGCGATGGCAATGGGAACCGGATGGTAGGCAAATTCCGGCTGATAAGGGCGATGCGCAGCGATGGAGACGCGGTTGTGTGGCGGGCCGAGCGTGTGGAGGATTTTAGCCAGACAGTGTTCGTGAAGCTGGCCAACACCGGCGATGCAGCCTCCGGCGCGCGCGTAAGGGCCGAAGAAGAAGTGTTGGCGGCGTTAAATCACCGGTCGATTCCTGCGCTCGTGGATGCGGGAGTGGACGATGCAGAGAGACGGTGGTTTGCGATGGAGTCAGCCGAGGGTACTCCGCTGGATGAATATTGCGCGAAGTTCCTCGAGCAGAGGCGGCCGAAGCTGGAGTTGATTCAGAAAGTGCTTCAGGTGTTGGAACATGCGCATCAACGGCTTATTGTGCATGGCCATCTGAATTTGGAGAAGGTGGTTGTGGATGCGGACGGACATCTGCATGTGCTTGGATTCGGGGAGCGAGCGGAACCTTCAAAGGGGACGATCACCACAGGGGAAGATATTCGAGCTGCCGGTGAGATGCTCATGGCGCTGCTCAGTGGACAGCGGAAAGCGCTCGAGTCAAAGGGGGGCAGGGAAGAAGGGTTGACGCCCGGACTCAACCTGCGCAACGACCTCGACGCGATCGTTGAGCGATCGGTATGGCCGAAGGCGGGCGCACGGTATCTGACCGCGGGCGACTTCGCGGCCGACATCGACAACTATCTGAACGGGAGGGCGGTGGCAGCGCGGGCGGGGACGGCCTGGTACCGCGCATGGAGGTTCGCAGGGCGGAATCGCACATTAACGGCGGCGGCCTTTTGTCTTCTGGCGATTGCGGCGGGGGGAGCGGGATTTGTGGTGCGGGAGGCGGTCCGAGCGGAGAACTCGCGCAGAACGGCGCAGGCGCGATTGCATGAGATGCAGCGGCTGACGTCGTCGTTGCTGGGGCAGCTCTCCGAGGAGCTTGCGAGTGTTCCGAACTCGGGAGCTGCGGAAGATGCAGTGCTGGCAAGGGCCAAGGCGAGCCTGGACGATCTGTCGAACCAGGTTGGGGACGACGCGGAGTTTCGCGTCGAGCTTGCGCGCGACTACCTTCAGCTGGGGCAACTCCTGCAGAGGGAGAAGGGGTCGCATGAGGCCGTAGTGGCTGCGGCGCAAAGCGGGCTGGCGATTCTGAGCGGCAAAAGCGCCCATGCGGCTCATGCAGCCGAAGTGCGGGCGAGCCTGGAGCAGATGCGCGGCGGACGCTGACTGAGTAGTTGCAATCAGCGCGGCTCAGGGGGAAGTTTGGTAAGCAGACGATCGGCCATGCGGCGAACGTCATTGGAGACGGGCACGGACAGGACTCTCTTCACGGTAGCTCGCGCGGCCTCGGTCTGGCCGCAGGCTGCCTGGGCTTGTGCGAGCGTGATGACCACCTCGGGATCGGAACCCTTCTCCATCTCGACCGCTCGGGTGGAAAACTGAAGGGCCCTCGCTGGATTTCTCAAGCCGCGCAACTGGGCATTGAGGAGATTTGCGGCCGCACCGTCTTTATCGTCGGCGGAGGCATCGGGCAATTCGGCAATATGCACTGACTCTGCAACTCCGCGGCGTTCCTCCTGCTCGGCAAGCGAACGGTCTCCAAGGTGATAGTCGGCTCCCGCAAGTTCGATAAGCGCCTGGGCGTAGTGCTCGCGCCAGACGTGGTTGTCTTTGTTGCGGGCCAGCGCAGAGGCCAGGACGGCGACAAGGTGAGCATAGTTGGCACGCGCGGCCGGCCAGTCTTTGAGCTTCTCGTTGGCCTGCCCGAAGTCGTTGAGGAGACTGGCGAGGTTCTGCTGCGTGCGCATGTTCTGCGGGTCCTGGCGCACTGCTTCCGACATGATCTGCCATGCCTGGGAGTACATCTTGAGGGAATCCCGCGGCTTTTCTTCGTAGAAGAGGCAGCGGGCCAGGTTCTGATAGACGATGGCTTTTTGCCGCTCGACGACGGGGGGCGGACTGGCGATTTGAAGGAGGAGATTGAGCGCGGACTGGTAGCCCTGCCGAGCAACCGCGGGCTGTGCCTCACGCTGCAGATTGGCGATCTTGATATGGACGTTGGCAGCCGCGCGCAGGGCCTGCAGATCGTGCGGATCTCGCTTCAGCAGGACTTCGGCGAAAGGCAATCCGCGGCGATAGGCTGCGATGGCCGCGCCGACATCGCCGATGCTCTCGCCGCCCTGCAGACCATATTCGTCGCCGATGAGCACTTGAAGACGAGTGGCTTCGCGGAGATCGGCTGCATCCGGGGATGGTCCAAGTTGCAGGAGCCCCTCGTTGAGTTCTGCTCCGTTCGAGGCGTGTTGCAACGCAATTTGAGCCCGGCCGTCCCCGAACTCGATCTCGCTGAGCATGCGCAGGGCGCGGGACGCGTGACGTAGCGCTTCGGGATCGGGGGGGCGCAACTTGAGCGCATCTTGCGTGATGTCTACAGCCTTGGTCACCGCAGCGATGGCTCCGGCCGTGTCACCCAGGTTGTCCTGCTCCGGACTGCCGAGTACGCCGCCAAGGCGGGCATAGGCATTTGCCATGTCCATTTCGAGGGGAAAATCGCCGGCGGCATCGGGCGCCATGGCGTCGAGATACGCGGAGGCCTCAGCGGCGAGCTTGCGTTGTGCACCGGTAGAGGCGGCCATGAGGGCAACCTGGTCATAAAGATCGTTGACGAGGAAATTGGCCAGTTGCCTGACTTGAACGATCTCCCGGCGAGCGCGCTGTTCCTGGGTCATGGCCAGGCGGGTCTCATGAACGACGGCGGCGAAACCGGCACCGAGAGCGCAAAGGACGACTGCGCCGGCCGTCAGCGCGAGCCGATTGCGCGCTGCAAATTTGCGTGCGCGATAGGGCCAGCCGTTGCCGGATGCCTCCACCGGGCGTTGGGCACGAAACCTTTGTACATCGCGCGCCAGGGCGGCGGCCGTGGCATAGCGTGCGGAGGGATCGGAATCGATGGCCTTGAGCACGATGGCTTCAAGGTCGGCAGGAATCGAGGCGTGCGCGACCGATTTGCCGTGCGGAGCAGCGATTGAATCGAGGCTTGATGGCAGGTGGGGCGAAATGGTGGGCGAACCGGTGGCTGGTGAAGGTATTTCGCCGGTGAGCAATCTGCACAAGATGGCGCCCAGGGAGTAAACATCGGCCGCAGTGGTGCACCGATCGCCGCGCAGAGCCTCAGGGCTAGCGTAGCCGGGCGTAACGGCGAGCAGTTCCGAGTCACGACTTCCGTCCTGGTTGGCGGCGGAGAGCAATTTTGCGGTGCCGAAGTCAAGTAGCTTGATTTCGCCCTCGGCGGCAACCATTACGTTGGAGGGCTTGAGGTCGCCATGCAGAATCATGTTGCGATGGGCAAAGGCTACGGCTTCGCAGAGGTCGCTGAAAAGCTGGAGAAGGCGATCGCGAGTGACGCCTTGGCCTCGGCAAAACTCATCGAGCCGCGCGCCACGGATGTATTCCATGACGCAATAAGCCTCGCCTTCCGGGGTGACGCCGCCATCGAATATCCGGCAGATGTGAGGGTGAGTCAGGGCTGCCAGGGCGCGGCGCTCGTCGAGAAATCGCTCCTGCAGGAACGGGGAATAGAGACGGCTGGCAATGACTTTGACTGCGACTTCCCCGCCATCCGGACCTTCGATTCCCGGGCGCAATGCTTTATAGACAGCCCCCATGCCTCCGCGGCCTATGAAGGCCACGACGCGGTAGCGGCCGAGGGTTCTGTCGAGCCAGGGATCGGCCGGTTCGGGCTGCGCTTGGGTCTGCAATTCCGCGAGATCGTCCGCAGAATGAGCGAGAGAAAGGACCTCCTGAATCAGTTCGTTGTTGCCTGGACACCAGGAGCGAACCGCTGCTTCGCGCTGTTCAAAGGGTAATTCGATGGCGCGATGAAAGAGAGTCTCGATTTGCTGCCAGCGGTTTTCGGCCTCGGCTGCCAGGCCGGGGACAGGATCCCGATCCGAATCACGATAAGGGCCGCTCATATGGCTGGCGCCCCCGACAATTCGCGGAAGAGCCAGGTCCTGGCGAACTTGAGGTCCCGTTCCGCAGTGGCGCGCGATATCTCCAAGGCTTCGGCGGCCTCGTCCGTTGTGAACGAGAGATAAAAACGCATCTCGACCAGACGAGCTTTGCGCCGATCGACTTGTTCCAGACGGGTGAGAGCGCGATTGAGGTCGAGAATGCGGTCGTCTTCGGTGCCGATAAAGGCGATATCGTCGCTGAGTTCCAGGGCAATGCGGTTCGGGCCCCCACGCCGGTCCGCCAACCGGGAACGGGCGTGGTCGGTCAAAATGTTGCGCATGAGCATGGCGGCAAAAGTGAAGAAGTGCTTGCGATCTGTCCAGTCGGCCTTGCGCTGGCGGACAAGGCGCATATAGACCTCATTCAGCAAGGCCGTTGGCTGCAGTGTGTGATCCGGACGCTCATGGCGCATCAACCCGGTCGCAATGCGGTGCAACTGCTCGTAAATGAGCGGCACAAGGGCCTCAAATGCGGCAGGGTCGCCGCTTCGCCAACGTTCCAAGAGTATTGTGACTTCACCCGGATCGTGCCGGTCCATCGTTCAGCCCCGGAATCAATTCCTTCCAGTATGCCGCAGAAGGGAGCGGAGGGCCACCCGCATTTGCACCGGACGGCACCCGCGACGGAAAATCTCCGCGCCCGATGAGGGCTTTTTGCTGCTCTCTACGCTGTGTTGAATAGAAGGTTCCCTGAGTTGGTGACAGGAATCAGCCGGCGGTACGCTCCCCGTCTTCCGCTGTTCTGCCTGGCACTTCTGACGAACAACTGACTGCCAAGCCGCACATCCCGGAGGAAACCGTGCATCTCCACTCTCTGCGCATCGCATCTCTGGCTCTACCCCTGGTTCTGCTTATCGTCTGTGGTTGTGGAGGTACTTCCGCGCCACCGGCTACGTTCACCCTCGCTGCCACGGCCAGCACCACGGTCGATCCTACAAACTCCGTGACGCTGAATGCGACCTCATCAACGGGCACAACGGGGCTTGGGGTGAGTTGGGCGCTGAGCGGGACCGGATGCACCGGCGCAACATGCGGCTCGTTGACAACTGTGAGCAATGCATCGGCCACCTACGTAGCCCCAGCAGTGGTGACGAGCGCACTCAGTGTGACCGTGACGGCTACCTCCGTGCAGGATACGAGCATCAGCACATCGATCGCCCTCACTGTTCCACCTAATCCGTCAATTACGACAGCTGCGGGAGCATTAGCCGCGGGTGGGGTAGGCACTCCTTATTCCGCAACTTTGGCAGGCACTGGAGGCGTACCGCCGTATACCTGGAGCGAGGTCAACGGCAATCTGCCTCCAGGGCTTTCGCTTAACCAGGCAACCGGCGTGCTGAGCGGGACGCCGACTGGAGCCGTAAACTCCACGTTCACGGTGCAACTGCGCGATTCCGGCTCACCGAGCCTGACGGCGACGGCGGGGTACACACTCGCAATCACGGCACCGGCGATTACCATCACGACGACCAGCATGCCGGCCGCGACGTTGAACAATGCCTATTCGGCCACGGTTGCGGCCACAGGCGGGGTGGGGGCGCTGACCTACTCGATCGCCGCCGGGGCACTTCCGGCTGGATTGACGCTTTCTTCAGCGGGCGCGATTACCGGAACGCCAACGGTGGCCGGAACCGCGGTGTTTACCGTGCAGGCCACCGATTCATATAACGACTATGGGAGCGCGAAGCTATCGATAACGGTCTCATATCCCATGTTGAGCATCACCACGACTTCGTTGCCAAATGCGACGGACGGAGAACAGTACACGCAGATGCTCAACGCGACGGGCGGCAGCGGGACTGGCTACTCCTGGTCGATAACGTCGGGCACGCTTCCGACGGGCCTCACCCTCTCTTCGTTGGGTAACTTGATGGGAAAGCCGATGGCCGCCACAACATCGCCGATTTCCTTCACGGTCCAGGTAGAGGACTCAGCAAACAACCTGGCGAGTGCCACTCTGATGCTGACGGTGAACAATTATCTCCAGATAACGACAGTTGCGCTGTTGCCAGGGACGGTGAGCACGGCTTATTCGACGACGCTGAAGGCAACTGGCGGAGCAGGCAGCTACACCTGGATCCTGGCCACGGGAACACCGAACCCTGGGTTGAGCTTGTCCGCATCGGGACAGATTACGGGCGCTCCAACATCGGTGGGTGTGTACACTTTCCAGGTGCAGGTGAAGGACGCCGGCGGCGAATCGGCCTTTGCGTCGTACGGCTTGGTGGTCAACAGCGCGACACTTCCATCATGCACGCACGACGGAAGCGGGAATGGCGTATTGAGCGGGACCTATGGCATGCTGCTGACGGGCTTCGATCCCGCAGGCTTGCCGTACGACATGGCCGGCGCGTTTACTGCAGATGGCGCGGGGAATGTGACGTCAGGCATGGCCGATGTGAATGGGCTGAGCTTCGTCAACTCGCATGGCGGGGCGGTGCAGACCGAGCAGAACTACACCTTCAGCGGAAGTTATTCGATTGGAGGCACCGACCACCGGGGCATGGCTACGTGGACGAATACGGGAGCGGCCGCCTCCGGCCTGCCCCCGACCAGCACCTTCTGCTTCTCGACAGAGGCGATTACGGGCGGCGTGGCGCAAAGTGGGCGCATCATCCTGGCCGACGGATCGGGGTATGTGCTGACTGGATTCTTCCAGATCCGGACGGGGACGGTGAACACGGCAACGCTGAGCAGCGGGTATGCCTTCGGCTTCCAGGGATCCAGCGCGGGCGGCCCTCAGCCAGTGCGGCAAGCCGGAATCGGGCAGGTAGTCTTCAATGGAAGCGGCGGCATCAACGGCGGGCAACTTGATTTCGCCAACTACGATTCGGCGACGCAAAGCACGCAATACAACGCGCAGGTACCGCTGCTTACAACTGCGGCAAACTCCGCAATCGGGTACACCATGGGAGCGACCGGGCGCGGCACGATCACTCTGGGAATCACACAAGGATCGAATACCGCCACGGTGACGTTTATCGCGTACGCCGTAGGCGCTGGCAATAAGCTGCTGCTGCTGAGCACAGATGCGAGTAACGCATTATTGGCCGGGCAGGCAATTCAGCAGGCTAACATCACCTACAGCCAGAGCGGGTTTACAGGCAGCTCTGTTTACCACAAGTTCCATACAACCAGTGTTACTGCGCCGGTGTACGACGATATACGCGTAGGCCAGTACACATTCAACGGGGCTGGCGGAGTGAATGAGGTGCGCGATCAAAACTCCGGCGGAATGGTGAGCCTTGACCTTACACGAACGGGGACCTATACCGTTTCATCGTCGGGATACTTGACCATCAGCGGCCTCAACACCAATACACCGAACTTCTACTTGTATGGTCCAGGCTCTGGGTTCGGCTTGGATGGGGCTTTGGGAATCGGTTTTTACACCATGCTTGGACAGACTGTGCCGAGCGGAGGATTCTCGGCTTCAGCGCTTGCAGGCACGAGTTTTGCGCTGGGGACGGTGTCCCCCCTGGCGTACAACATCAATCCAACGCATAATTATCCGCAGACAGAGTCGGGCACACTTCAATTCGGATCGGGCGGAATGCTGACTGGAACCACGGATACGGTGCAGGCGCCTGGATCGTCGGAAGACATGACGCTGGACTCGACGATCTCAGGGCCGACTTATGGAGTTGAACCGACAACGGGTCGAATCGCGATCTCGATTGGGTCGACTCCGTTCGTCGTCGGCTACATGATCTCGCCGACCGAAGCGACTCTCATCCAGGTACAAAACACGGCTGGATGGGACGGCGACAGCTTCGATCTCTTCCAACAATAGCCGGAGAGGGGAAGGCCGGGAGCCAAGCTGAAGCGGCGCGGAACAATGCGCCGCTTCAGTGCGTTGGGGGACAGAGGACGCATGAGCGAGTCACATTCTAGCGACCCGGCGCAAATCCGTCATCGCCCTTTCGGTGGAGGTTTTTCTCCACCTTTTTTGGGCGGCGAATGTCTTCAACGCCGGCATCGTTCGATGTTACAGTGTGCGTTATGTCCTTCCCCGTCCCCTCGGAGCGACGACAATTTGGCCTGCCGGCGGCGATTGCAATTGTCGTTGGCGAGTCGATTGCCCTTGGCATCTTTCTGACTCCAGCCACTATGGCCAAATCGCTGGCTTCTCCTTTACTCCTGGCCTCGGTGTGGATAGGAGTGGCGCTGATGGCGATGTGCGGGGCGCTTTGTTATGCGGAACTGGCGATTCGCTTTCCCGAGTCAGGCGGCGAGTATGTCTATCTGCGGGCCGGTTATGGCGACCGAATCGCGTTCCTTTACGGCTGGATGAGCTCCATCGTGATGTACCCCGGAGTTGCTGCGGCTCTTGCCGTTGGCGCCGCGGCCTATGTTGCCCAAGTGGTTCCGCTAGATGGAAGAGCAATTGCCCTGGTGCCCCCGTCTATCCTCTGCATCTTCGGTGTGGTGAACGTTGCGGGAACGCGGCTGAGCGGCGGACTGATGACCGTCGTGAATATTCTCAAGCTGTTTGTGCTGCTTGCCTTGGTGAGTTGGGCAGCAATTTCAGGGCACGCGCACGTCGGCAACTTGATCCCTTTCGTCGCTCGCCGCTCTGGAGCGGAGGCGTTGATGCCGGCGATTTCCGGCGCGGTTGTCAGTGCCTTCTTCAGTTTCGGAGGGTGGTGGGAGGCCAGCAAGATAGCCGGCGAAGTGCGCAACCCGAGGCGAACCTTGCCGCTTGCGTTTCTCGGGGGTGTCGCGTTGGTGACGCTCATTTATCTGCTCATCAGCGCGGCTTTCCTTGCAGTTTTGCCGATCGATCGCCTGACGTCCAACACCGCGTTCGTGGCGCAATTTGGAGAAGCGCTGTTTGGCACGGCAGGAGCCAAAGTGCTCTCGGTCTGCGTGCTGGTTTGCGTATTCGGAGGAATGGCGGCACTTACCATGGCTTCTCCGCGCGTAACGCGCGCCATGGCGCAGACCGGCGCGTTCTTTCCGGTCTTCGCAAGACTGCATCCGCGTTTCGGCACTCCCGCAAATGCAATCCTGCTGCAGACTGTACTGTCGCTGGCGGTTCTGTTTCTGGGTGCGTTCGATCGCGTACTGGCGTACATCATCTTTTCTGCCGTAGCGTTTCTGGCGCTGACCGCATCCACGCTGTTTCGGATGCGGGAACCGGTTAGAGGCTGGTGGTTTCCGGCTGCTCCGATCGTCTTTATCATCCTCTGCGGCGCGATTGGCATGCTGATTCTACTGCACAATCCGTTGCCCGCATTGATTGGTGTGGGCGTTGTCCTAGCCGGGCTTGCGGTGCATCATTTCCTCACGGCGCGGCAGACTGCGACACCGCTAACTTACGAAGGGAACTGAAAAACATATGGCACACATTCGACTTCCCGAAGGGCTGCAAGGTATTCGAGCGGCAATGGCCTTTCGCCCCGAGACTGCAAAGCCGCTCAATGACCTGGCCGAAGTTTTGCTGCATGCCCCAAACTCACTCACTCCGGGCGAACGCGAGTTGATCGCTACTTATGTCTCATCTCAGAATGATTGTTATTTCTGCCAGACCGTGCATGGCGCCATTGCCGCGGCGCACCTTGAGGACAATGAAGACCTGGTGCGTTGTGTGAAAAGCGATTTCATTCACGCCGAAATTCCAGAGAAACTGAAGGCTCTTCTGACGATTGCCGGCAAGGTGCAACAGGGCGGCAAGCAGGTGACCACGGGCGATGTGGAAGCGGCGCGCCGTGCAGGTGCAACCGATGTGGAGATTCACGATACAGTGCTGATCGCGGCCGCATTCTGCATGTACAACCGCTACGTTGACGGCTTGGACACCTGGCAGCCTCACGATGAAGAACTCTACCGGCAGCGCGGCAAGAAGACCGCGAAAGAAGGCTACGTGACCATGAGCAAAGAGTACCTGCCTCACCAGGAACACACCACCAAAGGAGCTTGAAGATGCCGCATATTCCCCTGCCTGCACAACTGCCTGGAATCAGCTCGGCCTTTGCTTTCAGGCCTGAGACGGCCAAGCCGCTGCGTGAACTGGCGCACGTTCTGCTGCACGAGCCTAACAGCCTCACGGCCGGCGAGCGCGAACTGATCGCCACCTATGTTTCTTCACTCAACGAATGCTACTTCTGCCATACCAGTCACGGCGCAGCGGCGGCTTGCCACCTGGGTAGCGCCGAGACTGTGAAACTGGTTCGAACCGATTTTGAACAAGCGCCGGTCTCAGAGAAGTTGAAGCGGCTGCTGGCGATTGCGGGGCAAGTTCAGAGCGGCGGCAAGAACGTGACGCGCCGCGCGGTGGATGCTGCCCGCGAGCAGGGCGCAACCGACACGGAGATTCACGACACAGTGCTGATTGCCGCGGCATTTTGTATGTACAACCGGTATGTGGATGGTCTGGCCACTACACAACCGCAGGACGAGTCGATGTACGCGCAAATGGGAGCGCACCTGGCCCGGGAGGGGTACAGGACACCGTCGATTCCTGTGCCCCCGGAAGTGGAACCCGCAGCCTCCATGCCGTAGCTGCAGTCCGGCGATGCTCATCTTCAATTCGCGGAGTCCATCATCCGGGTTTCTGGCGGATGCGTTCGAACGCGAATAGCCAACATGAACAAGGCGGCGAACAGAACTCCATCGGCAAAGAAGAATCCAGCGCGAACGGCGTGACGGGCGGTGTCTATGTGATAGTAGGATGCGCCCGTCTCGGGATTGGAGATATCCACAACCTTGAAAGCAAAGACATCCGGACGAACCATCATGGGGTCGGCGAGATAACCGACCGTAAATCCGGATAACCTCTTCTGCTTTGTAAGAACCGCCTGCGCTCTGGGTTCCATAACTAGGGTAATGTTATGAGCCATTGCACCTTCGACATGCGCCAGATACCGATTTATGTGAGTGCCGCGGCCGGCGTAAGTGTAGCCAACGACATCGAGTGGCCCAGTAACTGTCCCATGCCGGGCGTCCGAGGCATTCTCCAGGGTGCTCAAGCCCATGATTCCAGACCAGCAGACCCCGGAGAGAAGTAGAACGAGCCTGAGCCGTCCTATAATTGGCTGGACATCCCACCAAGTGCGGTTTCTTGAAAAGGCAAAAAGTGCGCAAAGTGCAAGAGTTACAAAGGTAAATGCCCAAGTGGTTGAGTTCAAGTCATCTAAGAAGGTCATTCGCAAGCCATCCAACGCTCCTTGAGGTTCAAATACCGCGCATCTCGGAAGCGGAGGGGCTGTTAATCCAGATAATGACTGCCTCCGTCTTGCCGCGATTTAGCCAACTATGTTTGACTTTGCTGGCAAAGTAGAAGCTATCTCCCTGCTTGAGCTGGAATACTTCTTCGTCCAAAGTAATGCAAAGTGCGCCACGAACCAGATAAAGAAACTCTTCTCCCTCGTGGGAATAAGGCTCCGCGCTTCCCTTGCCGGGGGCGACGTGAAAAATGTGGGGTTCCATCGCAATCTCGCCCCAGGCAAGTATCTCCATTCGGACTCCATCGCCACCTGCCAATGCTCGGCCCTTTCCTTTCCGCACCAGCGGTCCGGGAGAATCGGCCTGATAGAAGAATTTCGACAGCGATGTTCCATAGTGTTGGGCTAGGCGGTGCATGATTCCAAGCGAGACGCCTGTTTGGGAGCGTTCAAGATTGCTGAGAAACCCGGTGGAAATGCCAACCGCGGCGGCCACCTGAGCGAGCGACTGCCCGCGCTCAAGCCGCAGCGCACGAAGGTGGTTGCCGGTGGCGCGGATCCTGGCTGCCGGACGAGCGCTGGATGAGCCGGGGAGCTGCCCTTCGCGCTGCAACTGGTCGATGATGGCAGGAGCGTTTAGTCTCTGAATCCTTCTGAGATACACGGCGCGGGAAAGAAGCTGAACATCGTCTTCAGAGTAGAGCCTGTGAGCGCCCTCGCGGGTCGCCTCTCTTCTCAATCCGAGCCGCTCCCAGGCGCGAATCATGGAGGCAGAGATCCCCAGGCGCTTTGCCACGGCACCAATGCGAAATAGCTTCGAAACCGCTATTTCAGCGCCGTCCGGTCGTGGGGCCTTCACCGTCTTCTTGCGGTCTGGTTCACTCTTTATCTGCTTTGCGTTCTTCGGCAAACGGTTCCGGACCTCTTCAGCTCTGAAATGACGACGAGACTTCGTTTGAGCGCACGGCACATGCAGCCCACCGTCCTGAATCATAAGGATCGTCAGGGCATCCGTGCAACTGTGCAGCGCACGCGCACCATCGACCGCGGCATTCTGTGCGCGTTCATGGCAATCCACTTTTCGGTCCTGCGCAGCGGCGCATCCCTTCGAGTTGAACGGAGCAATGGCGCCTCTGCTTGACAAAAGTCCAGCCAAACGCGATTATAAACCAAAGTTGCTTGTTTATCGCAAGTTGCTTCCGGCCACCTCGTTGAGCTTGCAGCGACGACTTTTAGCCTCCGAAGGCCGAGTATCGTTTCTTTGCGTACCAGAACGCAGAGAAGGCCAAGCCCTGCACTCTCCATTCCATTCGCGATATCTTGTGGACTAACTGCGACTCCATCACAGTTATTTACTTTAGAGCAGTATCGATTTCTTTATTTAAAACTGATGGGATTTGTTAGAGGCTGGACCTTCGCACACATTGTTTATCCGAGGAGGTCCCCTGCAAACTGCGGACCCAAAGCCAAAGGCATCCGAGGTCGCGGAGCCGCATCTGGAAAAGGTTCTGGGCCGCCGGGACTTGATCCTTCTGTTCGTTGCCGCTGTCGCGAATCTCAACATAGTGCCCGCTATCGCAGTCGCCGGTCCAGTTACGCTGTGGCTGTGGTTGCTGGCGCTCGGGTGCTATTTCTGGCCTCAAGGAGTAGCTGTAACCGAGTTGTCGGCAGTGTGGCCGGGAGAAGGCGGAGTCTATCTTTGGACAAAAAACAGTTTTGGCAGCATGCATGGGTTCATCGCAGCATGGTGCTACTGGCTCGCTAATGTCGTCTACCTGCCCACGGTGCTGCTGTCCTGCATCGGAGTCGGCGTTTACATGTTCGGTCCCGACATTCAGGCGCTTGCCGACAATCAACAATTCACTGGAGGCGCGGCTGCCGTGCTGCTGCTCTTCCTCCTGGCCCTGAACATTCGCGGAGAATCCGCAGGCAAGTGGATCACGAATCTTGGAGGGATCGGAACAGTTGTAGGCGCAGTCATGATTTGCGGCCTTGCGGCCATGATTCTGCGCCAACATGGAAGTGCAATTGCAGTTCATGACATGCGTCCGCGTATTGCCGACTGGCGACTTGTCGCTGTATTCGGAACAATCTGTTACAGCCTGCAGGGGCTGGATCTGGCATCCATCATGGGAGACGAAATTCGAGAGCCGCGGAAGGTTCTTCCGGGCGCCATTTTCTGGGGCGGCGTTATTTCCGGCGCAGTTTATGTCGGTGTGACCTTCTCCATGCTGGTGGCTATGCCGCACGAACAGATTGGGGTTCTATCCGGCGTGTTGCAGACAATCAACTCCATGGCGCAGCGAGTCGATCTTCGTGTTGTGGTGGCCCCGCTGGCGCTGTTTGAGGCGGTTGCAATTCTCGGGACGGCATCTGCGTGGTTCGGAGGGACAGCCAGGCTGCCCTTTGTCGCAGGCATCGACCATTATCTCCCCCAATCGATGGGACGTGTGCATCCGCGCTTTCACACGCCCTATATCGCTCTCATCGTGTTCGCGGTTCTGTCTGCGTTGCTGATCCTGATGAGCTATCTCGGCGCGTCAGTGAGCGAGGCGTACCTCACGCTTCTCAGCATTTCAGTCGTGTTGCAACTTATTCCCAATGTGTACATGTTCGCGGCCATGCTTCGGCTAGCCTGGAAACAACAATCGGGCGGGAGGCGAGGGTACATTTTGACCAATGGCGTTGCAGGATTGCTTTCAAGCGTTGTGGGCATATGCCTGGCATTCGTGCCTGTGGAGGTCGCAGGACACGTGTGGACTTACGAACTCAAGCTCATCTTTGCAATCGGCACTGTGCTCGGAGTGGCGCTTGTTCTCTACGCACGAGCGGCTCGCAAGACGGCGATGGAGTTTGCGGAACGGGAACTTGCGAAAGTGCTATGATTCAAAAAATCTACACAATTATCGCAAGTTCGGTGGTACACTTTGTCTAATTCAGAACGTTGCGTCTTGGCTTCAATCGGAAGGCAAGGGCGAAACACAAGGGGAATCATGCCATCAATCTCACTTCTCACAAAAGTTCCCGGGCCAAAATCGATCGAACTGGGGAATCGGAAGCAGAAGGCTGTTCCGCGCGGCGTGCCGCAGATCACTTCGGTGTTTGTGCAGAGCGCCGCGGGCGCTACGATCACCGACGTGGACGGAAATGTCTTTCTCGACTTCTACGGCGGCATTGGTTGTATCAATGCAGGGCACACACAACGCGCGGTTGTAGATGCGATCCAGCAGCAGAGCGAGGCATTTCTTCACACGTGCTTCATGGTTGCGCCGTACGAGAGCTATGTGGCGCTGGCAGAGCGAATCAACAGCCTCGCTCCTGGCGAATGTGAGAAGCGCACGTTCTTCGTGAACTCCGGCGCCGAGGCGGTGGAGAATGGAATCAAAATCGCGCGATCGTTCACCGGTCGCCCCGCGGTCCTCTGTTTCGACGATGCGTATCACGGCCGGACGTATATGGCCATGTCTGTGACTTCAAAGGAGAAGCCGTACAAGCACGGCTTTGGCCCCTTCTCGCAGGACGTGTATCGAGTTCAGTTCGCCAATTCGTATCGGAGCAAGGAGGCAGCCGCCGAAAGCCTTCAGGCTATCGAGGAGACCTTTCGCCATCGCATCCCCGCCAATCAGGTCGCTGCCATCCTTTTCGAGCCGATTCAAGGCGAGGGAGGTTTTATCGTTCCACCTGTCGAGTTCGTTCGCGGGCTGCGGGCAATATGCGATAAGTATGGGATTGTTTTGATTGCCGACGAAGTACAAACCGGCTATGGACGCACAGGGCGAATGTTTGCGTGTGAACATTTCGGTCTTGTGCCCGATATTCTGCTGTCTGCGAAAAGCATTGCCAGCGGAATGCCACTTGCAGCAATTACAGGCCGGGCGGAGATTATGGATCAGCCGGGGCCAGGAGCAGTGGGCGGAACCTTTGGCGGCAATCCTGTTTCATGCGCAGCCGCGTTGGCCACGCTGAATGTTCTTGAAGAGGCCAATCTGTGCGCTCGTTCCGAGGAGATTGGGCAGATCTTTGTGAAGCGGGCGCAGCAGTGGCAAGAGCGCTTTCAATGTATTGGAGACGTTCGCGGTTTGGGCGGAATGCGTGCCATTGAACTAGTGGTCGATCGCATCCACAAAGAGCCGGCGACCGAACTTACGAAGCACGTCACCCGGTTCGCATTGGAGCACGGTGTGCTTCTTGTAACGTCAGGGACTTATGGAAACGTAATTCGGCTACTTGTTCCATTAGTGGCTTCCGATGCGCAAATGCAGGAGGGCCTGGATGTGCTTGAAGCGGCGTTCGAGGCCTTTGCAGGCGAGGGGGTAGCCCATTGAGTTATTTCAGGAAACTTCGAGATGGTCTTACGCTGCTGAATACGCAGCCCGCACACGGCCTGCAGTTGGAGGAGCTGCAATACGCATGCTTCCCTACGCTCGACGACGATCAGCGGTTCAAAGCGCAGCACTATCGCAGACATGTGGAACTGTTCCCTGAAGGGCAAATGGTTGTTCTTGACGGAGACCGTGTGGTAGGCGCAACCACGACGCTGCGCTTGCATTTCAACCTGGACCACGTCAATCACACGTTTGACGAGATCATCGCGGGCGGCTGGCTAACAGCGCATCAACCCGAGGGGGAATGGCTCTACGGAGCGGACATCGGCACGCATCCGGAGTATAGAGGCCGGGGTATTGCCGGAGCGCTGTATGCCGCACGCCAGGAACTTGTCTGGCGCCTTGGCCTGCGAGGGCAGGTGACGGCTGGCATGATTCCTGGATTCAGCCAGCACAAGGCGGAGATGCATATCGAAGAGTATTACAGCCGGGTGGTGCGCGGCGAACTGTTCGATCCAACGCTCAGCATGCAGATGAAGGTTGGCTTTGAACCGCGGGGCCTGGTTGCCAACTACTTGAATGACCCGGTGTGCGATAACTACAGTGTGTTGCTGGTTCTTCCCGCAGAGAAGGACGTGCGATATGCATCCAGGGAGGACGCGATGGCATATATTCATCTTGAAACTGAAATCCCCGGCCCAAAGGCCAAGGTAGCTCTACAACGTCGCGCAGATGCGCTTCCCGCAGGTCTCGGCCGGGCAACAGATGTTGTGGTTGAACGCGCCCAAGGCTCGCTCGTTTTCGATGTAGACGGAAATACTCTCATCGACCTTGCCGGTGGAATCGGCATGTTGGGCGTGGGCCATTCTCCGGCCGAGGTGGTCGAGGCCATCGCGCAGCAGGCAGAGCGCTACATTCATCCTTGTGCATTGGTGACCACGTTTGAGCCATATGTCGCTCTTGCGGAATTGTTGAACGAGATCACGCCGGGAGATTTTCCCAAGAAGACGCTGCTTGCAAACAGTGGGGCCGAGAGCGTCGAGAACTCGATCAAGCTTGCACGCAAATACACGGGGCGTTCAACGATTATCTGCTTCGAGGGTGCATATCACGGGCGCACGCTGCTCACCCTTAGTTTGACGAGCAAATACGGACTTTTCAAAACGGGCTTTGGTCCCTTTGCGCCAGAGATTGTGCGGCTTCCCTTTCCAAACCTCTATCGCGTGCCAACTGGTATGACAGAAGAGCAGTACATCGACTATGCGGTCCAGCAGCTCGACCACGCACTCATTGCGCAGGTAGATCCGTCTGCGGTCGCCGCAATTCTTATCGAGCCAGTGCAAGGGGAGGCCGGGTTCTTGCCGGCACCGAAGCGGTTCTTCGAGCGCATCCGGCAGATCTGCGATCAACACCACATTGTCCTCATCGCCGATGAAGTCCAGTGCGGATCGGGGCGAACCGGAAAGATGTTCGCGGTGGAACATTATGGCATTATTCCGGATCTGATTGTCTCCGCCAAATCGCTCGGCGCGGGAATGCCGATCGGTGCTGTGACCGGGCGCGCAGAGATCATGGACTCAGCCCATCTCGGCGGCATCGGAGGCACATACGGTGGAAGTCCTGTGGCTTGTGCAGCTGCCATCGCCGCACTGAACATGCTGCGCCGTCCGGAGTTTCTTGCGCAGGCCAATGTATTGGGAGAGACGATGCGCTCCATTATGGAAGGCTGGAAGGCCAAATGCCCGATTGTTGGCGATGTGCGCGGTCTTGGCCCGATGCTGCTTGTGGAATTCGTTGCCGACCGGGAGACAAAGACCCCGCTGGCAGCGCCGCAGGTTGTCAGCATAGTTCGTCACGCAGCGGCGCACGGTGTGATTCTCATGCGTGCTGGACTATTCAGCAATTGCATTCGGTTCCTGCCCCCGCTCAACATGCCGCTGGATATGCTGAACGAGGCATTGGCCGTCGTTGGACGCGCAATCGCAGCAGCATCGGACGCCCACGTTGCACAGAGCAAGCCTGAACTGGCTGGAGTCCGTTGATGGTGGACTTCGACCAACTATTCCTGAACGGCAGCATCATCCCGGTGATTGGACCGCGGCGCGTCGGCGCTGTGGCCGTCAAGGCGGGAAGGATTGTTGCCGTTGGGGACGAGTGCGAGCTGCGTTCCTTTGCGAATGCCTCAGTAGATGCGATCGATCTGGAAGGCAAGACGCTCGTCCCGGGATTTGAAGATGCACACGCTCATGTCTGGAAGGTTGGTCAACTACTCACGACTTCGCTGGACTTGCGCGGCTCGGCGAGCATCGAAGAAATCGGCGGTCTTCTTCGACAGCGAGATTCGGTTCTCCCCAAGGATGCGTGGCTCTTGGGCCGCGGTTTCAACGAGATATCTCTCGCCGAAGGGCGCAAACCTACGCGCAGCGATCTCGACCGCTTTGTGCCGGACCGACCCATCCTGCTCACGCGCACATGCGGCCATATTTTTATTGCCAATAGCCTGGCATTGCGGCTCGCGGGGATCGATAGCGCAACAAACTCACCGGACGGCGGCATCATAGAGCACAATGCCGAGGGTGAAGTCAATGGGGTGGTGCATGAAACGGCTGTTGGTCTTCTGAATCGAGTGATTCCACCACCCACGCGATCCGACTATCGGGCGACGATCGATGCCGCACTCAAGCATCAGCTCATGCTCGGCATTACGGCTTCCTCGGATTGCGGAGTCATGCCGGGATTGCTGGATACATATCTGGAAATGGATGCGGACGGGACTCTGCCTGCACGGATGTTGGTGATGCCCTTGGGAAGACCTGACGGAACTGCGGGTCCTATCAAGCTTCCAGCACGGCATCGCTCAAGCATGTTGCGCGTCGACACAGTGAAGTTTCTTGCAGACGGTGGATTGAGCGGCGGTACAGCGGCGCTATCCGTGCCCTATCGCAACAGCAGCTTCTGCGGGGTGACTCGCTTTCAGCGCGATGAGTTGTTGAGCCTGTTCGCCGATGCTCATAGACAAGGATGGCGCATCTCATCACATGCTATCGGCGACGCTGCCATTGAACAGGTGCTCGGAGCCTATGAACGACTTGGGCCCCATCCACTGGGGTTCGCTCATCGCATGGAGCACGCAGGATTACCCAGTCATTCGCAACTGCGACGAATGTCGCGGGCGGGCGTAATGGTTGTGACGCAACCCATCTTTCTCGATGAGTTAGGCGCGAACTTCAGGAGCTTCGTTCCCGACAGCCTGTCAGAGCGTGTCTATCCCATTCGCGAAATGCTGGATGCGGGGTTGGCGGTGGCGTTTTCATCCGATGCTCCTGTCGTTGTGGATGACTCTCCTCTGGCAGGCATTCAAGCGGCAGTGTTGCGCCGCACGCGTGAGGGCGATTGCATTTTGCCTCACCAGGCGATCACGGCGACAGAAGCGCTTCACGCGTATACCGCAGGCGCAGCCATGGTCGCTGGAGAAGGGGATACACGCGGCAGCATGAAGCCTGGATGTTGGGCGGACTTTGCACTTCTCTCGGAAGATCCAACCGCGGTCGAGCCGCTATCGATACGAAAAATCACAGTCGAGCGGACTTATCTTGCGGGACAACTTGTTTACTCCAAACCGGCATAGGAACAGAGGACGAGATGGCATATACCTATCTGCAGCGCATCGGCGGGAACTGGTGTGCAGCGGCGAACTTCGCAACCAAGAATGTACTGAATCCCGCGACAGAGGAGGCTCTCCGTGAGGTTCCTTTTGGCGACGGGGCTGACTGCAAGCTGGGAATAGAAGCAGCAGCCAAGGCCTTTCCTGCGTGGTCCCGGCGGACGCCCTATGAACGTGCCGTAGCATTGAAGCGCACTTCGGACCTAATCCGCGAACGGTTGGCCGAGTTGGCCCACACGACGACGCTTGAAAGCGGTAAACCACTTCCGCAAGCAAAAGGCGAATGGGGTGCGGCGGCCGATCTCTTCGAGTGGTTTGCCGAAGAGGGCAAGCGAGCCTATGGGCGCGTGATTCCATCGAAGAATCCAGCGCGCAGGTTGATTGTTGTGCGCCAACCGCTCGGCGTTGTCGGCATCATTACTGCATGGAATTTTCCGATTTACAACATCGCGCGGGCCGCAGCGGCGGCGTTGGCCGCGGGGTGTTGCATTGTGATCCGGCCATCGGAGTACACGCCGATGACGGCAATGGAATTGGTGAATCTGCTCGTGGAAGCGGGAGTCCCGGATGGGGTTGTAAACCTGGTGAACGGGCAGTCTTCGAGCATTGGACAGGAAATGCTCGACAATCCGCTCTGCGCAAAGATCCACTTCACAGGGAGCCCGCGTGTAGGGCGAATCCTGATGGACGGGGCTTCAAAGACCATAACGCGATTGTCGCTCGAGCTTGGCGGAAACGCGCCCGTGCTGGTGTTTCCCGATGTCGACGTCAATCAAGTTGCGGCAGCAGCCGTGGTGGCAAAGTTTCGCAACGCGGGCCAGGTGTGTGTTTCACCGCAGCGGTTCCTGGTGCATCGATCGATCGAGGCAGAGTTTTCAGAGATAGTCAGTGAAATTACGACAAAGTTGAAGATCGGCAACGGTCTCGACGAGTCAACCAGCATGGGACCGCTGATCAACGCCAGGCAGCGCGACCATATTGAACAGGTAGTGCAGCAGAGCGTCGCACACGGTGCGAAGATTCTCACTGGAGGCAAGCGTCCTGCGGCCCAGGCGCGCGGGTATTTCTACGAGCCAACAGTGCTGGCAGACGTCGCGATGGATTCGCCTGCGTTTAGCGATGAGATTTTTGGGCCTGTTCTTCCCATTACGCCATTCGATGACACGGCTGAGGCTATCCGTCTGGCAAACGCAACGCGGCATGGCCTCTCGGCCTACATCTGGACCAACGATCTTCGCATCGGCCGGCAGGCGTCGGAGGCTTTGGAATTCGGGCTCATCGGATTGAACGACTGGAATCCGTTTGCGACCGAGGGGCCTTTCACTGGATGGAAAGAGAGCGGTATTGGTAGAGAGTCCGGGCCGGAAGGCCTGGATGAGTATCTGGAGACGAAGCTGATCTCGATTGGATAGGCAGGATTTCGCAGAGTACGATGTCGATTTCGCTCGCTGTCCGATTTGGTAATGAAAGCGAGCGATTTCTTCTGTTCGCTTGAGACTTTCAATTGTCGTAAGCCCGGGATGCGTCAATGCATCCGGCCGGGCGGGCGCCACGGATGCGCGGCGGATCTCCGCATAATGAATTCAGGTACTTCGTTCCCTATACCAATGTCGATCTCATAGACTGCTTGTTGAAGCAGCGCAACGGCCTGTCTGCAAGCAACCCTTAGGGAACCAGAGCCGCGACGGGCTCTGGCGCAAAGTGTACGGCGTAGATGGTTTCAAGAGGATTGGCTGTGCGCATCGAGCCTTATAGACATTGGGGATCGGCATTCAGGCACTTTGTTGGAATGCACATAATCGCGCGATTATCAGTTACACCAAAGCATACAAAGTCACCTATAAAGACCGCATAAAGATTCTTGACATTGGACCATGGTTGCTGCAAGATCGACTAAATCTTCTCTTTTATCGCAAGATTGTAAGCGGCGTTTCATCCAGGCCATGGTCACTGAACAGCGGCGACTAGTTATCCGGAGCGAAGCTGGTGCGAGCACGGTGCATAGTTCAACAGCCTTCGCTTCGCTCGTCGCTCGTCGATCCGATGGTCTTCTACCTGCAGTTATTCGAGGCGAATGCGGCCTCGATATCGAGGAGCATTCACGAACCATGCATGGGACAAAGCTGAGATCTCAATCAGCAGAGCAGGCATCACCGACCCGCAGGACGAGCGACCCCAGATAAAGCGAAGCAGCTTGGTTCGCTACTGAAATCTCGATTTGAAAGGTGGCATTATGCGCAGTCATTCATTTCTTATCCGCGTGCGAGCGATTGCAGTCTACCCGGTATTGGCTTGCTGTCTTCTGATCCTGGCAACGCCTCTTGTTGCTCAGTCAACCTTCGGAGCAATCCTGGGCACTGTGCGTGACGGCAGCGGGGCGTTGGTGCCGGGGGCTCAAGTCACACTCGTCAACAAGGGGACGATGGCCAAGCGCGCAGTCACGAGCGATGGCCAGGGCGACTATGCATTCAACAACATCGATGTGGGCGACTACTCGGTGACCATTGCGGCGGCGGGATTTCAGACCGAGTCGATGGCAGAGGTTTCGGTGACGGCGCGCGAGACGCGACGGGTGGACGCGTCGCTTAAACTCGGAGCACAGACCATGACCGTTGAAGTGGTCGACGAGGTCGAGAATGTTATCACAACCGATGTTTCCAATCTGGCGGAGACCAAAGTCGGAGAGGAGTTGGTAGATCTTCCTGTTGCCATCTTCTCGCGCTCGACCGGTTCAACCAGCCCCATCGACACGCTGACAACAGAGGCCGGCGTGCAGACCGATGGCGGGGGCAACCTGATGGTCATGGGCACAACACCGGCTCTCTTGAGCGTGACGATCGACGGTATCTCCAGCGTGGGCGTGGAGTACTCCGGCCCCGTGAACGAGATGTTTCCTTCATTCAATTCGATCGAAGAGATCCGCGTGAGCGAGTCGAATAACAACGCGGAGTTCAGCGGAGTTGCCGACATAACCACAGTCTCGAAGGCGGGAACAAATCACTATCACGGCGGTCTTTTTGAGAATAGTGAGAACACTGCGCTGAACGCAGGTGTTCCCACGGCATTTGCAAATGCGAAGCCGCGCATCATCATGAACGACTTTGGCGGGACGCTTGGCGGAGCGCTTAACATCCCGCATATCTACAAAGGCACTGACAGGACGTTCTTCTTTGCGAGCTTTGAGGCCTTACGTCTGCCTCGCGAGACGCCGATCCTAGTGAGTGTTCCATCTTTGGACATGCGCAGTGGAAATTTGACCGACTATCTGGCGGGGCAGGGCGTTTCATCGATTTATCAGCCGGATGGAGTAACGCCCATCGATCCTGCAAAGGTACCGGTCAGCGCTATTTCAGCCAACTTGCTGAAGTATTTGATGCCTCTGCCAAACTACGGCCCTGTGGGCTCTTACGCGAACAACTATCAGAAGAACTTTCCTTCTCCAATCTCCGCGAATCAAGGGGACTTCAGGCTCGACCAAACCATCTCGGCCAAGCAGAACGCATTTGCCCGTTTTTCTTACAAGAACCGCCAGGTGACGAGCGCACCCAACGTTACCTGTACATTCAGTTTTTGCCAGACAGCAGGCGGGCCGATGCAGGGCGGCTACAACACGCCCGAGATCGACGAAGGGCTGACCTTTGCCCATAACTACATCTTTACTCCGAAGTTGCTCAACGAATTTCGAGGCGGGTTCAACGCGCAGCACACATCTGCCAACCAGAGTTTCAGCACAGCGCAATTGCTGGCGCAAGCGGGGATTACCGCTGTTCCGCAGCCAGACACAGACTGGTCAGAAGCGCCGCAGGTACTCATCAACGGCTTTGTAGCAACGGGTGGTGGTAACCCAACGATGCAGCGCGGGCAGATCATCGAGGTGTTGGATAATCTGACCTGGAGCAAACAGAAGCATAGTTTAAAATTCGGTGCGGACTTCAAGCGGCTTACCGATCACGACGACAATGTGTATGGGAACTACAGGTCCGGCTGGTATGTATTCAATAATTCGTCTGCGGTAGGGCAGGCAATTGGCGACCCGTTTACTTCGTTCCTTCTTGGCTACCCGGATGCAACGGACGTGAGCACGACGAATAAGCCAAGCATGGATGGGCTAGGTTACTCGTATGCACTCTACGGCCAGGACGACTGGAAGGTCACATCGAATCTAACTGTGAATGTGGGCCTGCGGTACGAATTGCATCCGCCGCTCAGGGATAAGGGCTACAACACGGCTTTCTTCCTTCCGGATTACAGCGCGACCACAAGCGCGGGAACGGTTCACGGTGCAGTTGTAGTTCCCAATGCGCAGGCGCTGGCCTTCGAGTCGACGCAGTTTGAGAGCGCGATTGCACCTACACCGACACTCACAGCGGCACAGGCTGGGGTTCCAGAGGGATTGCGGTACACAGGCAAGACGGATTGGGGACCGCGCATTGGTTTTGCGTGGAGACCATTCGGCAACGACAAGACAGTCGTTCGCGGGGGCTGGGGGCGGTTTATCGAGACGCCGCTTGGTTTCTCGCTGGTCTCCGGATTCGGCGTGGATGCAAGCTATGTGGGAGTCTTCAATCAGTCGTACCAAACTGACGGCGTGACGCCGCAACTCTCGTTCACCAATCCGTTCAATAGCGCGGCGGGCAACAGCACAGGCACGGCAGGCTTCTATTGGGCATTTCCGATTCACTACATCGATCCTTCGGTTCAACAGTGGAATATGACTGTGGAGAAAGACATTGGACGCGGCATCGGCGCCCGCTTGACTTACACGGGGAGCCACGGCAGCAACCTTGAGACGATGGAAGATTTGAATCAGGTCCCTGCCAACTCGATCGGCTATTCGGGTGTAGACTCCGCGCCCGCAGCCACAGGCGCCTGCATCAACGATGGAGGAACGCTGGTATCCGATCATCGCCCGTATCCATGCTGGAGCGTTGTGCAGAGCGTGGCCAACGCAGCTGTCAGCAACTACAATAGCGGCACGGCTGAACTCTCGCGACACAGCGGCAAGGGGATTACGTTTGACGCGAGTTACACCTTCACGCGCGACCTATCCGACGCCGAAGGCGCGACTCCCAACGGATTGGTGGGCGTTAGCGGCGGCGATGCAGGTGGAAGTTTTCTGACAGACCGTTTCAATCCCCGCCTGGACTACGGAAATGTGGCCTACGACCGCAGGCACCGCTTTCTGGTTACTTACATGTACGATCTGCCATTCGGCCATGGTCAGCGGTGGCTGAATAGCGGAGAGTTGCTGAACAAGGTTCTCGGAGACTGGCAGATCGGCGGGGTGACGATTGCGCAGAGCGGTCCGTTCATGACCCCGTTCGAAGCGACAAACGATCCTGCGGGCACCAACATTCTTACGACGGTTGGGCAGACACGAGCGGACATAATTCCCGGCAACAAGATCTACCCGGCGCACCGCACAGTGGGGGCTTGGCTCGACTCTCCGGCGGTCGATCCAACTCAGTCGGCCTTTTCAATCCCAGCAGCCAATCGCGGCTATTTCGGCACCGCTTCAGTTGGCAGTGTGGTGGGGCCGGGGACGACCAACTTCTCTTTATCGCTGATGAAGGGGATTAAGCTCTACGAACAGGCGAAGTTTCAGTTCAGCGTGGAAGCGGCGAATGTGCTGAATCATCGCAACTACGAACCGCCAAACATGCAAGTGGATGCCGGCGTATTCGGGACGATTCCCGGACTGCAGAGCGCAGAGGGAGCAGGTCCTCGCAGCCTGGAAGTTGCAGGGCGCCTGACTTTCTAACGGTCGTCAAGGAGCGTCCGCAGGGCGCATTGGAACCGGTCTCTTGAACTTATAATCGAATGGATTCACGGGGATGTTTGTCGACCCCAGGGGGAAAGATGGATTTTGTAAGACTTGGTAATACCGGACTCAAGGTTTCGCGCCTTTGTCTTGGATGCATGACGTACGGCGCACCGGCAACGGGGGTGCCTGGATTTGGAAGACACGCATGGACGCTGAACGAGGAACAGAGCCAACCGTTTCTTCGTCAGGCTCTCGACCTAGGCATCAACTTCTTCGACACGGCCAATGTGTATTCAAGCGGCGAAAGCGAGGAGGTGGTGGGGCGGTTCCTGAACGCCAATGCTCATCGAGAGTCTGTAGTGATTGCAACGAAAGTGCATGGGCCGATGCGAGCCGATCCGAATGGGCACGGGCTCTCGCGCAAAGCCATGTTTTATGAATTGGATCAAAGCCTGCGCCGTTTGGGCACTGATTATATCGATCTGTATCAGATCCATCGCTGGGATTACGAGACGCCGATCGAAGAGACCTTGCAGGCACTCGACGACATGGTGAAGTCCGGGAAGGTGCGCTATATCGGCGCCTCTTCTATGTACGCGTGGCAGTTCGCGAAGGCACTCTATCTAGCCGACCGTCATGGTTGGACCCGCTTTGTTACCATGCAGAATCACTACAACCTGCTTTACCGCGAAGAAGAACGGGAGATGCTCGGACTTTGCCAATCGGAATCGATCGGGGTGATTCCGTGGAGTCCGCTGGCGCGAGGGCGGTTGACCAGGCCGTGGCAGAGCGAGCAGACCAAGCGCTTCGAAACCGATATGTTCGCCAAGAGCATGTACGAGAAAAGCGAAGAAGCGGATCGTCAAGTTGTGGATCGATTGGGCGAGATCGCGGACCGGCGCGGGATTGCGCGTGCGCAGGTTGCGCTGGCATGGCTGCTCAGCAAGCCCATTGTCACGTCGCCCATTGTTGGCGCGACGAAGCCGCATCATCTGCAAGACGCAGCAGCGGCCTTGTCAGTACGCCTTACAACCGAAGAGATTACGCTGCTCGAAGAGCCGTATATTCCCCACGCTGTGTTGGGCTTTTCCTAACGAACATCACCGAACAAGCATGAAACTGAGGGCCAGTGCCAGGGTGGTCAAAACCAGGATCGCCGGCACGGCCCACAGGCCGAACAGCACCAACTGTCCGGAGCGGACTTCAACTCCGTCGCGGCGGGCAAACGCCAGGACGAGCATGGTGGCCAGCGAGCCGAACGGCGTAATCACCGGCCCCACGTCGGCGCCCACCAATGCCGCGAGAACCGTACCCGTGTGCGCATGGGAACTCAACAGCACGCTGCGCGCGATCAACGCCGCGGGAAGATTATTCACGATATTCGAGGCGATGGCTGTGGCGCAGGCAGCCGTGAGCAATTGTTGCGGCGATCCGGCGCTCATCTGGGCTAGCCAGCCGGATGAAATGCCGACGATGCCCAGGTTCTCAAGCCCCTGCACCGCAATGAAGAGCCCCATGACAAACGGGAACAAATCCCACGAGAGTTCCAACGCGGTTCGTACTTGCACTCGTCCTGCCAACAGACCGGCAATTGCCAGTACTGCACTGGCGGCGAAGGCGAATACATAGGGTTCAAGCCCCACCAGCGGCGCAATGAAATAACAGACCAGCACAGCTGCCAGAACGGCGATGCAGACCACGAAGTAAGAGCGATTGGGAATCACGGTCGCCGGATCTGGCAGGTTTTCGCCTTCAAAGCGGTTTGGCAAGTCGCGGCGAAAATGCCAGCGCAGGATCAGGTAAGTGGTGACCAGCGCGACCAGTTGGGGTGCGAGCATCCGCGCTGCGAACGCCGCGAATGTCTGTCGGAACGCATCTGCGAAGAGGAGATTGGTGAGGTTGCTGATGGGGAGCAGTAGCGAGCCCACATTGGCGACAAATGCGCACAGCACCACGTAAGGCGCCGCGGGGACTCTCAGCCTTTTTACCAGGGCGAGCAGAACCGGCGTGAGCATTACTGCTGTCGTGTCAAGCGATAACACCGCCGTGACGATGGCGCCGGCAAGGAATGCATTGTGGTAAAGGCGATGCGCATCTCCATTGGCCATGCGTCCGCATCGAATCGCCGCCCAATCGAAGAAGCCGCTTTTGCCCACCAGCAGGGAGAGCGCAAGAAGCGAAAGCAGGAACAACAAGGCACTCTTGCCTGCCACGACCGCGCCGATGGCCTGGTGCGGCGTGACCAAGCCAAGAGCCAACATGGCCGCAGCCGCGAGGGTTGTCCACCAGGCATCGTTCCACCGGCGCGGGCGAATCACCACCAGGGCAACCATTGCCGCGAAGATGGCCAGCGTGACCGCCATGCGCGTTGCGCCGGTCATGAGTTTTCCTGTATTGGGGAAATTGCAGGCATAGACAAATACAGAATAGCGAATGCGGCCAAGGCAGAGGGAGCCCCGGTGGCCGCGACTGCCGGCCGGTTAGCCTTTTGGCGGCGATTTCAAGAACGTCTATGTAACCGGCGGCGTCCCCGTCGAAATTGCCGAGAGGGACGCCAGCGGAATTCGAACTACGCTTTCATTGCTTGTTCGACAGCGACAGCAACAGCTACCGACGCGCCGACCATCGGGTTATTGCCCATGCCGATCAGGCCCATCATCTCAACGTGCGCGGGCACAGAGGACGATCCGGCGAACTGTGCATCGGAGTGCATACGGCCCATGGTGTCGGTCATGCCGTAAGAAGCAGGACCCGCGCCCATGTTGTCGGGATGAAGCGTTCTGCCCGTGCCGCCACCGGAGGCCACGGAGAAGAACTTTTTGCCTTCAAGAATCCGCTCCTTCTTGTAGATGGCCATGACCGGGTGCTGGAAGCGGGTGGGGTTGGTGGAGTTGCCGGTAATGGCCACGTCGACGCGCTCCAGGTGCATGATGGCAACACCTTCGCGCACGTCGTCGGCGCCGTAGCAGCGCACCGCGGCGCGCTCGCCGGTGGAATAAGCCTTCTCGCGAACGATGCTCAGTTTGCCGGTGGCGTAGTCGAAATCGGTCTGCACGTAGGTGAAGCCGTTGACGCGGGCGATGATCATCGCCGCATCCTTGCCCAGGCCGT
>CAZLMY010000016.1:0-56359 GCA_964560845.1 uncultured Occallatibacter sp. | reverse complement strand
TGACAAAGACGCGCGCCGGCGGAATGGTTCCCGCGGCGGTCATGAGCATGGGAAACAGGCGCGGCAGGCGGTCGGCGGCGGAGATAACGGCTTTATAGCCCGCCACAGTGGCCATCGACGACAAGGCGTCCATGCTCTGCGCACGGCTGATGCGCGGAACCAACTCCATGCTGAACAGGGTTACCGGGCGCGCAATGGCGGTGGCCAAGGCAGTGGGCGCGTCGAGTGGCTTGAGAAATCCAATCACCACGCAGCCAGGTTTGAGCTGTGCCTGGTCGGCTAGATCAGGGGCATTCACCAGCGGCAACAGGTCGGCATTGCTTAGAATTGAGGTGCGGTCAGTGGTAACGGTAGCGCCCGCTTCGGAATAGGCCGCATCGGACGCCCCGGCAGCAATGCCTGCACCAGCTTCAACGATAACCGTAACTCCTTGAGCCAACAACGTTTTCAAGCTGTCCGGCAACAGGGCCACACGGGTTTCGCCGACTGCAGATTCCTTGAGTATGCCTAAGAGCAATGTGCCTCCGCGATCTATTTGGAAAAATGGGCTATAGGGAGGAATATCATCCCGGACAATGCCGCGTCCATGGCCATCCTTAAGGATTATTCAGCAATGCGGAAGGGGCGGCTTGTGACGATGGTCACCGGAGACCGGGATTCGTGGCGCGATGAACCTGAGATTTGCATTTCCTATCCCAGGTGCCCCATGTACGCAACTACAGCGAAGCGTTCAACCACCTCGACATAGTCCGCGATTAGTTCTAAGCACTCATCGAGATCGCGATACGCGAAAGGACCGTCCGTTCGCAAAGAGGCGTCCTCGACCCCATCGGGAATCAGGATGGAACGGCGAAGCGCCGTGAAGTCGAAGCCGTCGGCAAACGGCTTGCAATCACTTCGCGACATTCTGCGCCCTGTCCCGTGGCTCATCGAATTCAGAATTTCCCCCATTCGTTTTCCGCCTCGGATTAGTACTACGTCGCCGGACATATGCGAAGGCAGAACCGACAATTCGCCGGGCAACAGCCTTACAGATCCTTTGCGGATGATGACGCGCCCATCGCCAATCTGCTCATATGTGTTGTGCGGCAGGTCGAGAACCAGTTCCGTCTCTCCAAAGACCCGGTCGAGCCGGTCGTGGATAGTGGTCCGGTTGTCGACCGCCCATTGCACCACTCGACCGAATGTCGAGTCAAACTCCCGGGGAAAATCAACGATCGCGTCGACGTGTCCGCTTTCGTTTCGGGACCCGGTGTGAATCAGGAAGTGAAGCGGCCCATCGTCGTAGGGTGCGAGAGCATCCAGGAAATGGTTCCCACCGCCTAGGTCGCCGAGCCCGCCTTTGTTCTCCCTTAGCAGGTCCGCAACCGCGTTCCACGTTTCCCTATCCAAATCAGCAACAGGTACCGAAGAGCGCACCAATCTCATGCCGCATCCGCAATCGGAGATGGCAAAGCGGCGCCAGTCATTCTGTCGCGTAAGCACGGCTGTGCCGGTGGGCAATGGCGATTTTCCCGGACAGGCGTCCGGCAGAAAAACCATCTGCTCTGCCTCCAGGTCATGGGGCGTCCAGGAATGCAGCCTGCCCAGCGGCTCAGCGGATAGGTTTGTTACTTGCACGACTGCCTCCAGGGTCGAATTATCGCATTTCCATTCAATCCAAACTTCCGTCGAGGGAGAACAGGCATCTACGGACAAGGTTCCAAACCGCTTCCACTGTCCCGGTTGCATCCAAAGAGATTGGACCCAGCTTGAAGGGATCAGGCGGTCCGTCGTAGAATTCGGGCCGCAGATGAATTGAGAGAGGTGTTCCGCATGAGATGTGATCGTCCGTTTATTGGTTCCGTCCTGCTGCTTGCATCTGGATTGGCATTGTTGTTTGGCTACTGCCACGGCACCGTGAGCATGAGCGCCGCCTACCCGCTGGATGGATCGACATTCAATATGTCGGTAACGACGACCGGCCCGGCCGTTCTGGGCGGAGTTGTGCTTACCGCGCTTGGGCTGCTCGCGATGCTCTGGGCGCTAGTGGCCGCAATCGTTTCGCAGGTGCAGTTGATTGGCTCGACTCCAGAGCGAGTTGAGTTGCCCAAGCGGGTAAGCCGTCCGGAAGTGCCGCAGAGCTAATGAAGAGGCCGGCTTTTGTGGATGGGGCTCACCATAGCGGCGCCACCGTGGCTTCGGTGAAGACCGGCTTGGGGCCTCCGCGGTTGGAAAGGTGAATCATGGCCAAGTAGGGTTTGAGCTGCGAATCGTAAGTCACAGTGATACTTCCGCCCCGGCCATCCGGCCCATCCGAACCGTTCATGCCGCTGTGACCGTCCAGCCCACTGCTCCCGTCAGGCGATCCTGTGCCCCCGGAACCACCTCGGCCACCACGTCCACCCTGTCCACCGGATCCCCCGGAGCCTCCGTCTGCCTTGACGGTCAGGGAGCCCCTTTGCGGATCGACCAGGTAGAACCTCTTGTGTCCAGCCGCGAAAACGCCCACCTGAATCAGAGGGTGGGGACCCGGCCGAAGTGTAGCCTGGACCTGTACCGGCGGTGCGTCTCCACCGGGCCCGCCATCCCCACCATCCGAGCCGTCGCCACCGTTCCCTCCGTCCCCACCGGCGCTGGGGTTATCCGGGTCCGAGGAGCCGGGGCTTCCGCTCATGCCATCGGACCCATCGCTGCCATTAAGGCCTGCGGACCCATCGAGTCCGGAAAAATTGGACACGAATGCGACGTCATAGCGCAGCGGAATATCCAACTCCGCGCGCATCTCAGGATGGGTGGGTACGGTGATAACTACGTGGGGCAGCTTGCCGTCGCTCTTCCGGGGATCCTTGGGGAGAGTAACCACGCCTTTCTGATTCACTGTCACGATGGTCGCCGTGACTGCGAGGTCCCTCCACATCACTTTGCCCTTCCCTGCCCCCTCGGTCTGCAGCACTTTGCCATCCGGCTGGGCTACCTCTACGACCAGCGGAGAGCTCTGTCCCGGCGCGATTCCCGGGCCTTTGGCCTGAGTCACCTCGATGGATTTCACCGGGGTCTTTGCCAGGTCAACTTTCATTCCCAGGCGCACTTGAAGTCCCGCGCATCCGCTAAATGCAACGAGAGAAACGAATCCCAGGCAGGCCAGCCTTGCGCTGCGCAAGGCACCCCGGGTAGATGAGTGAACTGCCTTTCTGCCGTTTTGAAAGGAATAGGAAAAGGGAACAACGAAGAAATGCAACAAGGCAAGGACCATGGACTTTCTCATGATGGGCTCCGTCAAGCTCCAAACCAGGACGCCGCCAGATTGCACATGAAATGCAAATTCCGGCTTTGGTCGCAAATGAAGAGGCTCTGATCGATTCAACACCAGATCGCCCTGCATGTTGCGTGATGGTTGTCATGCGCCGGAAGCCGATTCAAATATGCTTCGCTTGTCCCATATCGGGCTCACGTTCCTTGCCGATGAACGAAAGCAGTCTCGCAATTTGAGACCGCGCGCCTAGAAATCCCGCAGAGGATTGCAGAGGGTCCTCCGTGAAGGCGAATGAGGCGCTCGGGTACTACCTGACAGTAAGAATGCGCCTGGGGCCGGGGGGCAAAAAGAGGGCGTGGAAAGGACGATGCGATGGCTGCATGGCTGGGACCACAGGGGAGAAGCGACGAAGACCTCGAGCGCATCCGCAAGGGAGTTGCTCCGAGCCAAGATGCACCGTCCTTGGACCGCATTGACCGACTACGGTATCCGCTGAAGGACGCACACGGCCACCTGCTCCACAGCGGGTTGAAGACCACTTGTGTGGTTCAGGAGATCGGGATCGATGGATGCTCTGTTCAAACGGACAGACCATTCCGCGACGGCGCGTTGGCGCAGATCGAAGTTGTCTTGCCGCTTTTTGGAATGCTGCTGCATATGCCTGCCACGACCGAGATGCTGGTGGGAGAGCGGCTGATCGAGATCCGCTTCAATCACAAGACGCAGCGCTCAAAAACCCAGTTAGCCGGTCTCATCGCTTGCCTGACGGGGGCCTCTTCTCCCGAATCGGTGTGGGAGACTCTTGCCGCCAAGGAATTGAACGCTTCGATAGGCGATGTGCTGTTGGCCCTGCCTCCGGAAATCAAACCCAAAGCCGCACCGGGAAAGGTGCTCTACGATCCCGAGGTCCATGCCGGCGAAGGCCGGTTGCAGGCCCAGGAGAAGGTTGAGTGGCCTGTCGTTTTCCGGTCGGCCAACAGTCTGTTTCAGATGGTTGGTGCCCTCGTGGATCTGAGTCTGGGCGGTTGTACGATTCGCACAGTCAAACCCCTGACGGCAGAGCGACATGACGCCGTCGAAGTAGATTTCGATTTTCAAGGCTTGCACTTCCAGATCGCCGGCATAACACAGGCTCTTTATGACACGCACACCGTCGGTGTGCGGTTCAATCCCATGGCGAGGCGCAGACGGGAAGACCTGGCGCAGTCGATCGAGGAGCTTTGCGTCGCGCACAAGCTCAAACTTGAAACTGCCTAACGCAGCTCCGATCCAGGAAAACAGCCGCAGACACGAGCTTTTGCACACTTCTTTGGCCCATCGAGACGCCGGACGGGCAACACCCATCATGAAGCGCCAGGGTGTCGGTTGCGAGATTCCGGGCGCAAAGAGAAGAGATTAGACTCAGGCTGCCCCCATGTAGTGGAATGGTTGCGGCGAGTAGGGCGGCTGCGAGGTCGGTCTGCTTACCTCTCGACCCAAGAAAAGAGCGTGCTCGTGCCTATTCGCATTTTTCCCACATACGTTGCCGCGTGCTTGTCGCTGATCTGCGTTTCTGCAGCCTTAGGGCAATCATCTGCTGTGGCTACTTCCGCACCGTCTGCCGCGCCGCAGGTGCCTTTCTGGCTTCCTGCGCCGCATGTCGATGCCCCGCTGGGCGAGATTGCCCACATGCCGGGCGATGGCGAGGGAGCCTACAAGACTCACCAATATCGCGATCTGTTTGCCGAACAGGGACACACCCCAGCCGAGACCCGCGCCAAGATCGAGAAAGCCTTTCAGCAGCTTTTCCATGGCGATGGGCAGGAAGAGCGTGTCTATTTTGAGACCGGCGCCAACGAGAACGGGCCACTGGCGTACGTGACCGACTGGGCCAACAACGACGCCCGAACCGAGGGCATGAGCTACGGCATGATGATTGCCGTCCAGTTAGACAAGAAGCGAGAGTTCGACGCGCTGTGGAACTGGTCGAAGACCTACATGCTGATGACAGATCCGCAGAACCCGTCGGTGGGGTACTTTGCGTGGTCGATGGCGACGGACGGGTCGCCGCGGTCGACGGGCGCGGCGCCGGACGGGGAAGAGTATTACACCATGGCGCTCTATTTTGCGGCGCGGCGATGGGGCAACGGGACTGGGATTTATAACTATCAGGCCGAGGCCGACAAGATTCTGCGCGGCATGAGGCATCACCCGGTGTTGACCGGGACTGGGCCCTTCCGCATTCACCCCGGAGATGAGCCGTTTGTGCAGCCGGATCATCCCTGGCCCAGCCCCAATACGCACAAAGCGGAGCGGGAAGCCGCGGCCAAGGGCACTGTGCCTGCGCCCCGATTCCACTTCAATCGCGGACCTTGGACCGAGACGATCGGCCCCATGGTGGACGAAGAGCACTTCATGATCAAGTTCGTACCCAATGTCGATGGCGGGGTGACCGACGCGTCGTACCATCTGCCGGCGTTCTACGAGCTGTGGTCGCGGTGGGGGCCGGTGGAGGACCGCGCCTTCTGGGCCAAGGCGGCAGACGTGAGCCGCACGCTCTACACCAAGGTGACCGGGCCGGAGACGGGGTTGACGCCGGAACGCAGCCACTTCGACATGACGCCGGTGGTGAATCGCGCGGGCACGGCTACGCCCTTCAGCTACGATTCGTTCCGCAGCGCCAGCAACTGGAGCGTGGATTATTCCTGGTGGCACAAGGACAAACGGGAGACGGTACTGAGCGATCGCATCCAGAAGTTCCTGTTGAGCCAGGGCATCGACAAGTTCGGCGACCAGTACACGCTGGAAGGGAAGCCAATTTCGACACAACATCTGACCGGCCTGGTGGCAACAACGGCCGCAGCCAGCCTGGCCGCGACGCCGGGACCAACTGCCAAGGCCTTTGTGGACGAGCTGTGGAAGACGCCGGTGCCCTCGGGCGAGCAGCGGTACTACGACGGTATGCTCTATTTGATGAACATGATGCACGTTAGCGGGAACTTCAGGATTATTGAAGCAGCTAGCAGCCGCTAGCTTTTAGCTGCTAGTGGTGTGTCTCACGCAGATCGTCGTTTATCGGTTTTGAAGGGTACGGGCTTCAGCCCGTACATAAAACCAGCAAGATCAGCAGGGCTTTAGCCCCTGAAGGAATCCCATTGAAACTGGCCAGATCGCTTTGGTCAATGAAAACTGACCCTATGATTGAGACACTCCACTAGCTTTCGGCGTTTGGTAAGCTTCACAGCATTCCCAGAAGAGGGGCGCGCGGTGTCCTTTGCTTCCGGATGCTTTTCGCGTCGACCCGTGGGGAGGCTGACATCGTAGCCTGCGGTCTCACCGGCGAGAAAGGCATCCACTTCGTCGAGGCCGGCCATCAGGTCATCCAATTTGGTTGCCATGAAGCCTTTGTACTCCGTTGGACGCTTCTCGTCGAGATCTTTGCTCTCAAAGTTCGAATGGAATCGGCAGGCGTAGTTTCGAAACACGCTCACCTTGATTCCGTTGCCTCGAGTCAGTTCCCAGCGAGGGCCTCGACTGGAACAAATGCAGCCCACGGATTCGACGGGATACCGGTCTCAATGGAGTTCGCTGGAGCAGTTGAGACGAAGTCAGGGAAGTTGCTGTAGGTTCTTCCATCCAAGACTCGACCAGCTGCCGCCTTGCGAACACCTCCCCACTGCTTGAAAAAGAAGGGAATTCCCTGACGACTGCATTGGTCCTGTATAGCCTTCACCCATTCGGATTTCATGGGGCGAGCTCCTGGACCACTTTCCCCGCCGACGATTACCCAGGCAATCCCGCACAAATCGATTTCGCCAAGGTCTTCAAGCAAGGGCTCAATCGACAGGAACCGCACCGCTATCGGGGTCTCCTGCAAACGGCGCAGCCGTGGAAGTCCGTTCCTTCTGTTCTCGACGCTGACACCCCACCAAATGTGTGTCTCCGCAGCGAACTCGCTCAATGCGCCCGAGAGGAGTTGAGACATCCGCTCATGGCGCTTGGTCAGAATCTGGAACACATGCCAGTTTGCCGTTTGCATAACTTTCGCAACTTGCAAAATGAAGCTGTCCGGAATGGATTCATGAAACAGGTCACTCATGGAATTGACGAAAATCTTCTTCGGGGTCTTCCAACCGAGGGGATCCATCATTTTCTCCGGGACCAAACGAACATCGAACCCTTGCTCAAATGGATGTCCCTTAACGCCGCGAAAGCGCTCTGCAAAACGTTCGGCATAGCAATGCTTGCATCCGGGACTAATCTTTGAGCAGCCGCGCACAGGATTCCATGTTGCATCGGTCCATTCAATTGTTGTGCCAAGCGACATATTTACCTCCTAGTCGAAGAGTCCTCGTTGTGGGGTCGAGTATTTCAGTACCTGATCCCAAAGCTTGAACGCTGTTTCGCTCTTGGAAAACATTGCCAGGAAGTACAAGGGAACATTCTTGTCATGTGTCCTGACCTCTCTCATCTGATGAAGTTGAGTCTTCAAATAACCCGCCTCAGCCATGCTGTTGGCGAATTCCACTGCCAGAAATTTGGCAAAGTCCCCAGGTTTGTCTGATCGCCATCGATTTCGCCATGTTGTACTCCCAAGCATTCTGTCGATCTTGCTGCCGGGCTGTAGGTAATGCAGGATATTGCGTTTTGCATCCATGTGGAGTGCCAACAAGCAGAGGAAGTCGACACCCTTGGCACATTTCGATATTCTCTTCAGGCCTTCGATATCAAAATCGCAGTCAAAGGGATCAACAAAACACAATGCGAGTGATGTACTTGGAATCTTCGAACAAATCTCGTCAATGTGTTTTTCAAATTCTCCGGGGATCAAATGCACATCGTGAGTTGAATAGTCCTTCTCGATTCGAGCCTTCAAAGCCGAAAACCGCTCTGGATCGCTTTCGCAAAAAATGTAGCGATCAAAGGGAGCATCGACAGATAGAGCAATCAGTGGCGACCCAAGAAGGATTTGACTTCGGCCTTTAATCCGGCACATTCCAGCGCCAGAAAAAAGGTCCACGTAAACTCTGGATAACCATTTCTTTTTCATTGCCGACGAAAAAATCTGGCAATAGAGGCGAACCAAGTCGAATTTGTCTTCGGTCCATGGGCCTAAATCATCGGGAATCAGTAGACCGTCGTCGACTCCATAAAGGGTCTCGTTCTTCATGGCCGGAATCATACTCTCTAGCCAGGAGAATAAAAAGGGAAAACCGGCAGGGGGTACCTAACCGATACCCGTTTCAATTCAATGGTTTCCGGTATCCGTGACTATCGCCGCACTACAAGCCAACGCCGGCGGGCAGAATCTCTTCCACATCCACCCATTGCGTCGGGTAGTTGCCGGTGTAACAGGCGGTGCAGTAGCCGGTTGCTTCTCCGTTCTGGCAGGAATGCAATAGGCCATCGAGAGACAGGTAGGCCAGCGAATCGGCCTCGATGAACTGGCGGATCTCCTCGACCGACTTGTTGGCGGCGATCAGGTCTTTCTTGCTGGGCGTATCCACGCCATAGAAACACGGCGAGACGGTGGGCGGGCAACTGATGCGGAGATGGACTTCTTTAGCGCCGGCGCCGCGGACCATGCGGACGATTTTGCGGCTGGTGGTTCCGCGGATGATGGAGTCGTCGATGAGGATGACGCGCTTGCCTTCAAGCAGGTTGCGGACGGGGTTGAGCTTGAGGCGGACGCCGAAGTCGCGGACGCGCTGCTCGGGCTCAATGAAGGTGCGGCCGACATAGTGGTTGCGGATGAGGCCGAAGCGGAACGGCAGGCCCGCCTGTTCTGCATACCCTAGCGCTGCGGTTACCCCAGAGTCGGGCACGGGGACGACGACATCGGCGGGCACGGCGGACTCACGGGCCAGTTGCCGGCCCATCTGGTCGCGGCTTTCCTGTACCCAGCGGCCAAAGATGCGGCTGTCGGGGCGGGCAAAGTAGACGTGTTCGAAGATGCAACTGGACTGGGGGACGCCGGTGGCGTATTGGCGGCTGGTGACGCCGTCTTCGGTCACCATGACCAACTCGCCAGGCAGCACGTCGCGGTCGTAGGTGGCGCGCAACAGGTCGAAGGCGCAGGTCTCGGAGGCAAAGACGATGGTGTCGGGGCCGTCGGGGTTCTTGATGCGGCCCATGGAGAGCGGGCGGAAGCCGCGGGGGTCGCGGGCGGCGAAGATGCGGTCTCGGGTCATCATGACGATGGAGAAGGCGCCGTCGACGTGGCTAAGCGAGTCGGCAATGCAGTCCACCAGCGTGCCCTCTTTGGAGTGGGCGATGAGCTGGACAATGATCTCGGAGTCGGAGGTGGTCTGAAAGTAGGCGCCTTCGCGCTCCAGGCGCGAGCGCACGTTGCCCAGGTTCACCAGGTTGCCGTTATGGGCAATGGCGATGAGGCCCTTGGTGGAGTCCACGCGGATTGGCTGGGCGTTCAACAGGGCCGAGTCGCCGGTGGTGGAGTAGCGGGTGTGGCCGATGGCCATGTGGCCGGGGAGCTTGGCGAGCACGTCGTCGGTGAAGATTTCCGATACCAGACCCATGCCCTTGATATTAGCCAGGTGCTGGCCGTCCGCTGTGGCGATGCCAGCCGACTCCTGCCCACGATGCTGCAGGGCATAGAGGCCCAGATAGGCCTGGCGAGCGGCGCTGAGATGGCCGTGAATGGCGATGACGCCGCACTCTTCGTGGAGTTTCGGATCGTCCTGGGGTGCAGAGATTTCCCAGGTCCCAGAGTCGGGACCTGGGGCACCCAGCACTGTGGACAGCGGACAGGGCCCGGTGATCAATTGCCCGCTGGTATCCGCGACGCCTTCAACCCCTTGGAAGAGGCGCCGGGTCATGCGTTTACCTCGTCGTGGAGGGTAGCTTCAAGTGCTGCGGCCCAGGGCTTGCGAAGGTCGGCCAGGGGAACGGAGATGAAGCTGTTGCCGTAGATCGAGATTTCCAGTTGATCGCCTCCGGTGGTGCCGATGCGTGCGGCAAAGAAGCTGTATTCGTCGGCCAGAGCTTCAATCTCCGCTACTTGGCTGGCGTGGGCAGTGACCAGCATGGTGGAAGCCGGTTCGGCAAACAGGCCGAAGAGCGGATGAATCATCAGCGACTGGTCCTGTTCGATATCGCAGCCGATGCCCTTGGGGAATCCAGCCTGGGCCAGGGCAACGGCAATGCCGCCGTCGGAGACGTCGCAGGCAGACTTGACCAGTTGGCGATCCGCGAGGATCTGAAGCAGGGTGTGTAGATCGGATTCGGCGTCGAGATCGAGGGAAGGAGGCTGGCCCCAAAGACCTCCCAGCACCACCTTGGCGTATTCCGACGAACCGAAGGTGATTAACTCGGCAGTGGCGACGGCTTGGTCCTCTTCCATGTCTTCGTCGGAGACCACCTGGGCCTCATCTTCCAAAGCAGGCGCCAGAGGGCTGGAACGGGGCGCTTCCTGCTCCGGGTGCCAGGGGACATCGAGGCCGGGATCGGGCGCTTCGCCTGCAGGAATGGGCCACAGCAACAGGATGGCGTCCCCTTCTTCCTGGAAAGCCGAGGGCACCGCTTTGGCCACATCTTCGAGGATGCCCACGATGCCTAGTACGGGGGTGGGATAAATGCCCTCGCCACGAGTCTCGTTATAGAGCGACACGTTACCGCCGGTAATAGGAGTGCCTAACGCCGTACAGGCCAGCGCAATGCCGTCAATGGCTGCCGAGAGCTGAGCCATGATCTCCGGCTTTTCAGGATTACCGAAGTTGAGGCAGTTGGTGGCAGCCACCGGGGTTGCGCCGGTGCCGGCCACTTTGCGGCAGGCTTCAGCCACTGCGTGCATGGCGCCCAGCTTGGGGTTCAGATAAGCCCAGCGGCCGTTGCCGTCCAGAGCCATGGCGAGAGCGCGCTCGTGGCCCGGCGTGCCGGTGCCCTTGATGCGCATCACGCCGCCTTCGCCACCAGGGCCGAGAACCGTGTTGGTCTGGACCATGGTGTCGTATTGCTCGTAAACCCAGCGCTTGGAACAGACGTTGGCGCTGGCCAGCAGCTTGGTCAGGTCCGCCGTGTAGTCACGGTCCTGAGCCAGTTTTGCCAGAATATCTTCGCCGGGCTCCAACGGAACCGGTGCCTTCCAGGTGCCGACCGGGCGGTTGTAGAGCGGCGCGTCGTCGGTGAGCGACTGGTTGGGAATGTCGGCCACCAGTTCGCCGTGATGGCGAATGCGGAGACGTGCTTCCGGCTCAACCGTGCCCACAATCACCGCATCCAGTCCCCACTTGGCAAAGACTTTGAGGACTTCCTCTTCCCTGCCCTTGATGGCCACCAGCAGCATGCGCTCCTGGCTCTCGGAAAGCATGATCTCGTAGGAGCTCATGCCAGTTTCGCGCTGTGGAACGAGATCGAGCTCGACGTCGAGGCCGACGCCGCCGCGGGCGCCCATCTCGCAGGTGGAACAGGTCAGGCCGGCAGCGCCCATGTCTTGAATACCGACGATCACGCCGGTCTGCATGGCTTCAAGGCAGGCTTCGAGAAGCAACTTCTCCATGAAAGGGTCGCCCACCTGCACGTTGGGCCGCTTGGCCTCGGTGCCCTCGTGGAACTCTTCGGAGGCCATGGTGGCGCCGTGGATGCCGTCGCGGCCCGTCTTGGCGCCGACGTAGATTACAGGATTGCCCGCACCGGTGGCCTTGCCATAGAAGATTTCATCGATCTTGACCATGCCCAGGGCGAAGGCGTTCACCAGCGGGTTGCCGGCATAGCAGGCCTCGAACTTGGTTTCGCCACCCAGATTGGGCACTCCAAAGCAGTTGCCGTAGCCGGCGACACCGGCCACCACACCTTCAACGACGGAGTGATTCTTGTGCAGGAGCTTGCGGTCGTCCTCGCTCTGGCCCGGCTCGGCGGCAATTTCGCCGAAGCGCAGCGAATCCATCACAGCCAGCGGCCGCGCACCCATGGTGAAAATGTCCCTCAGAATGCCGCCCACGCCCGTAGCCGCGCCTTGAAAGGGCTCGATGTAGCTGGGGTGATTGTGGCTCTCGATCTTGAAGGCACAGGCCCAGCCATCGCCCACGTCGATGATTCCGGCGTTCTCGCCCGGCCCCTGAACGACGCGTTCGCTCTCCGTGGGCAGGCGCTTGAGGTGCACGCGGCTGGACTTGTAGGAGCAATGCTCGCTCCACATCACGCTGTAAATGCCCAGTTCGGTGAGGGAGGGCACACGGCCCAACGCAGCCAGAATGCGGCTATATTCGTCCACAGTAATGCTGTGCTGGGCCAGCAACTGCGGGGTGACCGTAACCGGCGAGGGAACGAGTGCAGAGGAGGCGATGTTCATCACGATTGCCTCCATTGTCGCATGTTACCTGTCGCGCAGCAGAGGCCTTTGGCGGCGACCCGGCCAGAAAAAAGGATCCTCGGTTGTGGAAAGCAGGGTCCGAATCGAGTTGGCGCAAGGAATGGGCCGGTGGAATGCGGATAGCTTCGGAAGGCCCGTAGCGCGACACGCTAGAGCTGTGCGATACTTTTCAAGCAGCACCTGCCCCGTGCCGGGATGGTGGAACTGGCAGACGCAGCGGACTCAAAATCCGCCGACCGCAAGGTCATGGGGGTTCGACCCCCCCTCCCGGCACCAACAAAACAGAGACTTTATAGGCAAATCGGCCACTCCTCTGCGAGTGGCCGATTTCGTTGGTGCCTGTTTTAGTGCATGTTGCGCTTAACAGTGCCTGCTCGCGGTTGCCCGTCCCCTGCAATCCGCTCAACGACCGACTGTTTGTGATCAGGCGTCAGATGGCTGTACCGGGCCGACATGGTGATGGTCTTGTGTCCCGCCGCTTCTTGGATCTCCTTGATGGTGGCTCCAGCCATTGCCAACCAGGAGCAGAAAGTGTGCCTGTTGGAATGCCAGACGTACCCGGCAATCTTGGCATCAGCCAGACATGGTTGAAACCATGAGCGGGTGTCAAACCTTCCTTGCGTCCCCTCCCTCGGAAAAACCAAGTCGGTAGGTTTTTGCCGAGGAATGCGCATCGACTTGATTGCAGCCAGGGCATCGGCGTTGAGATGCACGGTTCGAGCGCTGCCGTTCTTGGTTTTGGATAATTCAATCGTGCGCCGATCCAGGTGCACTTGGCTCCAGGTGCAAGAATACTGCTCTGTGAGGCGCATACCCGTGTGGACCGATACGACGAACTCCGCCACATGCTCAAGGAACCGCTTGGCAATCACAGTGTGGAGGGCTTTGAATTCCTCGCGGCTCAGGAACCGCAATCTCCCACCACCCTCTTTACGCTGGCGTACCAGCCTAGCCGGATTCATATTGATCTTGCCGTTCCGAATAGCCTCCCGGTAGACCAGGCTGAAATCTCTCATTCAACATTACAGAGGCATGCGCGGAAACCTATATCTTCAAACCGTGCTCATATTGTGGTGCTGGCCCTTCGTGCATTAAGCAAATAGCTACTACCCGGAGCAAAGGCTCGCGAGTTCGGTACCGGGACGAGACGGTTAAGTACAACAGCATGGACCGGGTGAATAACAAAAGAGGATACGAACCAGACAACATGACGACCGCCTGCCTGACCTGCCAAATTGCGAAGAACGATCTGCGCATGATCGAATTCCTGGACTTGATTGGGCGACTAGGACAAAACCTCGAGGCAATTCGAAATCTCGGCTGAGCCACACAATGAAACGGGGTGTCGCGTTGCCGTGCCCGACCGTTTCAAACCTGAGTTCTGATTTGCTGCATATATTGCTGCTTCGACCAGCCGAAGTGTTCCAGCAGGGTATGAAAGACGCCTGTGCTGAGCGGATCGCGTAGAGGGACCGTGAAGCACTTTCCGTTCGGTCCCTTCCAAACTTCACGACTTCCTTTGCCGCGAGCGGTGAGTGCACCGTAACCAAAATGCCTGAGGACTTGAACCACTTCCCGACGGGAGGGTGAGCCAAAGTACACACTCGCCACGATACCCTTTCCGACGAAATAGACTGGGATGTCACCAATACGGAGATCGAAAAGGGAATCGCGACGCAGAAGGCCCCCTAACGGGAAGGCGTTTTCATCGACATAATGCCCACTTGTCTCACTCTGTGCGATATCGTTCGCGAGCCGATCCCAGGTGATGTGACTATTTCCAGATCGCCATTCGCGATAACCAGCCGGCGAGAAGTCGAGCCAATCCTCTACTACGCTGCACAGCCTTTTGGGATCTTCCACGGTTCCATCGTGATGCAACCGGTCGAGGTTTTTGAGAAGCCATTCGTGGGCACTCCAGTTGGCCAGTGCCTCCTCAAGCCAATCCGACGTAAATCGATTCCGATTGTACACAAGGTCGAAATAGGGAAGATACCTTAGAGGGAGAATCACCAAGAACGGCGAACAACTCTGTCGGAGAAAGTTGAAACACTTCGTAGAGATAAAACTGCTTGGGCAATTCATCCCATGGCCCGTTGTTTTGCATCAGCCACCGATAGCAGGCTGCTTCCACGCACCCGCTCTTGATGCCTGCCATGAAGTTCGCAAAATCTCTGGTCGGTGCTTTTATGGATATTGCACCCGCGGCCAGCGTCGCGACTAGATCCTCGCTGTTCGCGGGTATCCGACAGCCGAACTTGTCCGGGTTGACAGTCCATTTCATTTTCATCGGAATCCATGAAAGATACTGGGGCATAGCCATCGAATTCTCAATCATCACAGTATTCTACCCGCTGGTCACGGGTGTTCTGTGGTCATACGCCAACCTTCAATAGCCAGCGGGTTACGGATGCGTCCCGCCTCTGCCATCGTGTTCGCCTCGGCGTGGACGATGAGGCGATACTTGGTCTCTCTCTGGTGGAGTCGGTCATCATCGGCAATGCCGCGCGGAAACCCATTGAACCCTTCTGAGAGCTGCGCATGGTCGGAATCTGCGATGGCTCAGCCTACCTGCGTCGATGGGTCCTTTGACCATGAACTTACCAAGACCGCCATTGCGAGAGACTTCCGATCCCAATTGCTGCTTCCCAGATGACCGCTTCACCTCTCCATGAAAGTAGGGGTTCATGCCCCGAATTCGTCAAATGGGGTGCCCGGAGCGCATCGCCATTGTTCGCCTTAGGCGCAACATCACGGTCAGCATTCTGCCGCCATAGCCGTGGGGCCAGCAGAAGGAACCGGCAGATTGTCGCTCGATCCTTTGCCCAGCAAGATGCGCCGGAGCCTTCAGTTCTTGAAATGTGACCGTCGGTGCCCAAACCGATACGACCTTTTCATTGATGGTCGTGCCGCGGCCGGCATTGATATGCCGACCCATTCGATTACCACGCTCTTCGATTGGCTCAGATTGGCGAGCAAGTTGAGAGCGGCAAGGTGACCATGGATTCGGGCGCCATCAAACTGCCGGGTTGCATTTCGGCTCACACGCAATGAAGGGTCTGCCTAGGTGAGGCACTGCGCCATCACCGTTTCAGTTTGGCGTACTGCTCATCCGTCAGGTGGAGCCACACTCCGCCCCTACCCATTGCAATCCCCTGGTCCACCATCAGTCGGCTCTCCTGGTCGGTTAAGCCACCACCGCGGTCTACCAGTTCTATGATTTTGTCCGCCGAGACGAAGTTCACCTTCCTGAGGAGTGGCGTCTGGAGATCCGGCTCCAGAAAGTAACAACGCCAGCAATCCCTGAACTGAAAGGACAGGTAAATCCGGTGACGATCTTCCTGGCTGGCCATCTCGTCATTATAGGCGAATAAAAGGCGAATCTCGATCGATCAGGGATCAGCACTCAAAGGGCAGCGTGAACCTGAGGGGGTTTAGACTCATTGAGGAAACCAAGCTAGATCGGCTGAGTCAGCCAGAAAACCACACGGCAATGATTCCGCTCTCAGGGCGGCACTGCTGCGGTGAACCGGTGCGGTGAGCATCTATGAAGGCCATGCCCCAAATCGGCCTCCAATTGGGATGAGGATTGACTTGGGTTAGCTCCCTTCAGTTGAGCTCTCGGCTTGCTTCTTCGCTCCCACCAGACGGTCAGCTCTCAGTTTGAGTTTCCAAGCACTCTTGATTACCTGTTGCTTTTCATCGGAGGCGGCTTCAATGCTTGCCTCGCATTCAGGAAGACCCGCTTCATCCGATGACATCGCGTTCGCGATTTGCCCGATCTGATCTTTCGAGAGAACTTCCTTTGGCATGTTCACTTTCCCTCTGTTGGAATTTGATTGCTTAGGGTCCAACAACACGTGAGTATACCCGCAGCCTGCGACCGCTCTTGGTGATGCAAAGTACAACAACCGTCCAGAAAGCCGGAGAGGCTCGTGTATCGAGCTGGCTATGCTCTTTCTGGCGAGTTTCCGCCGATTCCCGGCGGAATGAGTCGTCTGGATTCGTTCGGCGTTTCGTCATGAAGTACACTCCCTCCGTCAGCTGCGAGAACTTTCCGTAGGAGAATACAAAGAGAAGAAAGTCCACAAGTTGAAACGGCGCCGGCTCATCAAGCAGCAGCGCCAGGAAGGGAAGAAGTGGAAGCGGCACAAGGAAACCCGCCGTGAACACGATGCACTGGACCGTTCCTCCAGTGAACTGCTGCATCGCCGTCTACGAAGAGGTCCCGTTTGACATGCTCATCTCCCAGACGGATGTGCTGCGTTGTCGTGAAACCTACGATCACTTTGGTATGGTCCCCGCTTTGCAGTGGCCGATGGACTCGAGACCTAAGATCATTTGAGTTGGGGTTCAGGCATCTCGACGATTGGAATGCTCCAGCTTCGCTGCCGACTGCAGAGTCTGCGATCACTTTAGTATGCATGTGAACATGCTCATGGTCCTGCATTATTTCCACGATCAGTTTAGTATGCCGCTGGAAATGCTAGAGGCCCTGGAGCGCTCTACACGGCAGCCAGGTTTCACCCCGGACTGAGGCACTGCTGACCAGCCGGCGGACACAGGAAATCGGGGGTGCTTGAAGATGTTTTACGGTGCCTGTTTTGGTGCATGTTCTGCAGGGGTTTGTGTGCGGGTGAGTGCGCCTCAATGCAGTCTCGCCGATGATCGTATCTATTGAATACAAATGCCTTATACAGGATCTTGCGCCCAGTTGCAGCTCCAAGCAAGATGCCATAAATCAGACTCAAAATCCGCCGACCGCAAGGTCATGGGGGTTCGACCCCCCCTCCCGGCACCATGCTTAAGTCTTTTTAAAATCAGTAATATACAAAATAGGCCAAATCACTGTGCCCAAAAGTGTGCCCACAGTGTGCCCGTTTTCCCCTCACCGGCACCAAATTCTCTGCCATTTTTGCAGCGCTCAGGCGGGTCTGCAGTCTATTGTCCGGCACATGGGACCCACACGCATCGACGCCAAAGATCCCGCCATTCCTCCGGTAAAGGGCCGGGTATGCCGATGCCGGATCGGCACCCTCGTGGTGGCGCAAGTATTGCTATAGCTGACGGTGGACAGCACATCTCCGAAGATAAGCCCGTTTCCGTTTACCGGTACCGGAGCTTCCCTTCTATTTCATCGATTGCGCTCGCCGCACCCGTCCGCCGTCGAGCAGATGCTCCGAAACAATTCGCGCCGCCCTCGACAGCGCTTCAACTTTCATGGCGGCAGTTTCCTGCATCTGCGGGAGAACGTGCGAGTACGCCTCGAACGTGAATGCCACGGAGGCGTGCCCTGGCTATTCGCTCACGATCATTTTGCGACACCGGCGGTCAGCCGTATGGCGCAGATCGTACAGGCGAATGGTCGGAAGACCGACTGACCGCAGAAACGGCTTGAAGTATCGGCCGACGCCTTTCACTTCCTGAACAGGACCTCCGCGGTGTGAGGTGAAGACCGGACCTCCGGCATTGCATTCGGCTGCCTTGGATCCTTCCTCCAATTTGCGAAGGAGAGCTTCCGGTTCAGCAACTCGCTTGTAAAGCGTTTAAAATTCCGCCGGCGAAAGCTCCCCGAGCGGTCTTGCGCCAAGCCCTGGACGAACGTACCGTGCAAGTAGGCTCCGATAATCGTGGAAGCTCTTCGCTCGCAAGCTCGGCCGGGCGCAGATGTCGAGCCAGTGATCGAGGGGCTGGCCGGTGGTTTGCCGTGAAGAGAGAATGTTCCGCCCAAAGTTCCGCTCCGCGAGCATGCTGTTGAGATGGGCCTGTGCAGACCACAGCCCTCCATGGACGAATTTGCCGACGTATCTTCGACTTTTGAGTTTCTGTGTCCCGACCGACGTAGATGCGGACCAGCCACGTGCCGGATCCGCGGCGGACGATCTGGCCAGTTTTACGGGCGAAATTCCCTTCTAAGACGTGAAATGCGGCACACGTGTGGCACACGCGGCCGCAGCTTAGGACGGGGATTTTGGGTGCATCGGGAAAGGGGAGACTGACGAGGTTTGGGTACTCACGACACGCAAGCTTCCAATGTTGCTCTTCACCGGCACTCGTGGCACATCAGAAATGATGCTTTCCTCGCTTTTCGGTTCGATATTCAGGCGAGTTGGTGGTTTGAACTCCCATCGCATACGGTCTCTGCTGCCTCGAACTTCCCTCCGCTCGAATAAAAAGCTAAGGGCGCCATACGGCGCCCTTAGCTTTTCTGGTTCCGACTACCGCCACGCACTTTGCGCATTAGGCGGTCTATGTTTTTCTGCCTTCCGCGCGCCCACTTTTCGTAGTGCTTTTTCACAATTTCAACCGAGTTGCCAAGGATATCGGCAACTTGCTCGTACGTCGCGCCGGCCTCGAGCAATTCGGTAGCTAACGTGTGTCTGTAGCGATGCGCACCAGCATCCTCAACTCCCGATTTGGTGAAGGCGGCTTGCAGGGTCTCTTCTGCGACAGAGATCATGGACTTCGGTTTCGAATTCCCGTTCCAGAAATAGTATTTGCAATCCTTGTCCGCTCCGCGCGGCACCGGCAGCGCATCGAGCGCCTCCATCATCTCGGGCGGGACCGGCAAGTACACGCGTGCGTTGTTCTTGGTGGTATGCAAGAAAATCCGAGGGATTTCACCATCTTCGCGGATAATCCGGCTCTTTTCCAGAAGGGCGATGTCGCTGATGCGCAACGCCGTGTTGCGCAGGGCCTGGACCATCGCCCTCGCGCGCTTCCGTTCATAGTCGCCGCGCCCGAATGTATCGCAGGCGTTGAGGATCGCCATTTGTTCGCGCTTGGTGTACGGGACCACTTCATTCTGCTCGGTGATATGCGGCGCCTTGACCAGCCTGGCGATGTTAAGTTCGCACCAGCCGCGCACTGCCGAGAAATCCCAGAACTGCCTCAGGGTTTCCAGTTCTTTCGCCGAGGTGATCTTGGCGAGTTTGCGGCTTGCGCGAAAGGCATCCAAGTCGACGACCTTCCAATCTTCGATCGAGGGCTTTCCCACCTTTGCTCTTTCACTGTACTGGCCGAGTTTGTTCAGCGTGTTCCGATACTTTCTCATGGTGGAGGGCTTAATGCCGTTGGTACCGCAGTTTGCTAGGAATGCCTTCGCGGCATTTCGGATCAGGCGTGAATCGCCAGCATCTGCCTGGGCGGCGGCAGCGGTAGACACTACCGCGGGGACTACGGCAGGCGCCGACCGTGTTTCGATGGGAACCTTGTCTGCTGAATTGTGAACAGGGTGCGGATACTCTTCGCGGATGTAACCGGTAATCAGATCGTTGAGCCGCAAGAGGGCATTTTCGAGGCTGCGCGTATCGAGCGACTTCCGAAGCACGCGCCGCGAATCGATGTAGCCCTCTCCCCAAAGCGGACAGTCGCACTTGATAGCATTGCGGCCGAGGTTTCGCAGCTTGCAATCTGGTCTGTGCCTGCGGCAGATGTCGGCGGTTACGCGGATCTCGCGCACCTGCGTGGTTGCCCCGACCATCGTTTCAGGAGGGAAGTCGGCGATGCGAATATATGTAACAGACATAGAGTTCTTGCTTAACCTCCGTTGGAAGGGCCCGGTTTTGAGGGTGATCCAGCCGGCTTTCCGGCTCTCGTGCGGATCGTCCTGTTGATTCTGGTGAAACTATCGGGCTGCCTCTGCGTCCTCCGGTTATAGACACGCCTGAGAACGGAGTCCGGAATACGGAGAATTGTGTAGTTGCGTTTGCCGTCCTTTCTGCAACTGTTTCCGAGCACCAGAACTCCGGGCTCATCCCGGAAGATCTTGCTCACTGTTTCGGGGTCAAGTTTCCACAACGTCGCAATCTCCTGCACTGAGTAGTGCGGCTCAAGGGGGTCGCCTGGGACGGCAGACTGCGTTTTCGGGTCCGCACACGGCTTGAAGAATCTGCCCACAGTGCCGCCCTCGCTTGAGAGTCCGAAGTGGTGAAACGAAACGTTCGAAGAGACTTTGAGAAGCGGCGCTCTGACGATACAAATATCGACCAAAGGCCGCGCGGAGGGTGACGCTTGCGGGGTAGGCCTACGAGGCCGAGCGACGCTACGCGTGATGGCCCTGCAATTCCTTGATCGTCGAGGAGTGGACCCCAGTAGCCACGAGACCGAGCGGGATGCGAACTTCATTTCCCCTGCGCATCCGCGCTCGTCAACCATTGTGAAACCGACATCCGGCGAGGATTACATATAGCGGTTCTTCCGCCGGTTCACACGAGCCCTCTGCTCCATGCGAAACTTCTCATCGTATCTCAGTTTGATCGTCGGGTATTGTACCCATTGGATGTTTGCCAACACGGCGTCCTTGCGTGGTGAGTACTTCGCGCGCCAGTGGTATGCAAAGGAGCTTCGGATTGCTGTCGGTGTTACGCGCTTATGTGTATACCGGTGCGTCAGCTGGACCACACGCTGGCCCAGACTGTAGCAGGAGAGTGGAGTGAGCCCCCTGCTAAAGAACATCGTTCCAGGGTCCGGCTTCATGCTTTCGCCAATCAGCAGCGGGCGAAGCTGCACGTAGAGTTCAAGCAGTGGGATCAACCTCCGTAAGATCAGCCCACGGAATACTTGCCCCTGCGGCGACTCGAAGCGAAACTGCCAGAATTCAGCGCCGGAATCTTCGCGCAATAATTCCTCCGCCCAAGATGGGATGTTGAAGGGGCCGATCTTTGGAATCCCTTTCTTGAATACGTTGGTTCCGAGTCTGGCTTCTCTGACGAACCATGGAGGATACTGCGCCAGAATCAGGAAACTGAGAAGAAGTTCGTCATGAACTCGCCACGCCTTAGCTACAGGAGTACGCTGACGAGCGACACGCTCGTCTAGCATTTGTTCGGGAACTCTCGCAAGTGTTTCATATTCGATAAAACGCTCCCTCCTGCGCCCTTTCAACGCGCTGGCGGGCTCCTTGCGGATCTTGCGATAGATACCATAGACCCAGCTGAAATCCAGGCCTTGGCAACCAGGATAGTACTGAAGGGTAGTGAAGATCAGACTGATAGTGTGAACGACCGTCGTGCGCTTGCACTTGCGTTCCTTGTGTAGCCAAAAGGCGAACTCCTTGATAAAGGTCTCATTCAGCAGGGTGCCCAGATCTGCAACATCCATTCCGCGCACTTGCACTGCATAACCGCACAATTCCTCGAAAGCAAGGATGATCGCTGCCTCAGTAGCAGGCTTCATGCTCGCCATCCCAAGCTCCGCCTGAACACGCCTCGCATCTACGATTTCCATGATCCTGTCGCGGAGCGACTGCGGCATGTTTGCGAGCCGGAGCGTGTAACACGTAGGCCTCCGAACGCTCACATCGAGCCGAGGAACCATACGCTGACAATCCGGACCAGACTTACGGATGGCGCGCAGGAATGTCGCTCGCGCATTCTTTACATACCAATAGCTGCTACCTGCTTTAGCCGCAGCATCGCCCCATGCGGCTAGATCCGCGTTTGAAAAGTCAACGGGGAAGCATTTGCGCCGGACAGCATCCGCCGCGATTGTGCGTGCTCCCCTGGATGGGAGCACTGCTCTAATCGGGTCCCACTTGTCCCGGATGGCGATAGATTCGGACGAAATCCCGAATTTACGGGCATACCCTAGCAAGGTATTCCAATCGGTATTCAACTGTGTCTTGGTTGCAGGTGGAACTCGACGTCGGGCGATGTAGTCAAAAAACGCCGGCTCGCTTTCGACCGCCATTGCTACGGTCAGGTCTTCCGGAGCCGTCTTCAAGCTCTTGGCAACATGGTCGATTACACCATCCAGATCAGCTGTCCATGCACTGCCCTCTTTGTCAGTCAACGCATGATCCAGTGAACGCTCAATGCGGACCATCGTCACAAGTTCCCGCATGGATGTGCTTTCAGCGACAGGAGCTACGGGTTCACGAAACGGATGAGGAGGCCCAATTGTCGTGGTCATACCTTCTCCTTGAGTGAACGTGAGGGCCCGCGCCAGATCTGCTTCGCAGCAGGCCTGGCGATTATCTGTTGGGTTTTGTTCTGGGTTATTACAGCTACTTCAACAGCTCGGCGAGCTCATCCTCTAGTGGCGCAACACTATCGGACGTATTGAACCCGCCGGTGTAAAACTGAATTGTGGTGGTGTACGGAGGGAGGTGCCACAAACGCGCGGCGGCGTCTTCGACGTCCGCCCCAGCCCCAAGCAGCTGTGCGCCGACAATGTCACGAAAGTCCTTGACCCTCAGCCTGCTCCCAAATCGAGTGCTGATGTTGCTAACCAGCCTAAGGAGGCTCTGTTCAGTGAATGGTTTGCCATTTCTGGTAAACAGCAACGTTGTTACATCCGACTTACAGCTACGCAGGAGCAAGGGGCGATAGTGCTGAATCCATTCCTTGAGAAGCGGAACAGCTTCCTGCGGCCACGGTTCCCAAATTTCCTGGCCAGCTTTTGCGTCCTTCTCCAGAGCATGGTAGACAAAAATGGGCGTTCGAGGGTCCGCATCGCGTATCTCTTTTGCCCATGCGGGATTCATCTCGGATAGCAGTTCCGAGGTGATTTCAGTTTCGAACACGTTCAGCTGTGCTTCGGGATCGTAAGCCGCTTCTCGAATATTCCTTGAACGGTGAGGAGCATAGAGGGCCGACACAAAAAGTAAACAATCCCGCGTGAGCCAACCCGCTTCAACCTCGCTCAACCCACTGGACGACTTCTGAAGTGCGAGCAATTGAGAGGCTATGCGAGATATCGATTGATACGTCGGCATGGTTGCAAGTTTGCGTGCTTGGGTCTGGCTATGGGTCTCCTTTCGCAGCGTGTTCAGCTTCTTGCTAAACCAGCTATAGTCTGTGTTCTTGAGTTTTGGGTACGTGTGGGCAAGGTGATGGATACTGCTCAACTTGCAACGAACGGAGCGGCTCTTGCACCGGTTGTCCTTTTGAAGGAATTCGACAAATCCGCAGACGACCTCCTCGACTAGCAAGAGCGAGAGATGATCGATGTTGTTCTTCTTGAGAATGTTGACGGCGAAGCTGTAGAGCTGGAGGAAGTATTTCACCATATTCTTGCCCGTAACTTCACGAATGAGGAGATCTTCATCGCGATCATCGAGATCCTCGTCAGCAGTCTTCCAGCGAACCGCTTCCAGTATCTCGGTTCGTAACGGCTCAGGAATGTCCGGAAGCTCCATCCCGGTATCACGGTCGATCAGCCTGAGACAGTATTTGCTAGGTATCATGGCGTCCAGACGGAAGTTTGGAAAGTACGACTGCATTGCCGCACGCCGCAGGACAGTACGGAAGGCGCGCTCCGCATTCTGAACTACATCCAAAGGGCGACCGCGTCCGAGCCCATCCTGTTTCCATGCATCCATCATTTCCTTGGTGAACGCCTTTGGAGAGCAGCCGCCGGCGATGGCAAACTCAATGATGCTCTTATGGCCATGACCGCGCCCCCTGAGAGCAGCGCGGATGGGCCGCCACGACTCACGAACCTCGTACGACTTGGTAGTCCATCCGCACTCATCGTGTGCGATGTCGAGCAATTTATGCAGGTCGCAGCAGGACTGGCATGCGGTCTGACGTGTTTTGCCGCGCGATACCATGAATTCGAAGAAGAATTTGTCTATTCCGACAAGCTCATCAAGATAAATCATGTCGGGCGGAATCCCAAACAGGGCGGAAATGGGTTTGCAAGTGCGCCGCAAGGTCTGAAGGAGCACTCTCTTCTCCTGCGAGAGTGTTGCAGGCGACTGATACTTGCGTTCGAAGGCTGCTATGGCCTCCGTGACGGTCTGCGGCGCTCTGGCTCGCTTCTCGTACGGCTTGACAATGGAATTGTTGCGACAGATCAATACACTATCTCCTGTCTATTGAGATTGGAATTGGTCGGTACCAGAGTGGAGCAGCACCCTCTCTGAAGTAACGGAGCGCGACGGAAGTACCCGCTTCCGCATGCCGTAGCCTCGCACCACGGGTATGCATGCGATGACGCTGTCAATAAGCTGGAATGGTGGTGCGAATGACTGGGCGTGGGGCCCAGGAGCTTGGGCGAATGCTGCGGAATGCTGCATTGGTCGAATGCAAGGCGCGTATGGAGGTCCTTGACGAGTTGCGCAAGTCAGCGAAGCAACGCGGATACCCAGTCGGTAAACTGACCGGCAAGGCTATGGGCCGTGCTTTGCCAGCAGGGGCGAATACTGCATCTTTTCCATTAAACGGAGCAAGGCGAGTGGACATTTCAATGCAGCGTACTCCGGAACTCCTGCCGTTACAGCATACCGGGGACAAATGGATTCAATCCGATGATCACCGCGACAATCAGTTCCGGATTCATCTCAGGTTTTGGCTGCGCGGACTTTCGGTTGCAATGCCTTCTATTGATATAGCGAGGTTGAACGAGGTGTTTGTTGCATCCACCTTCACAATGGTTCTCTTATTTCTCAGGGCTGGGCAAAAGGGGAGGGACAGGCAACTTGCGTTCCTGCCCCTTCCCTTGGTCTGATGCCCGAATCGGATAGGCCTGGATTAGGGAACCGCAACCTGAAGAGTCGTCGAACTGGTCAGGCTCCCCGAGGTCCCCGTCACTTTCGCCGTATAGGTTCCGGCAACGACCGAAGCGGCCGACTTGGAATCGGTCGATGGCATCGGCCCCAAGCGCCGGAAACGGATCGCGACCGCCTGGCACGAGGGCATGCAGATCCGGGGGATCATGCTGTTCCTGCATAGCCACGGCATCAGTACCGGGCGGGCTGTGCGCATTTTCAAGGCCTACGGGGGCCACGCCATTCAGACGGCGCAGAAGAACCCGTACGCCCTGGCCAAGGAGATCCACGGCATCGGCTTTGCCACGGCCGACTAGATCGCCCAGAGTGTCGGCATCCCCAAGGACTCCCAGAATCGGGCCAGAGCCGGGATTCACCAAGTGTTGCTGGGAGCAACCTCGGAGGGCCATTGCGCCCTGCCGCTGGAGAAGCTCACGACAGCGGCAGTGAAACTTCTTGAGGCGCCCATAGAGATTGTTGAGCAGGCTTTGGCGCACATGGACGTGACGCTGATGTACGCATTGCTTCGCGCGCTCCCCAAAACGTCCGGGCTGATCCTGGTCGGCGATGTGGACCAGCTTCCCTCCGTTGGGCCAGGGAATCCGCTGCGAGATTTGATCGACAGTGCCGTGGTGCCCGTCGTCCGCCTGACGGAAGTTTTCCGGCAGGCGGCCTCAAGCAAGGTCATCAACAGTGCACACCTCATCCGCGAAGGGAAGATGCCGGAGTTCAGACCAGCGGAGGTCGGCTCGGACTTCCACTTCAATGAGAAGGAGACGCCGGCGGAGATCGCCGCCACCCTGGTCAGGCTGGTTCAAGACAGAATCCCCAGAGGGCGCCACCTCGACCCGATCCGCGACATCCAAGTCCTCTGCCCGATGAAACGCGGATCGATCGGAGTCCGCGAATTGAACGCCGCGCTTCAGTGCGCGTTGAACCCCGCTCGGCATGGCGAACCCACCGCTGAGCGATTTGGCTGGCGCTTCCAAGTGCGGGACAAAGTCATCCAGACCGAGAACTATTACAGGAAGGAGGCCTTCAACGGAGACATTGGCATCGTCGAGAAGATCGATGCCGTCAAGCAGGAAGTCTCGGTACGGTTCGACGACAGGCTGGTTGTCTACGACTACGGCGAACTGGACGAGGTGTCGCTGGCGTACGCAGTGACCATCCACAAGGCGCAGGGCTCGGAGTTCCCCGCGGTGGTCATTCCGGCGGCCATGCAGCAATCCATGCTGCTCCGGCGCAACCTGATCTACACCGGCATCACCCGCGCCAAGCGGTTGCTTGTGGTGGTTGGCCAGAAGAAGGCTCTGGGCCTCGCGGTCAGGAACGACCAATCGCGCAAGAGGTATTCTGGGTTGGTGGACAGCTTGAAGCTGGGGACTGACTGCATTTGGGGAAGCGTTCCGCCCGAAGAAACGCCGAAGTCGCCGAGAGGAACCCTCGGATAACGCCAAATTGCCTATCCACGGGCGGAGCCGCTGTTTCATCTCCCCAGAAACAGATTCGGGTCGCACTTAAGGAAGTGATGCAGGTCACCTTAAGACACGATCCAGACATCTGAAAGAGTCGACGGGGCTGTTCGCCAAAGTTGACGACCGAAACTCTGATCGACTTAGCAATACCTATCGATATTGATGCCCTCGGAAAACAAGACCCATGCTCCCGCCGAACTGAAGTAGAATGGATGGTTATCGCAGACATTGAAGCTCTCTGAGGATGCCTGCCTAGCGTTCTATAGGAGGCGATCATGTCTTTTCGTGATGTTGGGTCCATCTGGGCCAAGTGGGACTTGCACTTTCACACCCCAGCGTCGTTCGACTATCACAAGAAGAACGTGACGAATGATCAGATTGTGGAAAGTCTAGCGGCTGCGGGCGTAGAAGTCGTTGCAATCACAGATCACCACGCAATGGACGTTAACCGCATTAGGGAACTACAGAAGCTCGGCGGGGAGGAGCTTACTGTGCTCCCAGGCATTGAGTTTCGCTCCGAACTCGGCGGCAAGGAGACGGTTCACTACATCGGAATCTTCCCAGAAGATGCAAACGTGGCGGACCTCTGGACCAAGCTGAGCGGAAAGCTGGGATTGACGTCGGCCGACATCCAGCAAAAAGGCGGTGACGAGAAGATCTATGTTCCCTTCACCAAGGGCGCGGAGACGATCCATGAATTGGGCGGAATCGTGACCGTCCACGCCGGCAAGAAGACCAACTCTCTTGAGAACGTCGGGAACACGACGAAGTTCAAGATGGAGTTCAAGACCGACCTCGCGAAGACGCATATCGACATCTTTGAAATCGGACAGGTCGGCGATCGAAAAGCGTATGAGGAAATGGTTTTTCCGGCAATAGGTCACTGCTTGCCGCTCATTATGGGATCGGATAACCACGACATCACCTCCTATAAGCCGAAGGCGTGCTGCTGGATTAAGGGCGACCCCAGCTTTCGAACATTTCAGCAACTCTTGAGCGACCCGCACCGCGCGTACCTTGGCGACGAACCGCCTGAAAGGGCGCGTATCGCTGCGAATCCCACGAAGTATATCGATAATATCCGTTTCCAGAAGATCGCTGGAGCCAAGCTGACGGAAGAATGGTTCAACGGCACGGTGCCGATCAATCCCGGTTTGGTAGCTATCATCGGGAACAAAGGAAGCGGTAAGACGGCCTTGGCAGAGGCGCTTGGGCTCTTGGGAAACTGCGAGTCCGCCGGCTCTTTTTCCTTTCTGAACGCGAGTAAATTCCGGCAAACGAAGAACAACAAGGCGCGCGAGTTTGAAGCAACGATGACTTGGCGGAACGGACATCCTGTCGTGCGCAAGCTCTCAGATCAGACCGACCCTGATATGCCGCGGGAGGTGTCCTACATTCCACAGAGTTATCTTGAAACGATCTGCAATGAGGTGAACAACGCTCCTGGCAGTCAGTTCGATTCGGAATTGAAGTCAGTCATCTTCTCGCATGTCCCCAAGCACAAGAAGCTGGATGCAGATTCGCTGGATGAGATGTTGCGCTTCCAGACTGAAGCGATCGAAGCACGCATCGAGACATTGCGCGGTGAGTTGCACGAAATCAACGTGCGCGTGCTCGATCTCGAAGTGCGCGCATCGGCGGGGAACCGACAGTTGCTGCTCAACCTCAAGGCGAGCAAGGAACGCGAAGTCGAGGCGCACGACAGGCTGAAGCCGGCGGAAGTGGTGAAGCCTGAGGCCGACCCGGCGCAACAGGCGTCCATGGAGATTATCAGCCAGCAGATAGGCGCGGCCAACGCGAAGCGAGACACCTTGCAGGAGACAATCCGCGCTTCCGACAGTGTGAAGAAGTCGGCGGCGGCAAGAACCGCGAGTGCGGCTCGCATTGTGCAGCAGCTTAACAACTTCAGCTCTGTTTACCAGGTCCTGCTGCACAATTTGGAGAGCGACTGCAAAGTGCTTGGCATTGACGCTACAAAGCTCGTCACCTTGACTATTGACCACTCTTCCGTGACGAATGCCAATGTGGCAGCCACAAAGCAGCTCAAGGATGAAGAAGAAAAGATCACTGCGACCAATACCGAGCTGAAGACATTGAAAGACACGGTAGGAGCGCTAACGGAACAGCTTGATGCCCCGAATAGTGCTTATCAGAAATACACGGAAGCCTTGCGCCAGTGGATGGAACGTCGTGGGGAACTGGTCGGCGAGACGACGACGCGGGACAGCCTCTCCCATGTCGAAGCACAAATTAAGGAACTCGACGATGTGCCCAACCTGCTCAAGGAGGCGCAAACGGGTCGGACTCACAAGGCAAAGGAAATCTTCGCGCAGATTGAGTCCGTGGTTGCGATCTACCGCGAGTTGTATCACCCCGTTCAGGAATTCATTCTGTTCCACCCAGTGGCGAAAAAGCAGTTTCAGATGGAGTTCGACGCCAGCATTATTGCCTCGCAGTGGGAGGAAATCATTCTGGCGAAGGTGAATCAGGGGCGCAAGGGCACGTTCTGCGGCGTAGAAGACGGCAAGCGCGCGCTCAAGGAACTGCTAGAACAGGCCGACTTTCAGACAGCCAGCGGTGTCACACAATTCTGTTCGGAACTGATGGCACGTTTCGAGAGTGACCACCGATCAAAACCGTACACTCCCTCTTCTGTGATCGAGCAGCTCCGTTCAGGTGTGGAGCCGGTGGCGCTCCTCGATGCGATCTTCGGCCTTTCCTATCTCGTGCCGAAGTATCAGCTCAAATGGGCAGGCAAGAACATTGACGAGTTGTCTCCTGGGGAGCGTGGCACACTTCTATTGATCTTCTATCTGCTGATCGACCGTCGCGACATTCCGCTCATTATCGACCAGCCAGAAGATAATCTAGACAACCAGACGGTCTATGACATGCTTGTGGCCTGTCTCCGCGAAGCGAGGAGCCGTCGTCAGGTCATCATCGTTACCCACAATCCGAACCTTGCTGTAGTCTGTGACGCTGACCAGATTATTTATTGTCAAATTGATAAGCAGAACAACCGTAATAAGGTGACGTACACTTCGGGTTCGATTGAGAATCCGGTCACCAACCTCTTCAGCATCACTGTGCTCGAGGGGACACGGCCGGCCTTCGTGCATCGCGAACAGAAATATCAGAGCGACACATAGAACACTCGGCAAAGAACTACGCGGGACGCCCACTCCGCGGAGGTTACCAACACACCCAGATCCTGCGGGGTCGTCAGTCGTCGAAAGCCAATAAGAAGGCAATTGAAAGATGAATTCTGATGGACGCGGAACGAAGGTGCAGCCATCGTGCAAATTCGCATCGTCATCGCTGGATCTGTGAGAGAAGTGAGCCCCATGGCATTACCAACTTCGGCATTTTCCGAATCGGAGCTTGAATCGCGTCCCCCTAGTTGCACCGCGCGAAATCAACGGCGAGGCGGTGCTGGACAACTTCGATTCTCGGGAAGACTTCAGCCGCAGCCAACACGACCTCATGCAGCTTCTTCGACCCGCCATGCACAAGAATGCCTCGCGCAGCGACACCTTTCTCCTTCTTGAGGTGCGCAAGATAACGTCGCAGTTGGTTGATGTTAGCTACGTTGGGCTGTCCCTGCTTGCATTCAACGATCACGGTCTGATCGTTACGGTCGAGCAGGACCACGTCCGACCGAGTGCTGTCCTTAAACGTGAGTTCCCGCACCTTGAGCGTCGGGTGAACAGTAAGGCCGTCTTCAAGGTGGTGTGGATAAGTGGCGATGTAGCCTGAGAGGGCTCGCTCGTAGTCGAAGCGAGCGAATAGGCCCTCCCAATTTGCCTCGTCATTCATCACTGCTTTCAGGTTCTTGAGAGACCGCGAACTGATCGCGGCGATGGTCGGCCTCAACTCGCCGCCTCTGAATCGTGCCCCTTCCGGCAGAAGTACGATCTCGTCGCGGTTATCAGGACCTGTGGTCAAATCCCACCGGACAAAAATGCGTCGGCCCATTTCTCCGTCGGGCTCGTCCTTTGTGCGTGGAACGAGCGGATTCCAGTCATCGTCCTCGATGGCTTTCCCCGTAACTTCGGCAAGACGCCCGACGCGGTTCCCTCTGAGGGACACGACGACGTAATCGCCAACCTGAATCTTCTGGAGGCTCGAGCGCGCACGACTCCATGCGGCGGTATGTTCCTTCGCGGGAATGGGGCCAGTGAGCGGAAACCCCCATTCGCTATGCCACCCCACCGCAACGCATTGGTTGCGAAACCAGCGTTGCCAGATACCGGGAAATTTGTCTTCCATGCAGTTTATCTTCCAAAGCGTCATTCGTCGGTTTCCCCTTCTGGAAAGCACGAGGAGAATTGTAGTGCATTGGTAGAGGCTCCAACTCCCTTCGTGCGTTATGGGTTTCAACGAATTCATAATCAACTCGGCGATTGAGCTTCGGTGTTCGGATTGGGCGCGTTGTGCGGACGAAGTCCCGGCGATTTTTAATTGCAGTCCGCTACGAGTATCGGCGCATCTCCCGGACCTTGTCCGCCACAGGCACACGCCGCGCCGACAGGCCCGCAGAGCACGGTACACTATCGTTGCTACAGCCGTTGAGGAAGATGAAGCCCGATGCGATTTTCCGAGATGCACTACTTTCCTGTGGAGTGGCCTTTCCTCCTGGCCCTGTTTCTTCTCTGCTCGCTTTTGGTTCTGCTTGTCGAGTTCAAGATTCTGCGCTTTGCGTACGAGCGGATGGGGATCTCGCCGCGTTTTGCAATGGGTCTTCTGTTGCTCACGCTGGTGGGCAGCTCGATCAACATTCCGCTGGTCGAGTTTCCGCCGGAGAAGGTGACCTCGGGAACCGTGGTGCATCACCACGGCATGCGATACGTGGTGCCGGTGGTCCATCATTGGCCGGCGACGGTGTTGGCGATCAACGTGGGAGGAGCGCTTATCCCCATTTTCCTGTCGATCTATTTGGCACTCAAGAACCGGCTGGTGATGAAGTCGGTGCTTGCCGTGGCGGCCGTGGCGCTGGTAACGCACCATCTGGCGCAACCGGTGCACGGGGTCGGAATCACGCTCCCGATCTTTATCCCGCCGATTGTCGCCGTGGTCTGTGCGCTGGTCTTGTCCTGGCGGCAAGCGGGACCGCTCGCCTACGTCGGGGGAAGCATGGGCACGCTCATCGGCGCAGACCTCATGAATCTGGGCAAGATTCAGGGGCTGGGCGCGCCCGTCGCGTCGATTGGCGGCGCGGGAACGTTCGACGGCGTGTTTCTGGTGGGGATCGTTGCGGTGCTTCTGGCGTCTTTGATCCAGCCGCGCCCAAGGGACGCCGTGTGACGGTGCGGAGTCGTCAGTCTGCCCCTACCTGCATGGGCAAAGGAGCTTGGATACAGCGCACCCCCTTCGGTTGAAATCGAAACCCGATTTCGCCTTGTCGTTGCCTCAGTTGCCATTGCCAAGTAGCCCTCTCGGCCCCGGATTGAATCTGTCTTCCGATGCGTGAGCGCGCTGACATCCTGTAGATACGAATTGCTGACGGCCAAGTTGCCGGATTCCGCATCGAGGACACATAGGGCCTGCATCGTACGGCAGGTTGACCGGAAACTTGTGCCCACCTGCGCGGGTCCGAGGAGGCTTCCAGAGGCTAGGGCGTTTCAGGGGACTCATACGAAAATCGACGCAGAAACGTTTCTTGGTCAATGGTTTACCTTAATGGGGACAGGTGGGACTATGGAGACGAGCAAAGTCGGTCGACATCACTGCACGCCTCTGCGGCCGCATCAAAACCTGCGGTCAGGGGGTTCGTATACGCCGCATTCGGCTTTGCTGAAACTGTGGTTTTCACCCATTCTAAGCTCCACGACCCACGAAAGCGTATCGCCCCTCAAACGACAAGATCCCACCACAGAAGTTCCACAAATCTCTGCGTTGTTTCCTCCAGTCAGACCAAGCCCTTCCATACAGGCCACAATCTTCGCCATGTATTCGCAAACAGTCCCAAAGTCATAAAATATTTTCTTGTTTTGCGCGTTTTATGCGAAATATGTGTTTATTATTAATCTACGGTGATTGCCATGCTTATCGAATTTCGTGTCAAAAACTTCCGTAGTCTTCGTGACGAGCAAGTTGTCAGTCTGGTCGCCTCCAAAGACAAGACTGACCGGGAGACCAACGTTCTCCACACGGGCATATCCGCTGCGCCAGATCTGCTGTGCAGCGCAGCAATCTTCGGCGCAAATGCCAGTGGAAAATCCAACCTAATCAAAGCGCTTCAGTACATGCGTGGCGTGGTTGCTGAATCCGCCACCGTGATTCAGCCCGGGCAGACGTATGCAGTGCAGCCTTTTCGACTCGACGCCATATCATCTAATCAGCCCACAGAGTTTGAGGTAACGTTTTTGCGAGAGGGCGTTCGTTACCAGTATGGCTTTGCCATGACTCAACAGCGCATCACGGAAGAGCATCTGCTCGTATACAAAGCCTTCAAGCCCCAGAGATGGTTTGAGCGGTGGTTCGATCAAGAAAGCGGGAAGGACGTTTATGAGTTTGGCTCCGCTCTAAAAGGCCCCAAGAATCTTTGGGAAAGCGCGACCCGGCCAAATTCTCTTTTCCTCTCGATGGCAGTACAGCTCAACAGCGAAGCATTGAGGCCGGTCTTTGACTGGTTCCTGAATCACCTGGTCATTTTCAATGAACAAGCGCGCCTTAATCCGCAGGTGTCGATTCAAATGCTTCAACAGGACGGCACGCGCGGAAGAATATGCAATTTCCTGACTTCTGCCGACACGAGCATTGTCGATATTGACGTAGTCTTCCACAAAGTGCCAGGACAGACGGTGCAGTTCGATCTGGTGGGCGGCAAAACAGAGGTCCGCAACGAGGAAATAGACCAACCTCAGCTTCGTTTTTATCACCAGACAGAGCAAGGCAAGGTGATGTTCGATTTTCTTGAAGAATCGAACGGTACGCGCAATCTGCTTTTTCTCGCAGGACCGGTGATGGACATCCTCAGTAAAGGGCTAACCTTGGTCGTCGATGAGCTTGATACCAGTCTTCACACATTGCTGGTGCGCGAATTGGTTCAGCTATTCCATAGGCGCGACGCCAATACTGGAAAGGCGCAACTGATTTTCACAACGCATGACACTTCGTTGCTGAGCGCACACGGTCTTTTCCGGCGCGATCAGATATGGGTGGTCGAGAAGGATTCTTCTCAAGCAACTTCTTTGACTAGCCTTGCGGAATTCAGCGTGCGGAAAAATGAGGCATTGGAGCGAGGTTACCTAACTGGAAGGTATGGAGGTGTGCCATTTCTCGATCCCAGTATGGGGATGGTGCACTGATGGCGCGAGATAACTCTCCTAAAGAGCGTCAAAGAAGACAGCTTGAACGCAAGATTGGGAGGCGAGCGCCTTATAATCGCATCCTAATTGTGTCTGAAGGCAGTAAAACAGAGCCGAATTATTTCAGCGAAATCCGCGCGTTCTTTCGGCTCCACACAGCCAACGTGCAGGTTCATCCTTGCGATTTTGGCACTGCGCCTCTCCAAGTGGTCAAATATGCCAAGGAGTTGTTTGAGAAAGGCAATCGTCAAAAGAACGTTCAGCCGAGAGCCTTTGAAAAGGTCTTCGCAGTTTTCGACCGCGATGAACACCGAACCTACTTTGATGCACTGACGCTGGCAAAATCTTTGAATGGGAACTTACGCAATGACGAGAGAAAACCTGCCGAGTTTCACGCCATCGCCTCGGTTCCCAGTTTCGAGTTGTGGCTGCTGTTGCACTATGAGGATATCCTTGCGCCAATTCACCGCGACGAAGTGATATGCCGGCTTAAGGGGCATATACCGAACTACGAAAAGGGTGCAAAGGGCGCGTTCGAAACCACACGGCAACTCCTAGATATCGCCACGCAGCGGGCAGAGGCATTGAAGCAACGGTTCAATGCCTTCAATGCTCCAGAACCTTTTACGGCTGTGGCGGATCTGGTTAGCCTTTTAGTTGCCCTTCGCAAATAGGTCCTCAAATGTCGCCCAGGGTTCGGGAAATGGACTCTTACAGCCCGAATTCAATCTCCGGTTTGAACGGTGCTTACCGGGACGCGTCGGGGCCTTGGTGATTTGATTCCGGCGGTTGAGGTCTGTGGCGACCCCGGTCCCCAAAGCGACGGACCGGTTGGGTCGAGGACTGGCGCCATGCTCCGTAGGTCCGGCCTGTCGGTTGCTCCCCGTTTCCTCTGGGAGTGCTCCACTACGGAAGGCGGCTGGTGGGCGATGCAGGAAGACGGCTTTGTTAGCGATGACGGACATTGGAAATACGAAGGAATTCGATATCTAGAGGAGGGGGACGACTTCACGGTCTATGCTGGCGACGGTAGCGTGCTCTTCCACGGCATCATTCACCAGGACAGTCGAACCGGGGTGATTCCGCGTCAGGTAATTTGCAATGGCACCCCTGTGAGCGACCCCACATGGAAGCAACAAGTAGTTGGTGGCTTCTGGGTTCATTGGATTCAGAAAGGTATCGATCCCGATGTTTGGGATGAATTGTTCACTAGTTACAAGCGGTGCCTCGTAAAGCGTGAGGAGACGAATTGAGACACTGCGAGAGTTCGACGACCGAGGTGAGGCACGAACAGCATGGGCAAAAAGTCCGGGTAGATGAAGAAGACCGGGAGCGCCCTTCGATGCTGACCTGATCTCATTGAAGCGCTGATGACCGGACCGATGCATTTTGGAAGAAATGGTGGTGGCTGCAGCATCGGATTCGTTGACACGGAGTCTACTCAATGAATTTCTGGGCGCCTTCAACAGGAACAGTAGAGAAGATAGATCATCATGAAGAGTGATTGGAAGGAACGGTTCGAGCAATCAGAGAGGGGCTTTCAGCAGCTGAAAGACCTGACGAAGAAAACACCGGCCAGCGGGTGGACTTCCGAGTATCGGGAGCTTGCTAATCTGATTCACACTCTAGTACGGGATGTGTTTTACGTGAATCCTGATGATCAAGGGGCATAGCCCTGTGGCCATAAGAAGAAATCTGGCAGCCAGGCTGCGTCGCCGAAGTACAAATCGGAGATCGGCCGAAAGTGTCACAGATCCTAGCACGCATTACGTGCTCTGGCGAGAGCATCTCAAGGGCGCTTCGACTTCAGGCCTAATGCATTGAGCATGCCATGCTGCCAGGTAGTCCAACATGCTGGGAGAAGAGGGCGGCAAATAGACTTTGCGCCTTCGATGAGACCAAACTCCCTGAGGATTCTATGCGCGATAAGTGTGGCGACCGCCAGCCCGTGACGGATACGCGACGGATTGCTTCCGCGGTCCGCATCTACATGGAGCGGGCAATCGAGGAGGCTGTCCGCCTGATGAAATACGAGGGGGCGACGCTCGAAGATTGCGAAGCCGAGCTGCGGGTGCTGGCCGACTTTGTCCGCGTCCAGGTAGTTGGTCTGCGAGCCGCTCGGCAGGAATTGTTGGAAGCTGACGATTCTGCCGATCGGCCATGCGACCTGCGTGGTACGGACGCCAAGGACGTAGACCTGGAGGATTCATGAGCGACGCCGAGCGCAACAAACAGTTCGATTTTACCGTTCTGGAAATCCCGCTTCGTCTAGCGCTGTCTGCAATTCGAGTGTTTACGAACATTGCAGAGAAATGGAGCCTCAGCGAAAGTCAAGTTCGCAGCGTGCTTGGCGGCATTGCCTCATCCGCGCTTCACGCATGGAAGTCGGACCCTGAAGCAAACGTTGACTTGCTGATGGAAGAGTTCAAGGAGTGGATTGCGAATGGGTGTTGCGAGTTGATGGACGTGGTCGCAGCATTGAAGGAGGAAATGACCCCTATGATAGTTCAGATCCCGGATAGTTCCGATGCAATCCTTGGACAGATCGCGAAAGAAAAGTCCATCACCAAGGTTGAAGCTTTGCGCAGGCTGCTGGCTGTGCTCGACGTCGTGCAGGAGCACAAGCAGAAGGGAAACCAGTTGGCAGTTGTCGATAGCGACGGCAGCCTTGTGTCGAGGTTGATTGGCATTTAGGAATTCGAACTGTCATGTCCACTCGCCATCCCCTTGGCTCCTATTTCTTGAAAATGTCGATTCACGAATCGTCCGACCGTACGGCGGCAGTTCTCGTCCACACGAATTAGGAGCCCTTGGATCTCAGGGTGTGTTTCGTAATGGGGAAATGGCTGGCTTTCCAGATAGGTTTTCAGCCGTTTACGCCCTTTGGCGCAGTCGGCGGAATGGAGGCATTCTGACAGTGTCCCGGTATTCGCGGTCCGTCGAGTGTCCATCGTCATGACTCCGGTTCCAGGGGAGAGTCGATCAGCCCCAAATTGCGCGCCATGCACGCGATAACGTACTGGCGATTCCCTGAGCCATGTATGACACCTGCTCGGAGCTTCTCCGAAGGACTCTCGGATCGGTGGATGTTGGTCGCCAAAGCGGAAACGATCCCGGTTTGGGATAAGGCACGGAAGGCGTCGACACAATTTGAGGTCCTGGTTGAACTGCGAATTCCGCTCGCCCCCCTCGCATGGCAAATCGGCGAGGATGGCGAGAATGGCCGCCGTTCTACAGCGAGCCCAGAAGCCAGACCACGCCAACAACGGTGCACAACGCAGCAGCAGCGGTCTGGATCCACCGCGAGTAGGAGCGGCTGACCAAGTGCTCGCTCTGCTCCGTTCCTTGGCTGGCGCTACCGCTGAACAGAGTCATGGTGCCGCTGCCCCCCTTGTAGGTGGTTAGGTCGGCGTCAATGCGCGACATCTCGATGTACGGTTTGAGCCCGCGGCGGTACCAGCCTTTCACGGTCACTTTCTCGCCCAGAATGCGATCGGCATTGGTGAGCGCGAAGAAAAGGCGGCCGAAGGGGATGCTTGAGCGGTAGAGAAGAAACATCAGGCCGGTTTCGTCCTTGAGCACCAGGTCCGGGCTCCAGAAAGCCCCTGGCTCCCCTTGGCCAATAATCTCTCCTGTGATTTCGACAGCTCGCGGTCGCATTTGCGATACGGTCAGATCCTCAAGCAGTTCGGCCACGTTGGCGCGCCGAAATTCGCCGCGATAGCGATATGCGATGCGCGCTCCCCAGGTCATTCCGATCAGGATAAGCAGCCATGCGTCAAAGTTGGGAGGAAGAGAGTAGCCGAGTCTCACAAGGCGATGTCCCAGCCATAGATCGGAGATGAGCAGGAAGCCGCAGACAAGCGGAGCTGCCCAGAAGAAGAATTCAACGGGAAACCCGGTCCAGCGGACATGGGTGTTCTCGGGAAGGGGGTACTGAACGCTCTGTCCCTGGGCGATCGCCTCCCTATTGAGGGCACGGAGCCGGAATGCCGTGAGGGGATGCGTGCTGCTCAACTCGTAGAAGCGGGCCCAGGGGTTGGTGAGGTCCCACTTCATCACGCGCGCAGCCTCTTCAGGGCTGTTCAGCCCGAGCGCCATGGCCGCGCCGCTACTGGCGCCCATGATTCCCATGAGTGAAAGGGCGTGGCCGAACCGGATCTGCTGGCGCCCTGCCTTTTTCTCGTCCTTGTCGCCTACCTTGATCAGGCGCATGGCTTCTCCCTGCTCGCGAACCAAGCCATAGGCGATCTTGACCAGCGCCGACGAGAGCGCATTGGGCGCATGAGCGCACTGTGCGGAGAATTGGTCCGCGCCGTACTCGCGCATCCGGTTCAGCATGAGCACGAGATACTGCGTGATCCAGTAGGCAACGTATGCGCCGTAGCTCACGATGCGAAGGTTGTTGACGCGGTCGGTCCAGATATAGATCTGCCACAGCAGAAGCGGCGCGGCGGCGGCCAGCGCCATGATGGCGAAGTCATAGTGCGCGACGTGGCCGATTTCGTGCGCCAGCACAGCGTTCACTTCGTCTTCGGTGCAGAGGTCGAGCAGGCCGCGGGTTACCACGATGCGCGCATCGCTTTGCAGGCGTCCGAAGGCGAAAGCGTTCGGAGTGCCGCTCTCAATGATGCCGAGGCGCAAAGTGGGCAGGTTCTGCTCGCGGCACATGCGCTCCACGAAGGCGCGGTGTGAGACGGGGATTTGGCTCTCATCCCAGTCGATGGAGTAGACCCACCGGATGATCCACGGGCCAGCCAGGTATTGAAGACCGATCATGGCGAAAACAAACAGGAATGCGGCCCAGAGGGGCGCCTGACCTTGGAGCAGTGCGAGATCTCCGATCACGAATACAAGGCCATACAACGCCAGCAGCAGGAGCAAAGAACGCCCGAAAAAGCTCACCCGATTATCCCCCAATGAAGAGTTGAGCACAATGATACACAATGAGAGTTACAAGGCGAGGAAGAATCAGCGCGGCTTCCATCGTGATGAAACCCGAACTGTGTCGATCCTTGGTAGGAGATGGTCTTTTGGTGGTTCAATCGGAATGCAATCCGAATGTGGGATTCGCCCCGAGACAGTTTGGCATTGTTCGATCAGGTTTAGCCGGGCAGAACGCGATCCAGGCGTTTGTTGAAAGTCTCACCGTGTATGTTTGCCTAATCGGAAGTTTCTGGGTTTGTTTTGTGAGCGAATTGAGTTTCAGGCACCGTACGCGGACCAAGGCCGCTGGCGTCCATCACCAGTTGCACGCCGTGCCAAACGCCAGGGATGCGCAATGTGAATCCGGCCAACGCCCACGCTAGGTTGAGATGTTCCAGTGCTCTCCCCATGGCTCTTACGCCCTCGACCGGAGCGCTTCCGTCACCCGGATCGTAGCGCACCCTGCGAATAGATCCCTCCGGAAGGCTGTTGGCATCGACGATCTCCAAGCCTACCGGCTCTCTCGCACAGAGCCAGCACCACACCTCGCTGCAGGGCCCGCAACTTCCGGCAATATAGATGCGCGCGATTGGGCCGAAGTGGTAGGGTTTCCAGCGGGGAAGCCAGTTGGGAACCTCGCCCCGATAGGCTCGCCAATCCTGTCCGAAGCGGCTTGCCAGATCCTGCCTTTCATCCCACTCGGCGATGCCGGCACTATAGAGAATCGACAAGACGGCGGCCAGCACGAGCCAGCCGTTTCTTAAGAGGCCGGCCCAATGAAGCATAACAGCGGCACAGGAAAGCTGCATGGGGTTAGCGCAGAATCGATAGATGCCGCTCGTGACCAGGCGCTGCGGCGGATCATAAGGGATCGGCGTACCTTGACCGCGCTCGGCAAACTCCATCACCGCGGAGATGCCTGGAATGGCGAGCAGGAAAAGCACCTGGATGCCGATCTGGCGCACCCAGGATGGCATCGACCACAGCGGGCTCCAACCGAGGCCCGGCCGAAGGGCAAAGGCAATCTCCGGGATCAAGAACAGGAACAGTGTAACGGAGATCCCCACCTGCATTGTGGCGCGCGCGCGCAGATGCGTACGTTCCATTGTCCACTGCCCAATCAGCAGCGCGGGGATCAGGACGACGAGAGCAGCGAGGGCTTCTCCAACGAGCCAATTCGGGTTCAGCCGCACCATTGGCCTGCAAAGCGGCATGGCGACGAGGTCAACCACAACCATGAGAGTTGCCCGCCCGATGAGGCCAAAGCGGGGAGGAGCCAGCTGTGGGACGACGCCCCAGAGGATTGCCCAGCCGGCAAAGCACTCGACAGGCATTCCTCGAAAGAGGACGGCATCGCCTGAGAAACTCCACCATCCTGCGCGCAAATTGATCGTCTGGACAGCCAGCAAGGTTGGCACCACCCAAAGCAGGCTGAGCAGGCATGCCACGAACAGCCGAGGCCGATGCCTATTCAACAGGCCCAGGATGAGTGCCGCGCTGAGCGGAAGATAGATGGCTCCTGCCGCTTGCCAGTCGGAAAGCGCCATTTTAGCGGCTCCGGCTTTGCACGCGCGGAGCCGCGTTGGCCTGGATCAGATAGTGGGCTGCCTGATTCACAGCGGCCCGTTCCAGCGGGGTAAAGTACCATGCCGGATCGAGTTGCCGTTCAAAGTGCACGCGCCACCGGACCAGGGTATGGGTCTTATCAAGTTGCTGCCATTCCACTTCGGAGGAGTCCCAGGCGATCCACTGTGTCAACTTGCTGCTATCGCTGACCGTTTGAAATCGCAGATACCCAGGATGGTGTTCTGTCACACGCATGGTCAGATCGCCGGGGGGATCTCCCTCCGCACCGGCAAAGTGAATGGTTCGCGTTGAGCCGATTTCCAAGCCGCTCCCCGATGCCGCAAGAGGCCGTGGAAAGCCGATGCGCAGCGCAGCAGGCAAGGCTAGTGTCACATCCGGGCTCAAAGCCAATCGCTGCTCCACCAGGTCTGCCGGAGCGTTCACAATACTGCGCACTTCGACGACTTGATTCCGGTTGAAGGAGAGAGCGGGGATCACGCCCTCGATTGACATAGGCAGCAGGACAAGAACCACACAACTCAATGTTGTATTGCGCCGTCTGCGCGACAAATCGACGATGAGTCCGACGGTTATGCCAACAAGATAGAAGAGAGGCGAAGCCATCAGAATGCACAAGAACCCTTCGCCCAGCAGGGGCGCAACGATCAGCAAGGCGAGCGTGATTGCCTTCAGAATTCCACCTGTCAGCGTCTTTGCCTTCGGCGTCAGGGCAAGCAGAATCGCGATGACCGCTGGAACGCCGATAAACATTGCCGCGCTATGCCCCAGGCTATGCCACGTCAGCTCCCGATAGAGAACGCCCCCGGCGGCAAAGGCGACAATCAGGGCAATCAACGTCCATTGAGCGGTCCCAGGTTTTGCTCCCTTGTTTTGGATATCACTCATGGTCATCTCCTTTCGGGTGGATCGGCGGAGAAAGCGGAGAGGGCAGAAGGTCCGCGTCCCGCAGCAATGCAAGAATTCTGGTTCTAACCGGCTTGAGTACTGGCAGCTTGGCCAACGCCAGCAGTTTCATGGTCAAATCGAGCGCCCCATCCGCCAGTCGCCTGGTGCGTGATTGCTCGGCCGATTTGTCGTAGAGGAACAGGACAAGAAGCCCCATCTGCAAGGCCCACAAGGCGACCGGAAGCAACTCGACGAGGTCCTTGGGAAGCTTTTCATCGGCAATGGCCCGCCGAAAAACATCAATGCTCCTGCGGCGAATTTCCCCGGTTCCCTCGCCGAGGCAAGAAAGCGGGTGATCAGGCTCCCCGGTATACCGGAACACCACGCCAAGCAGATTGCGGTCTTCTTTGGCAAGATCGAATTTGGCATGCATCGCGGACCGGAGCCGGGATTTCAGGTTGCCGCGTTCAGCAAATTCATCGCCGCATATCCGTTCCTGGTCTGACTGCACGGCTTCGTAATACGCCTGGATGATCGCTTCCTTCGAAGGGAAGTAGTAGTAGGCCGCTCCCTTGGCCACACCGGCGCGGCCGGCAACGTCCTGCATGGTTGTGGCGTCGAAGCCCTTTTCACGAAACAAGTCGAGAGCACACTGAAGAATATGCTCTCGGGTCTGTTCACCTTTGCCCGTGCTCGGATCATTTTTGACCATGGTCAAATAATGGCCCGAGGATTGGCGGAAGTCAAGATCTTTTTGACCACGGTCAATTAGCTCGTCACGGGGCGGGAGGTTCCTGCTGAATGCACCGGTTGCGGGAACTGGAGGATTTTACGGAATCCGCCTTACCGCCAAATCCGCTGCAGCCTCAATTGCGCGACCCGCCGGGAATCTGAAATCCCACGCCGTCGGCGCTGTTCACCCGCTGGGTCGCGGTGACATCGATCTGGTCGAGCGGAATCTGTTCATAGTGTTGAGAATCAAGATCGGTGAGGACCGTTGCCGTCATCATGTAGTTTTGCATCTTCACTGGAACACGCCCGTTCTTGAAAATCACCGTGAGAGATTGCTCGGGCGTGCTTGTGCCTGATGCTCTCGCGGCTGCAGGTTACTCGTGTCCGCCACTTCGACGCAACAACTCCGCCGTCTGTGTCTCACCTTCCAGCTTTGCCATGCGCAAAGCAGTGAAGCCATCCTTATTCTGAGCGTTTACACCAGCCCCGTGCCCTAGTAACAACGCCACGACATCCTTCCGACCGAAATACGCCGCTCGATGCAAGGCCGTGTCGCCCCGGCTATCTGTCGCGTCGACCTCGGCACCATGCGCAACCATGAACTCCACTATTTCCTTGTAGCCCTCCCGCGCAGCCCAGATCAAGGGATACCCGAGCCAGCGGCAGATGCGGCCAGTTCTCCATATCCAGCCGCGGCGGCCGCCGCTCGATGCGGCAAAGCAACAGATGCTTTACCGCGTCGAAGCTGATCGTTCCCATACGTAGTGCATCTTCGACCGCGGCGGTCACCTGGTCGAGTGCAAATGTCTCCAACAGACGCAGCACCTGGATGTACTCACGACTGCCAGGCTTGCCGAGTCTCGCTTCGAGCAAGCGCCGCAGTGTAAGGAAGCAGTCGGGTAGTTTCCAGCCTGCCAGAGGAGCCGCCTGATTCAGCGCCCGTGTCTTCTGCTCCAGCAGCGCCAGGTAGTGCAGCGGTTCGAAGACAACGGCCTCATGCTCATAACTGCGGGGATGCCGGGCTATCACCTGGCTGCCAAGAGCGATCACTACTTCATGCACGTACCCCTTCACCAGCACTTGACGGTGGCCGTACTCAGTAGGCACGGAGTAATCGTTGGTGCGATAACGCACCAGCGACAACGAGGTAACTCGCGTGGAGACCTTTTCGCAGGCTTCGTATGGAGCGGCGGGCAGCGGAAGCATCGCCGCCCGGTCGCGTTCGAATCGCTCGCCGATCGTCTCCGTGTGCCCGCGCAGCCGCCGCTCACGCCGTTGGAGACACTGTCCTGCCAGGTATGTGTTCAACTCCGCCCAATTGTTGACGCTCGGAATCGGGACCATGAAGTTCCGCCGCGCATAGCCCACAAGTCCTTCCACGTCACCCTTGGATAAAGCTGTCGACTACACGCAATTCGGTCGATCCACAGCAGATTTGCATCACCCATCCCTTTCACCCACATTGCGGCCAGTCTTTTCGGTTCGTCGTTTGTAAGAAGCTCTGGGGCGAAGACCGAGTGACGATTGAGTTGGAGGATGGATCCCCGCTTTCGGTGCCCGCCAGTTGGACTGACGCGGCTCCCGCAGACCCCTACCTCGCTGTAGGTGGTGGCCGCTCGCAGTTCCGAGCAGAGGACTTGTTGTGCTTGGCCGGGTTGGTGCAAGCGCTCAGGAGGATGCCGTGACCTTTAACCACCCAGTGTCAAGCGGATTACGTCCACTGTGTCATTTCTATTATGTCCACGCGCCGACTCGCCAGCCATCCGTTTATCGCGATCTGGCAGTCATTGTCTCGGTTTCATCGCCGGCAATGACTGGAGATGTAGAGGCTACTATGGTTTCTGTTTCATATTTTAGGCTTGACATCTATGTGCATCCGCACATAATACAGTTGACAGCCATGAAGCAAACAAAAGCAAATACACCCAACCGTGCCGTCGATGCAAAGATCAACGTACTCGGCCAACATGGAGCCCTTCACCCACACCCGGAACAGGTGCAGGACGAACTCTTCGAACGCAATGAGTTCTTTGATCCCCGCGATCTGGTGCAGGTGCGCTACGAGATGCTGCGGCGGCGCCAAGTTGACGGGCAACCGGTAACCGAAGTGGCCACCGCTTTCGGCGTGAGCCGGCAAGCATTCTATGTGACCGAAACGGCTTTTGCGCAGAAGGGCATCGTTGGCCTCCTGCCTCGCCCACGAGGTCCGCAACGAGCACACAAGTGCACGGACGAGATCCTGGATTTCGTGGAGCAGTGGGCTACGGACTCTCCAGCCGGCGCGGATATCAGCGAAGCGGTTCAGAAGCGCTTTGGAGTCGCCATTCATCCACGCTCTCTGGTCCGCGCGCTGGGCCGTCGAAAAAAAAACCAACATTGACGGAGCATCACCGATGAAGCGCGTGGATACAGGGAACGATTGGAGGCAGGAGTATGAGATTCTCCGCCAGGAAGCGCTTGATGTCGAAGCGCGTCGTGGTCATGGTTTGGCCTTGTTCCTGTCGCGCGGCATGATGGCGTGGCTCGATGCTTTGGCGGCACTGAGACCAAGGCGGCCCTTGTCGCGCGGCGAACTCGATCGTTCGGCCGATTTGCCATCCGTCCATCAGCCTGATCTGACAACATTGCTAGCCGACATGGTTTTGTCGTGCATTGGAAAGGAGGATCATGAATTCGCCGTCGAAAGCTACCGCTGATCATCTGCGCCGTTCGGCTTATCTTTATGTACGCCAGTCGACTCTGCGCCAAGTCCACGAGAACTGCGAGAGCACAGCTTGGCAGTACGATCTGAAGCGGCGGGCGCAAGCCTTGGGTTGGAGGAGCGAACAGATCGTCGTGATCGACGAGGACTTGGGTCTATCGGGAGCCAGCGCTGTCGGCCGCAACGGCTTTCAACGTCTGGTGGCGGAGGTCGGACTGGGCCATGTGGGCGTGGTCATGGGTCTGGAGGTTTCCCGTCTGGCGCGCAGTTCGACCGACTGGCATCGGTTGTTGGAGATCTGCGCCTTGGCCGATACACTCATCCTCGACGAAGACGGCATTTACGACCCGAGCCATTTCAACGATCGCCTGCTGCTGGGATTGAAGGGTACGATGAGCGAAGCCGAGTTACATTTGCTCCGGGCACGCCTCATCGGCGGACAGCTCAATAAGGCGCGCCGTGGAGAGCTGTGGATCAGACCGCCTCTGGGCTTCGTGTATGACGATAACGGGCGGATCGTCTTCGACCCGGACCAGCAGGTCGAACGAGCAGTGCGCCTTCTGTTTGAGACTTTCCGCCGTACCGGCTCCGCGATGCGCGTCGTAAGCCATTTCAACACCGAAGGCGTCCTCTGGCCGCGGCGCATCAGAAAAGGGGTGCATGCCGGAGAACTGCTGTTCAGCCCCTTGGAGCACAGCCGCGTGCTGGGTATCCTCCATAACCCGCGCTATGCCGCAGCATTCGTCTACGGCCGGACCCGCCAACGCCAGGTTCGACTGGAAGGTCAACTGCGCTATCGGCGCCTGAAGCGCGAAGAGTGGACCGTCTTTCTTCCCAACATGCATCCCGGATACATCTCCTGGGAGGAGTTCGAAGTCAACCAAGCCAAGCTGCTAGATAACGCTAACGGCTTTGGGGAGGATCGACGGAAAAGTCCGCCGCGTGAAGGCGCCGCGCTATTGCAAGGTCTTGTCCTCTGCGGCGCGTGCGGCCTACGCATGACAGTGAGGTATCACACCGATCAGGGGCACCCTACTGCAGACTATTTTTGCCAGCGGCACGGTATCCAAACTGCCACGCCGGTGTGCCAGAGACTGCCAGGCTTGGCTGTCGATCGGGCGGTCACGGAGGTTGTGCTTGAGGCCGTCACTCCGGCCTCCCTGGAAGTCGCTCTGCAGGTCTTTGAGGAACTGAGGACTCGACAAACAGAAGTGGATCGTTTGCGCCGCGCGCAGGTAGATCGGGCTCGCCAAGAAGCCGAACTTGCACAACGCCAGTATCTGTTAGCGCGTCCCGAAAACCGTCTGGTAGTGGATAATCTCGAACGACAGTGGAACGAGAAGCTCACCCGTTTGGCCGAGGCAGAGGAAGAATATACCCGCCTGAGCAAATGCAAGCCTTCAGGACTAACAGACGAAGATCGTGAACGTATTCAGGCTCTGGCCTCCGATCTGCCTCGCGTCTGGAACGATCCGCATACTTCGGCGCGAGACCGCAAGAGGATGCTGAGGCTGCTGATCGAAGACGTGACCCTTGTGAAGGGAAACAAAATCCAGATTCATATCCGCTGGAAAGGCGGGGCTACAACATCTCTGGAGCGTCCCTTGCCTCTGAGCGCGCCTGATCTGTTTAGCACGCCGGCTGAGATCGTGGAACTCATCCGCGCCCTGGCAACCGAACAAACCGACACACAGATCGCTCGGACCCTCAACGCGCGCTGGCTTCGAACCGGCAGAAAACATAAGTTTACGCGTCCAATTGTTCGGCACATTCGATGCTCCTACGGGATAGCTTCCTTCTCCGAACATCTTCGCAGTCGCGGATGGCTTACCGCACCCGAGATCGCCGCACGGATGAATGTGCACTTTAGCACCGCCAAGCGTTTCGCCCTCGAGGGATTACTCCGCGCCGTACGCGCCAGTGATAATGGCTTTCTGCTGTTCGATCCGGAAAGCAGCCCCTTGCCAAAAGCCGAGCCCGGCAAACGACTCCGAGATCGCCGCCAGTACCCTCAGCTTGCGTTCAGAATGCCCAACGAGGTGCAGTATGAAGCCTGATCCTTGTCGTTGCCCTTGCCGGGGCGTCCGAACTTGTCGGCAAACAGATAGTGGCTCTGTAACTCCAGGAATGCCTTCGTCTTCGTCCGTTCCTCGCCGCCAAGTATCCGCGCCACCGCGATCTTGGTGTTGTCGTAGAGGATGCGCGTGGGAACGGCGCCAAAATACTGGAAGGCAAGCACGTGGCCTTGCTGGAAAGCCTCTGTCGTTTCGCCAGGAAACGCCGCCACAAAACCGTCATCCGAGTGAGGACAATCCATGGCCAGGAAGTGCGCCTTCTGCTCCACGCCGGCGATCACAACCAGTGCTTCGCCGAAGTCGGCCTGCGCCTCGCCAGGCGGATGCGCCAGCGGCACAAACATCTCCCGGCTGCGCAGCTGCTCCCCGCGCACATAGTCCTTGACGATGGTGTAGCCGCCGGAGAACCCATGTTCTTCTCTTAGCCGCTCAAAAATGCGCTTGGCGGTATGGCGCTGCTTGGCAGGCTTGGTCTTGTCATCCTTCAAGATGTCGTCGATCACGCCCAGCCACGGTCCAAGCTTCGGCCGGCGCACCGGCCGCTGCCGCTGATACCCCGGCGGCACCGAATACGCCAGCATCTTCCGCACCGTCTTCCGCGCCAGACCGAACTCCCGTGCTACTGTCCGCTGGCTCTTGCCCTCGACAAGGGCTGCCCGTCGCACCCGCGCATACAGTTCCACCGTGTACATCCCTCCGGTGTCCCACGGACTCGGCTGCCCGCACAACGGCTCTGAACGCGGCGAACCTCGTTCGTTACCTCCTGGGGAACTATGTCGTCCGTGAAACCAGAATGCGGCGGTGGTCTACTTTTACACCGCCACGTCACGCCACTGCTGCGGCGCGATGTGGTCTATTTTTGCTCCGGCGCTTACACATCACCCCAGTTCTGAAGTGTTTTTATCTATATCGGTACCGAATTGGCCACTGGAAGACGACTTCACAAGAGTATTTCCTTCGAGCCCGTTTCTAGACAACGCTTTACCGATCCGAGCAGGCAGAGGCGATGCTTCGTGTACCACCCCGGCACCGCAGCACCCACTTTCCAACTTTCTTGTCACCGCGCAGCATCTTGAGATACAATCGTGCAACTAATCGAATCTGCTGTTCGACATGCCCCAAAATCCTTCAGAAGTTTCGAGGTAAAGGCCGTTGGAATCTTGGCTTCGAGAGCTGTCCCTTGTTCGATCGCCATTTAATGGCGAGGTTGTAATAACGAACATGCACAAATGTATTGAAGCAGGGCTGCTCACCCCAGCGGATTTGCGGAGATTCGTAGAAGAATGTATGAAAGATGGGGATTCCGCTAAGGCTGGAGAGCAATTTAGAACTCAGTGTAAATTCGATGCAGAGCATAAGATTCGGTTTACTCTTCAGTGTGCAATCGGATCCTCTTCTGTTCGTCCTTACGAACTACTGGTGACGGTCGTCTCTGCCGGGACGTTCTTGTCCAAGATTGTCCACCCCTCGTACACGGAAGAACCAACGGGGTCGTTTTCTGTGAAGGTTCTGCCACCTGAAATCAATGGGGATCGGGACAGGTCTGCCTGGAAGACCGTTCTGCAGGAGATGTCAATCGGCGATTCTGATTGGCTTCGGCCCGATGCAACTCTAGGCAAGCCCTACGACCGCAGCACAGGAGAGCAGCATCGCATCTGTTGGTTTTCGATATACTCGGCCATGCAGGATGCGTTAGGCGCAATTGGGCATCCCGACGAAGAAAGAAACGAGGCTGATATTGCACGTGATGCTTTGGGCCTAAAATATCGGGACGGAGACAGCTTGGTTGAGATTCGGTTTTCTTCCAGCATCCTCGATGCACGCCCCGTAACAGTCGCCCAGCCAACTTTTATCGATGCCGGAACTCATCCGAGATTCGCTGCGGAACAATCTGGAGGCGCCTACGAGCTGAACCGGCGAGGACAATGGGGAACTACGGTAGACCTATTCAAACTCAAGGACCGCAAACCGGAGGCTTGTGGATTGCCTGAAAGGGTGTGCGGTCCCCTACCGATGAGTCCTGGCGAATTTAAACCGTCCTTTATTGATACAATTGCCAATACCGCGCTCAGCGACGTCTCCGATACCGAGTTTTCAGCTTGGCTTCGCCACGATCATACCGTCGATGATGTGAAGTCGATCGATGAATTGATTGCGAAGATATTAAACGCAGTCAAAGGAGGCCTTCATCCGTGAACAAGCCAGATCCGCTTCCGCAACCGACGACGGCCGTTGATGCCGATGAAGAGATTCGGCGCTGTTTTGCCGAATTCCAGAGATCCGACTTTGTGACTTGGCTGACGGCAGGCTTCCGAACATTTTACGGTGCCATGCCGTTCAAAGAAAGGTCGTTCTCCTTCGCTAGTTCGCGTATAGGTATTGGAGATTCCGTGGCAATGGATCTTCGCGATATCTTCCGGGATTTGGTCCCTGGTGATAAGCAACTTCTATTCCAGGAGGCACTAGGGCAAGTCCTACTCAACACAATTACCGATTTTAGTTTTCACGAGGATGCTCTCGTCGATCTTATCCGCTTGGTCGCAAGCACCCACGCTATTGCGTCTGCCCCTGCACTGCCCTTGGTAATAGCAACAGGAAGATATGGTAAGTCGAAGCGTTGGTTGCAATACGAGGCAATCGGCGCCCTCAAGAGTCTTATGCCTGCTCCCCTAGCCATTCGAGCTCTCAAAAGCCTGGTTGCCAACCCCGCATTCAATGTTCGCTTCAGTTTTGATGTGATGACAACTCTCTGCGAATCAGATCCTCATAATTGGGCAGAGTACATTTCATTCATGTATCCACGCATCGTCGTCCTTTACGAGGCAGCCAGCAAAGAAGATAAACGACTCGAACAGAGACTTGAACCGACTCATGCCATCTCTGATGTTGACCGAGATTATAAAGCATTTCAGAACTTTTTTAGGCGAGAGATAGATATCGAAGCAATTTGTGCGGCCATCGAAGAGAACGCTGATTCCCTCATTTCAACCATGCTGGGTCCCTGCTTAGGTTACGAAGGGTGTATTGACCTCATTCGAAAACTTGCCGCCGATTCGTTTATCCTAATCGACGCGCGGACGATAGAGCCCGACGACCCAGGCAAATCGCTCGATATTATAGTCACGCTCTGGACCGACGATGAACTAACGCAGAGTTCCGCCGGCCTAGTCAGAGGCAACGGCTGGCTCTACCGCGTACTCAGAAAGAATCGAGTAGACGATCCCACTATCCTTGCTAACGGCCCCGATTTCGTCAACCTTGTTCGCGATATTACTCAGAATCTCGAGAGCGACCGGCAAAGGAAAGATTAGGAAGGGAGTTCATGGGACAGGCAACCGTACGTGAAACCATTCTCGAGCTCCAAAGACGGTCTCTGGCATGGGACCGTGATCAAGAGGACATCAAAGGCGGGTGGAAGCTCTTCTATGCCATCGACACCGACATCGTCCGCATGATGCTGGTACCCGGTAATAACCTGCAATACGGAACTGTATTCTCCGGACCCGATAGTGCAGAGACGAAGCTTTGCCTCTCATATTTGCTGTCGGACTTTCTGTTCACTGCTGATGATACTCTTCGGCAGCGCGAAGTTCCCCCGAAGACCTATCTCACTGTGCCGCCTCACGATCTTGAGATTCGAAATGTCATTCTTCAGTTTGCCTCTCATGCAACCTTGCGAGCACCCACCAAGGTCGAGCGTGATGAGATTGCTGCTCTAATCGAACTTCTCAGAAGAAGACGATCCAATAGCACCGACGACTCTGATGACAAATTTGCGGCCGAACTCCGAGCCCAAGCGCCAACGCTTGCCCAACTGTATACCAACTCGGTAGGAATTGTTGACAGATTCAAGGTCCTGAGGTACAAGCTACAAAACATTTGGAACGCGAAAGTATATAACGAGCTTCTCATTAATGAGACCGAAGCGGAAATCGAGAAACACATTGATTCCCGGCGTGCAAAGTGGTACGACCTTATACTCGCGGAGCGACTTGGTGCACCAGCCAAGTCTTCGCGCGCGGACGAACGCGATGAGTCTGCATGGGCGAAGCAGCATTCTACAAGATCGGACGCGCAGGTTCTTGCCACGATTGACTATTTGAATACGAAACTGGCGGACCGTAAGATCCGGGTCCTGCTGGTCACAGGAACTCCCGCGATCATCGCTGCTGGAAAGAAATATTGTCTGGGCGACCAGAATGATTCCGCCCAAAATGAGACATTTCGAGACAGATACCTGAGGCACCATCATTGGGTAATGTCAAATTCTAAGTTTTTTGGGCTAGTCAAGAGAGAAATCGACAGTACCCTTGAATCATCGATTGATTCGGCAGCGAGCCTCGAGCGTTGGCTTAAAATTGTTTCACCGCAGAATAGTTCTCAGCACGGAAAGATATTCACAGATGCGGTGACAGAAGTTGAACAAAAGGATGTTCCTGCTTTGTGGGAAGACGTTGTCAAGTCATTGACAGCCGCTAAATACTACACAAAGACTGCGGGGCTATCCAATTCGGGAATGAATGCAGATATGAAGCTAGTCGGCGAGCTCAGGACGCTGCTTGAATGTGAGGAACTCGGGCCAGGTACGATCACGAACATTTTTGAACGCGCAGTAACGGCATCCTTTAGCAAGTTATATCTTGACTATGGCTGGATTAGCTTGATTCAACGCAAGAGGAATCCAGATTTTCCTGCACGTAAGATGCCCGCCCTATTTTTCGACCGTCCGTACGACGAGGTAAATAGATATTACGCAAAGGCCGTTGAATTGTTTCTTCCAGGTGAGTCTCGGGAGTTCTCTGAAGAGGAGCTTGAAGAAGTTAAACTATTGAGCAAGGCAGCAAGCGACAGGGATGATTCTCTCTACCATAGCCATATCATCCATGCTGCTATTCACGCCGAGCTTGGCGTATGGGAGCCTGCCCTGAATTTGTGCGACATGGCGCTCAAGATCGCGGAAGGACTTGTCGCGAAAATGCCAGGCGACAACGAGCTTAGGCGGGGAAGAGAGGCTGCATATCTGGCCGCCATCATAAAAAGAAGAACCGCGGAAGGTAGTGATGATCTGAAGGAGGCGGAACAATACCTTGAACGGGCGGAAAGTGCAGATATTCAGCGTTGGCTCACTCTTCGCCATCGGAGCGAGAGAATCACCATCGAGACTCGGGATATCTATTTCTCCTTCTTCCCGCTCATTGTGGAATCTCAGGCGGATAGTGGGACCCCTGATGTTTTCGTTGAAGTCAAATCTGCTGTCCGGGGTAAGATCGATGAGATTTCTGCGCTCCTCGCCTCAAATGATGCTTTGCTCGTTGATCTTTCGAACGGCCGTGGAGATTTCAAGGATGCTGAGCCGTGGCGAATAGACGCTACGGAAAAGATGATTCAGTGGATTAAGCGGCAGTCCTACACGAATCTGTTCGATCTGTCGCTTATTCTCTTCTATCTAGATGACATGTCGATTCTTGAACGCAGCAGTGAACTCGATAGATTCAACTCGGTGATTGGGAGCGAAGACGAGCAGCAGGATCCCCATGCATGGCTTGTTTGCATGATTTCGGATCTTGTTATTTCCCATGGGCGACGCAGCATCAAGTCTGATGAGCAAACCGTGGCATTCGTCAGGAGGAAGATCGCTGATTTTATTGCAGCTTCAAGGTATGATCATGGCCGCAAAACGATGTTCTCTACTATAGTGGATCGCAGCAGCAGATGACGTTGGGCTTGGGATCGCGGGCTTCGTAGGCCCCTGTCCAAGGCTATCATTCGTTCATCACGAACCGATGATGCGAGTTGAACAGGCATGTTTGCCGCGATACACATTGATGAGAATAGCAAAAGGGCCGGCTTATATGGATGAGCTGAAATGCTCTGCCCCCAATAATATAGGAGAGTCAATGGCGCATGCGAGCGAAGAAGTGGATATTGCTGCCTGGTGGAAAGCGTCAGTGCAGAGGGCTGACACACATGTTTATTGGTCGGCGATCTCGTGCCGAAGAGTCGGTATGTCGGGGAAACGCCTTCCAGATGAGTTGTTGTTTGAGAATTACCTATGTTCAATCGAGATGTTTCTCGATCTGATCAAGCGCAAGGTTGTGTGTGAAATTGAAAAGGTGCACATTGGGAACAAGCCTTTTTTCCACGAGGATAGTTGGTTAGAGATCACGAAGACGCAAGAGGAGAGCCGTTACCTCACTTTGAATCCTTTTGGGGCTGACGAGCACGAAAGGAAGTACAGACTTCCCGATCCGTTCTTCGAGTACGAACTAACAATAGATCAGATTGCGAAGAGGACAGTTATTTTTGATTTCGTATTTGGCGGCCACAAATACGCATTGACCGATCTACGAGTCGATCAGTCGGCGTTTTATGTCTACGCCGACAAGCTTAACGCCCGGGTTCGGTTTCGGACGGAATGGGCCTCGATAGATGAACCACTAAGTCACCTACTTCGTTCTCTTTCGACAGAAGCGCTAAAGCCTGTGCGTCCGGAATTGGAACAGGCGATCTCCCAGCTGCGTGATCCAAAACTAAACAGCTACGACCCAGTTTGCGCTGAATTGTTAAGACTTACTGAAAAGGTCCTGAGAAACGTACGGCAACGGAAGCAATGGAAATTCAAGGGAGATACCTTGGACGGCTTGGTAACCGGAGTTAGCCAAGCGGCCTCATTGTCAGAGGACACAACGCAAATGCTCAGACTCGTCAGCAAACCATATCGTGATTACATCCTCCACGGGCACTCCCTTACTCCAACCGTGGCAAAGGCAGTCCTTGCCACGATCATGGAAGCTATCAGCCGATTGAGTGCAGAGTTGGAGTTGATCGGCTAGACACGGTCAGTTGTCGGAATGATAATGCACGGCATAACGCCTCAACCATTTCTTGTTATCTGTCTAGCAATCCTGCGAAGAGGTAATCCGAGTCAAATCCACCGTCAACCGCCCGTTTCGAGATGTACTCGGATTCAGGGTCGTATGAATCGTTGTAATCCGATCTTCCTGGGAGATCATCTGCGCACGCCTCGAGTTCCAAAACTTTATCCTCAAGGTCAAAACCGCAAAGTTTCGCAAGATTCGCAAGCTCACTGGCTTCATCGCGAAGATGATCAGCGTCATCCGCGTTTTCGATAATTGTGTCAGCTGCAAGTTTGCCTGCAACAAGGAAATTAGCCTTCTCATGATCGGTCAAAGGAATCTCATCGGTTGAGATAACTGCGGCGAGGATTCGAAGCGAGCGTGTAGAATAGGCCCAAATTCGATCTTCGTCATTGAGAATCAAGGAAACAGCCTGACGAAAGGTTAAGCGGCAGGCCGCTTTGGTCTCGGCGGACCAGCTACTCTCTTTCATTACCCATTCATGCAAAAGCTTGACACCGTACGCATGAGAATCACTATGCTCGATACCGCGGATTAGGTCGAACCATCCATTGGGAGTGAGGACTCGTTCCTGTAGGATCACAAAAAGAGAGTCCTTAAGCTTCACCTCCGACTCAATCTGGAGGCGCACTAGCGTCTGTCGAGGCAGATCCGCATCGCCAGGATCCCATGTGCGACGCACTTCCTTGCCATAGGGCCGAAAGTTTATCAGATGACCCCCAGGGATACTTTCAACTGATGCGGCACCTTGCCGGAGCAATAACCAGTACGACGCGGTCAGCGCGCGCAACTTCCTTTCACTGGAAGTCTGCGCGACGAGTTCGCTAACCTGACTAAAACAGACGACCGACTTGATAAGCTGCTCAATCCAAGTGGGGTCGGATCTCAGGAAATTGTCGATAAACTCTTCGACTGAAGGATTGCTGAATTGCGCCACTAGCGAATAGTCATCTCTTTCCGACTTCCCCGGGTAGCGATTGGTGGAAATGAAGTTCCCATCGAGCTGACTGAGCCCATCCGTAAAGTGGAGCGCAAACTCTCCGTCCTCCCTCGTTGCGGTCATCTGCTTCACCGCAGATTTCAGTGTCGTGAGATCGGCCGTTCCACCAAATGTCCATAAAGTCATCAATATTGCCCGCGCGATTGGACTGATGTCGTGGCAGAAGGGATGTTCCCAAATGCCGGCAGGGTTATCGAACTCGCGCTGAATGAATTGAATATATTCCTCATCGTTCATCGCGCGACTGTTCGCATAGGCGCTGATAGTCTCCACTATCCGAGGATTGAAATGCGTGTGTTCGACGATCGTCGTGTACACCCTGTCTATCACGAGGCGCGCAAGGCGGCTATCCGGTAGATCCGAAAAGTACAAATGATTGAATAGCATCTTCGCCCGTTGGGCTTTGGAATAGTCTTCAAGTCTGAGCGTGTATTTCAGAATTCCCCGGGCATGCGAAGCGAAAGCACCGTGGATACGTTGGGCATCTGCGAGAAGGTATTCCCGTGTTGTAAGTATGAAACGCAGATTCGGCGACCGGCGGATCTTGTCTAGGAATTGCAGAAGCGATAGCTCTTCGTTCTTCCCAAAGCGCAAGGAGTCGAACGGGTGGCGGCCAAGAAAATCGTCGTAAAACACAACCATCTTTCGGTCGGTACCTGCGGGGCCATGAACGAGATCCCAAGCATCGTCGATGTTTCCGGTTACACACAGGGGTTCGAAACCTTCCTTCAAATAATGGCAAAGTAAAATCCGAGCTAGGGTGGTCTTTCCGATGCCAGGATTACCGACTATCAAGACATGATGTTCCTGGTGTAGCAACTCCAATGCCCGATCAAAACCTTGGTGCAATACGATGCGGCTCAGATGGGCTTTTATTGACTCTACAGTCGCTTGCGTAATGTTGAAAATGCGCGAATGCAGGACGCGCTCAAGGACGGCAGTGCTGGCGATCCAAAGTTTGAAATGCGCCCTCTCAACATCAGGATAGTCTCGAAGAAAGCCGTTGAGTTCCGTGGCGCCATAAATATCTCCGGTCGATTTGCACCAAGGATGTAGAGCGGCAATAAGGGCATCCTTATTGTCCGGCGAGAGCGGAACCGAGGTCGCCAGTACATATCGGGTGGGCCGCAAGACATCGATCTTAGCTTTTTCCGAATTTACCGCTCGCAACAGTTCCGCGAATTTGTGTGGCGCATAACGCTTGCATTGAACGATTGTGGTTCCAGACGGCTCTAGAACGCGCGTGTTGCGAAGATCAATACCTCTATCTTTACCGCGTTTGAACGTTTCGAGCCTAATGCCCCAATTGTGTGAAAGGAGATCGGCCGCGAGCTCTTCAAAGTCGTCCGGTGACAGAGTTGTGAAATCGTAGGCCATTCTGGTCAGTTGCGCCTTTTTAATCTCGGAGGACTGGCTTTGCTGTCTGGTTTAGAGGTGTTGAATAGCATTATGATACGCCGTGTGCGGCGGGGCGAGATAAGTCGTTGCAAACGCCTTTGGCGACCCCATTCCTAGACGTCAATCACGCGACAGCCATCTCCTGCTTGTCGGGCTCAATCTCCACTCTTGTGCGAAGCCGCACATTGAGCGCATCGAGTATCCGGATCGCGCGCTCCAGCGTGATCCCAAAGTATTCGTTGCGCTCGTCCCGCGAGACCTGCGACTCGTGAACGCCGAGCCGCTTGGCCAGATCGCGTTGCGAGATTCCCTGGGCAATGCGTAGCGAAATCAGCATCTGGCCGAGTCCGCGGA
>CAZLMY010000015.1:0-56601 GCA_964560845.1 uncultured Occallatibacter sp. | reverse complement strand
GAGTCTTGGATGTCCTTGGAAGTGTTGAAATAGGTACTTGGTGGGCAGTGAGGGACTTGAACCCCCGACATCCTGCTTGTAAGGCAGGCGCTCTAACCAACTGAGCTAACCGCCCACATGGCGGCAAAAACCAGACTCGCCTCTTTGAATGATACCAGCCAGATGGCTCTTCAGCGAGGGTGGCACCCCAAAGTTGATAGACTCACCCGATGGGCCGTCTCATTCTCAATGCCGATGACTTTGGGCTCACGTCCGGAGTCAACAGGGCAATCATGGAACTGCATAGGCTTGGAGTATTGACCAGCACGACACTAATGGCACAAGCTCCGGCCAGCAGCGAAGCCATCGAAATGTCTCGCGCGACTCCGTCTCTCGGCGTAGGGTGCCACGTGGTGCTGGTAGACGGGGATCCAGTGCTGTCTCCAAGGCGCGAGATTCCTCATCTCGCAGATGCACTAACCGGTCGTTTCAACCCAACGCTAGGCGGGTTTCTCGGCGATTGGTTTCGGCACTGGCTGAGCGGCAACCAGTTGGCTTTCTTCAAGGAAATTGAAGCAGAGGCGGCCGCACAGATCGCGCTGCTGCAATCCAGAGGCGTGCAACTTACGCACATCGACACCCACAAACACACCCACATGTTTCCGGCTGTCCTGCGTCCGATTCTGCGAGCGGCGCGGGCGGCGGGGATCCGGGCGGTTCGCAACCCTTTTGAGCCCGCATGGAGCGTGCTTGCCACCTCGGGCGCAGATCCGATTCGGAGAGTCGAAGTCTCGCTGCTGCGTCGGCTGGAACCGGCCTTCCGCCGGATCGTAAGCGAGGAGGGATTCACCACTACGGACGGGACGATCGGGATACTGGCCACCGGCTCGCTGGACCAGATTGTGCTTGATTCCTTATTGGCCGAGATGCCGGAAGGGACCTGGGAACTGGTGACCCACCCCGGTTATCGCGATGACGACCTTGCCCGGGCTCACACTCGACTTCTCGGTTCAAGGGAGATGGAGAGGCGCAGCTTGCAAAAGCTGCGCGATTTTGCAGGAATCGAGAGGATATCGTTCGCAGGACTGACAGGCCTGTCGGCATCCTGACTCTGCTGGGTTTGTTGCCATATGCGATTCCATTGCCGAGTCTGTGCGAGTGCGGAAGCTTGAACCCCCGCATTGTTCCGTTGCCGGGTTTCTGCAGGCTTTGAAGCTATTTACCTTCAATAACTTACAGCACACCTGAATCACTTCAGACGTGCCGTTTGGAAAAGGGTCAAGGACCATGCATTCGCTTTGCGGGCGAGAGCCGAGCATCTTGCTATTGGCTGGTCTCAAAGCGCACGCTTGCCTGGCCTTCCACTTCTGTTGGCTCGTTGTTGACCACATAGGGCTTATAGCGCCAATTCCGAACGGCGTCGACAGCAGCCTGCCTGAGCACAGTCGGCCCACTTACGACGCGAACATCCTCAGTTGCTCCTGTCTTTGAGATGGTGACCTGAAGCACGACCGTACCCGAAATGTGGGCTGACTTGGCGAGCTGTGGGTAAACCGGAGCAGGCTTTTGAACCAACATGGATTGAATGGCGCCCGCGGAGACGGTAATCTTGTGCGGCGCTTCGGGCGCACGTTGCACCACAGGCGCATTGTGCTTACCGAAGACGTTGCCGACCTGAGGGTTGCCGCCCATGCCTTCCATACCGGAACCGGCAAACCCCGAGGGGGGCGGCGCATCTCTCTGCGGATTCTTCACGTTCGGTGAAATCCTCGAGGGTGCATTCAATTGCTGGTTCATCATTTCTGTTCCCACGGGCCGGCGCAGGTCAGGCGCAACCGCCGGAGTCGGCTGTCCCGGCTGCGGCGCAGGGGCAGCCGAAGGCGTTGGCTGCGTTACGGCCGATTGCGGGACGGGCGCGGCAGTCGCGGAGGTTTCAGCCGGCGCAGGCGCAGGCGCCTGGTTGGTGGCAACTGGCTGGGATGCGGGCCGGTAAAACTTCACACCGATGAGAGCGATCAGGACCAGAATGACGCCGATGGCGACGAACACGATGGTATTCTTCGCTTTGCCCGTGGTCTCGGTCTTGCGGCTGCTCTCGCTCTCGCGCGCAGCTTTCGCGCGTCTGGGCGAAAGCGTCGTCGCAGGCTCTTCGGCATCGGGGAGCCTTTTGGCCGGTGTGCGTGTGGGCACTGTGTCACGCGACTTGTCTCTCGACGGCACAGGCCTCGACTGGACAGGCAGTGTTACCGGCCTCTCCTGCTTTGCGGGTGTCGGCGGGCTTGCAACTTCGACGACGTCTGCATCGAACTCGTCGAAGTTATCGGGCAATACGGCGGGGGGTTTGTCGGAGTCCCAGGAGTCGAAATCCGGGGGAAGCGTTGTAGGGGCCTTCTCGCCTATTCCTGCTTGAGGTGCCATTGGCCGTCCGATCCTTTCACATAAGTGGCACCTTTGTAGGTACGCGTCTCGGGTTCACTTTGTTTGTTCGTTGTACTGCCCACTTGAACTGTCTCCCGCGCCGTATCAGTAGAATCGGCGCTACCAAAGGCTTCTTTCTGGATAAGAAATGGCTGGGATGCCGCTGGGGTTTCAGGCGTCCGAAGCGGTATCTCGCTCCCCATGCTTTGATCCCGTCCCCTCATCCTCATTCCGCTGGCCTGCAGCGCCCTGAAGGGATCTCCGAACTCTGCATCCATTCTTCCCTGCGTGAGAGAACCCATGCTGGGTAGAGCTTCCACATTCAATGGCACGGAGATTTCCGTTGTGGAGTAGTTCACCGAGTCCGTTGGCGTGAAGGTAACCAAAAGCGTCTGCGACCCCGAAGTGAGCACGGTGCCAGCGCACGGCGTATAGGTGAACGTACCCGGAACTGCCGCCGTAGCGTTGAGTTGGGCAGAACCGAGCGCAGTGCCATACGGGATGGGTGCGGGCGTTGGCCATTCGATGGCCGGCGATGCTTTGAGTACGGAGATCACAATAGAGGCTTGCGTCTCATTGTAGTTCCTGGTGTCGGCAGGAGTGAAGTGCGCGGTGAGCGTCTGGTCTCCCGCATTGAGGGATTCGCCGTTGGCCGGAGAGTAGACAAGCGTTCCCGCAATTGCCGAGGTTGCACAGAGCTGCTGTGTGCCTAGCAGCGTTCCGCAGGGGATAGGATCGGGGGCCGGCCATTCTATAGTCGGCGTCGCCTTGGCAACCGAGAGCAAGACTGAGGCGTAGGCGGGATAGTAGTCTCTGTCGTTGGTTGGGGTAAAGGCGACTTCGATCTTGTAGGTTCCTGCGTCGAGCAGTTCTCCTTGACCGGGAGTGTAGGCGAATGTTCCTGCAACCGGGCTCGCAGCATTGAGCTGCCCCGCGCCGAGCGGATTGCCGTAGGCGATAGGTGCTGGTGTAGGCCATTCGATGACCGGCGTCGCCTTGATCACGGACAGCTCCACTTCAGCCTGGAGCGGCTGAAATGCATCGTCCGCTGGGGTGAAGGAAACCGAGAGGCGATGCGTTCCTGTGGGAAGGACTTCGCCAGTTCCAGGATTGTAAGCGAAGGTTCCGGGGACGGATGCTTTGGCATTGAGTTGCTCAACACTGAGTGCCGTGCCATAGGCAATGACGGGCGGTGTCGACCACTCCAGGGAGATGGACTCGGAATTGGTGACGCTGAGCGGCACAGAGGCCTGCTCGACCGAATAGTCTGCGCTGTCGGTCGGTGTGAAGGTCACCGTGAGAGTTTGCGTCCCGGGCTTGAGGACTGTGCCCGCAGCGGGCGAATAGGAGAATTTCCCTGGGATGGATGCGGTAGCGTTGAGCTGCGCTGTACCGATTGGCTTGCCGTACGAAATCGGATCGGGCGCTGCCCAGGTGATGACCGGTTTTGCCTTGACCACCATGAGCGACACGACGCCCTGGGCCACGGTGTAGTCCGCGGAATTGGTCGGAGTGAAGATAACCGAAGGGGTATGGTTCCCTGCGGAGAGCACAGCGCCCAGTGCGGGAACATAGAAGAAATTCCCGTGGACCGATGCAGAGGCGTTGAGTTGCATCAAGCTCAGCGGAGTGCCGTAAGTGATGGGCTCGGGAGCCGGCCACTTGATGGTCGGCGTAGCCTTGCCCACAAAGAGAGACACCTTGGCTTGGGCCGGAGCGTAGTCCTTGCTTTCGTATGGAGTGAAATAGGCGGTCAGTTCCTGAATACCGGCTTCAAGGACCTTGCCCGCGGCAGGAACATAGGAGAATTCGCCCGGGAGCATGCAACTGGCATTGAGCTGCGTTGCGCTGAGCGGCACGCCGTAGGTAATCGGGTCGGGCTCCGGCCAATCGATGACCGGTGCTCCTTTGGTGACAATCAGGATGACAGAGGCCTGCGCGGTGGCATAGTGCTTTGTGTCAGCCGGATTGAAGGTTGCCCACAGCGAGTGCATTCCGGCTGGAAGCACGTACCCGATGGGCGGGGTGAAGATCAACGTCCCAGGAACCGAAGCGGTTGCATTGCACTGGGCTTTGCTGAGCGGAGTGCCGCAGTGAATCGGCTCGGGCTCGGCCCATGAGATGACGGGCACTTCCAGCTTGAGTTCTTCGGCATCCTTCTCCTGGTGCCATTGCCCGTCGGCAGCCTTGATGTAGTTGACACCTTTGTAGGTGCGCCTTTCCGGCTCGACGGGCCGCTCCACGGGTCTGGTTTCTTGGATTGATTGGCGCTGCGGGGCTTCCTGGCGCCGGAATTCATGAAAATCGGTTTGCGCAGGCGCTTCTGGGACAGGCGCCGGTTCATGGGGAGCCACTTCATCGGCCAGAGCTCGATAAGCAAGTGGCTCGTGTGTGTTCCAGGACGGCTTGTCGGGAACTCTGGCAGGGGTGCTTTTGTCAGGGACCGGCGCCGAAGCCAAGCGGAGGACCGTGAGTCCAGGGTCACTTGCGGGCTTTTCGGTATTGCTTTTGCCGAGGAGCCTAAAGCTGAAGCCCTTTTTCTTCTCCTCGGGAACGGGCTGGCCGCTCACGGAGGAGGCCATTTGGCGGATCAGCCGCGCAATCTTGGTATCTTCAAGCACCAAGGGAGCCGCGGTGTTCTGCATTTGCTGCACCGCGTCATAGTCGTTGGGAATCTGCCACTGAGCCGGGCGGGTGAGGGCCTTGGTGATCATATCGTCGTCCAACCCCATCCCCTTGGGCTCGTACCGATTGAGCACGATTTCGAGTTTGGGGCCGCCGTGACTGAAGAACTGGCTGATCAACCGATTTGAGTTGCGCAATTCGGTGATGCCGGCTTGGGTGACGAGGTACATGGCCGAGGCTTCTTTGAAGAGAGAGGTCTCCATGAAATCCAGCTTCGATCCCACATCGACGACCACATGATCGAAATCCTGCCGCGCAACCTTGAGCAGCCTGTCTATGGCCTCGGCTGACGGCTGAATTTGAGAGTATTTGCCTGGAGCACCCAGCACGCTGAGCCCCGAACTATGTTTGACCAGAAGTTTGGAAAGGAATCTCGAATCGACCCGGCTGGGATCCTGGAGCGCATCGACTGTTGAGTATTCCGGTTCCAGCCCCAAGTTCATGGCGGCATTTCCCAAGGGAAGGTCAAGATCGATCAACAGCGTGTTCTTGGTGGTGTCCAAAGCCAGGGCGACCGCATAATTGGACGAAACAATGGTGACCCCGGATCCGCCCTTGGAGCCGAGAAAAACGAATAGCTTTCCGCCCACTTTTTTCTTGGTATTCGCGGTGCGGCGCGCGGAAGCGCGTACAAGAGCCTCGGCCATCGAGGTCTGGGTGGGGGGCACGGTGAGAAACTCGCGCACCCCAGCCTGCATGCACTGGAGCAAGACGCTCTGATCTTCTTGCTCAGAAAAGACGATCACGGTCGAGGCGCCGTTGGCGCAGATGCTCTCCACCAATTCGATGGCGTAGTCGCGGTCACCGTCCAGATCGATAATGATGACGCTGTAGTGCTGGTCGAGTAATTTAGGCAGTTCTTCGAAGCTGGGAGGATAGGCAGAAAACTCGGCGACTTCTCCGCTCACATGGCAATCGGCCAGAGCCTTGGCCACCATTCTCAGGCGGCGAGCGTCCGGACTGATGAGGGCAATCGACAAGTTGCCGATCTCAACGAAATCGGCGTATTTCGAATCGAGGTTAGGTGGAGAGCCTGAATTCATGAAATGCCTCTTCCTGCCAACTCCAGCTTTCTTTCCGCAGCAACTCTAAATTGAACACCTGGCAAGCCATTCCCCGTCGACTTTGCGCCTTTTCGATTGAGAATAAAGCGGTTACGTCGCATCTGAAGGCCACCGTCGAACGAACGCGAATCCATTCGACGAGCAATTGCACGCCCTGCTCCTCCTGCCCTGCCTATCGGCAAGAGCTTGTTGATCGAGACAACATTTTTTCAGAGCTGCAGGGATCAGATTGTAACATTTCTGATCGCAATCGTCATGCGGGTTTGGTACTTTGGGCATGTCCTGAATTGAGCCAACATTTTCTCGACCTTCGGCGCTCGATATGACCAGGGGCAGGACCAGGCGGTTTTTTCCTAAACGGCAGCAACATCAGTGGCTTATATTGATTCCTAGTCAACATTTGCCACGAAGATGCCGATAGGGAGAGAGAAGCTTCTCTTCTGGAGATTCTCTTGGAAATCCCGAATTATTATGAATTCCTGCAAATCAGTCCCAACGCCGAGCCAGATACCATTCATCGAGTTTTTCGCTTCCTGGCGGTCCGTTTTCATCCGGACAATCCAGAGACAGGAAATGCCGAGCAATTTGTCCTGCTGAAGGACGCTTACGACGTTTTGTCGAATCCCGCCGTTCGCGCGGAATACGATGCCGCGGTTCTGAGGGGCGCAGCGCAAGCGCCTCCGTTGTCCAGCTCGGTTGATTTCATGGACAACATGGATGGGGAATTGAACCGGCGGCTGGGAGTGCTGGCACTGCTCTATACGCGGCGACGAACTTCTCCCGCAAGCCCGGAGGTGTCTCTCCTGGAAGTGGAAGAGCGCATGGGCTTCCCGCGGGACTACCTGGACTTCACCACCTGGTACCTTCTGCGAAAAAACTTCATCACCCGGGCGGACAATTCGGCATTCACCTTGACGGCGGAGGGGGTAGATTTTGTCGAAGCACAGCGCGGAAGTGTTCCGGTTCTGAACAAGATGCTGACCCCGGGCACCGCTTCTGGAGCCGCAGACTCCGTAACCAGCAGTACATTCAAGCCGCGGAGCGCTCCAATCATAGTGCCGATGCCGATGGCGCCAACGGGCGAGAGGCGTGCGACCGGGGATCGGCGGGTGAACCAGACAGATCGGCGCCAGGGTGGGACGGATCGCCGGTCAGGTTCAGGACACAGGTAAGGAGAGATCGGGGCGACGCGAGAAGGCAAAGGCAGCCGACCACTTTCGCGGCCTTGCCAATTTATTTGGCAGGTATAGGCTTTGATTTGCTCCGGGCAATGCCTCGGGGGCCGTTGCCGGGCCCCCGATGGCGTTCCCGGTGACAGCCTTACGCCACCGGGTCTGCCCCAATCCCCCTGCAATCTCTCCACAGCTTCTCCCAACTCCACATCCCCGATGTCACCTTGTTCTGCAAGGGAGATCCGAGTTGATGCGCCAGCATGCAGACCTGTCCGCGATGGTGGGCCTCATGACAGAGCATGTAGCACAGCATTTCCGGGCCAACCGGCCAGGGTTGCGCCCATCCGTCTCGCAGAAACTGCACGATGAGGTCCCCACCGCTCAGCGCTTCGGCGAGCATCTCCTCGCAGCGAGCGGCACTCTCGGCCAATCCTGCACGGGCTTGCTGCGGAGTGCAACGCGCACGGTTCATTTGAGCAGGAACGTTGAGGTGCGGCGCCGTGAGCCTGATCCACTTGCAGCGAACATTGTGCATGTGCGTGAAGATCGCCGCGATGGTGCGGGTGTTGCCGGGCGGTTTCGCTCTCCAAACAGACGGGTCAAGATGTTCGATAAGAATCTGGTTGATTCGATCGTTGGCGACAAAGATCTTGACGGCGGTTGGGCCAAGTTGCGAATCGATCTCGCATTGACGCGTGGTCATGGCGCCCTGCTCCTCGACCCATGATAGTTCCGGGTTCCGGAAAACGCGGCGGTCGTGCCGTCTCATTTCGTTGCTTGTACAACAACCACGTATCTCGGGATAAGCAGAACCATTGAATGTGGGCAGAATTCTTCAGACCGCCAGACAGGTATGGTCATTGATTGTCCCTGTTTTCATAGCACCGAATGGCCTTGCAATATACTGAGACTGAACTTGAACAGCCTATGCGGTGCGCCCAGAACCGGTCCGTGGAACGGATGGCTGCGCTTGTGCCCTTCTTCGAAAGAAAGAGGAACCTTTATGGAAGTGAAGATCACACATCTAAACCAGGTAAAATTCTGCATGCAATCCCGCTCGCATACCGTCATTTGCGACCAACCTGCGGACAACGGGGGAGAAGACACGGGCATGACGCCTCCGGAGTTTCTGCTTGCATCCCTGGGTTCGTGCGCGGCCTTCTATGCCATGCAGTATCTCAAGACGCGCAATCTTGCCGAGAGCGGCGTGGAAGTAACTGTGACTGCGGAAAAGTTGAAGCAGCCGGCCCGCCTTGGCAACTTTGTTATTCATGTGGCTTGTCCGGTTCCGCTGACGGCGGAGCAGAAGGAAGCAATGATGCGCTCAGTGCATCATTGTCTGGTGCACAACACGCTTCTGAACCCGCCGGAGATCAAGATCGAATTAGCTGTTGCCGAGCCGCTCGGATCGGAAATCCTATAGCGCGGATTCATAGTTCGAATGCGTCGAACGAGACGCAAACGACAGTTGAGGACGATACGATTCGCCCCCTTGCTTTCTCTGTCTACTTGACATTCGTTCCAGATTTGGCGGTTCCCTGCGTTTTGGCCTCGGCTATCATCTGTTCGACCTTGTCTTTTGCCGGATAGTTTGGTGCAACCTGCAGCAGGCGATGGAAGTCTGCGAGTGCGCCGGCGGGGTCCATTTTTCCCCGCAATTTGACCAGACCACGATTGAATAAGGTGTTTGGATTATTGGGTGCGTCGGAAAGCGCCTTGTTGAACTCCACCATGGCCTGGTCGGCATTTCCAAGGTACCAATAGGCTGTTGCCATGTCGGTACGAACGGCTGCATCGGCAGGCTTTGCCTTGAGTGCGCGGGCGTAGTAGTCGATGGCGATGGGAAACTGCTGCGCGTCGTAATAGAGATTGCCGATTCCGGTCAGCAAATTCGGATCGTTAGGATTTGACTTGAGTTGAGCGAGCAGTGGCGCTGCCTGGGCATCGGCCATTCCTTTCAAGCGGGCGGGATCGGGCGACGGGGACGTGGGACCTGTCGCGTTTCCTCCTGGCGCCGGGGCGACGACTGCTTTGGCGGCTCCATTTTCCGCCAAGGCTTGGCCCCCGCGAACATACCAGCCGCCGACAATTCCGAACAACAGGCAAACAGCCGCCAAGACGATGGCCATCTTGGTTGACCATTGTTTCACCGGATTTGTATTTATGTCCGTCATGGCTTTTTTGCTCCTTCAATCCGGTGCCGATCGTCTAACGATGTCATAACATTGGCGATCATTCCATCGACCATGGCTCTGCGGTCCGAGCTCAACTGAGGATTGCTCTTTAACAAGTGCTGCCAAGCAGCCAGGGCGCCTTTGTTGTCGTTTTTTCCTTGTAACTTGATGGTGCCAAGATTGAACAGCGAGTTAGCGTCACTCGGATCGACAGCCAACGCCTTGTTCAGTTGTGCGATGGCGCCATCGATATCTCCGCTGCGGAAGAGACTGGAAGCCAGCTTATTGCGGAAGGCAACGTTTCTGGGGTCGATTTGAACGGCTTTTCCATAGTAAACGGACGCTTCCTTGAAACAATGAGTGCCATGATAAATGGCGCCAACTTGAACCAGCATGGCCGTGTTCTTTGGATCGCTCTGGAGTTTCACGAGCAACGGCGCGGCTTGCTTGTCAGCCATCTGCTTCATGTCTGCCAAGGTGGGCATGCTCTTTGCGCCGATGGTCTTGGCTGGTGCAGGCAGCGGGGCAGCGTTGACCGCGGATTGCATTTGGTTGCCGGGCATCTGCTTCATTTCATTGATGCCGGACATGGGTTGGCTGCCCACCTGGCTCAAAGGAGCAGATGCCGGGACGGCAATTGCAGCGGGTTGCGCCTTAGAGTCGGGCGGTTGCGCACCGCGAAAGACGTACCCAATTGCCAGCCCCGCCGCCAGGCAAATGCCTGCCATTGCATAAACCTGCGTGGCCTGCAAGGTTGGACTCGCGGTGGAGTCCGGGGTTGATTCCTGTGCCATGCCTCAAATCTCCTGGTCGAACCTGCTCAGAATCCTGTTGGATCGATCGCAGGACTGGAGCGCGAATAACTGTTTGTGCACGTTTGGCGCCGAACAGAGGAAGATCCGCGCCAAATCAGCCGTTCTCCAAATTTAACCCTGAGGAAAATGAAGACTAGCACTGTTCCTTACTTATTGGTGTGATGTCTCTCACATTTCGACAAACAGTCTGCAATTCAAGCCTTCGGACGGGAGCGAGAGACAGTTTTCCCCCTATGAAGATGCGCCGAGTCACCCAAGACCGGATTGTGGGTGAAAAAGCCCGATGCAGCGACTTTTTCTTGGGGCTTTTCACCACCGTCACTGTGCCAGAACGCCCATCGCCGCCGGACGAGTTTTCTCAGCAACCTCAGCCGCTCCTGGCCGCGCCTATCGAACTCTTTCCCCCACAACAAGATAGGCAGGTCGTCTTGAAACCGGTGCCCTCGTGTGGCAACGGCACGGCTCGTGCACACGTTCTAGACGAAGGCTGAACTGAAAGCTGTACCGGTAGGGTCAACGACACGGTTCGGTCGAACAACAGGAATGTGTACTAGGAGGCTCTACTCAATGAAACGGAATCTTCTGCTCTCCACGATGTTCTTGGCAACCGCGGGGTTCGCGGCGGCCCAGATCGGGGCACCGACGTCAGACGTCCTTGGCGCCCATCTCAATTACGGTCGCGGTTGCGCCGCCTGTCACGCGCCACATAGCGGCGCATTCGGCAACGGCTACACCCCGGTGTCTACAGTGAACAGTGCCGTGACACCGCCGACCGGCTTCAACGATGTTCCCAACACGGGCAGTGTAGCTCTCTGGGGCGAGGATGTCACCAACCTGCTGGGCAAGACCATTACTTCGGGCGGCGGCGGCTACGTTGAAGTCCTCCCGACCAGCATGTTGGGAACGACTCCGGACGTTGCCGGCATGCTCACCTGCTTGAGCTGCCATGACGGCAACTATGCAACTGGCGCCATGATGAAGAACAAGGTCTATGAGACCCTGAACCCGGCAACCTACGGCGGCGCCAAGCCCCCGACCTTGCTCGGTAACGATGGCACCGGTGTTGGGAACTACCTCAACGACCACCCGGTGGGCCTGACCGCCACGATGAGCTGCACCGGTCAATATAACTGGGATTGCACCATCAGCAGCGCCGGCAAGGTGCTGATGAACGGCCCGAATACCAGCCTGCTGATTTAGAACTACAGCTTCTTTGTCAGCCCCGGCGTCTACAACAACACGCCCGTCGTGCTCTGCACCACCTGCCACAACCAGCACCTCATGAATGTGGTCAAGGTGACCACCGGCTCCGCAGCCACCCTGGCTGGCGGATCGGGTTCTGGCCTGGCAAGTGGCTTCTACCGGACGATGTTCTTCATCCGCGCCCCCTACAACCCGGCCAGTACGACTGCGGGAAGCAACCAGACGGCGCAATTCTGCCGCCAGTGCCACGGTGGCGAGGCGAACGAGTCCAACGGCGCTTCCCTGCCAACAGTGTTCTAGTCCGTTTGCATGATGGGGAGGGAGGACGGTTTCCCTCCCCTTTTTTTCCGATTCAGGGTGACATTCATGAAGTGCACATTCCCCATATGCATGATCGTTCTGCTTGCCTGCGCATCGGTCGGGGCCCAGGTAGCTTCCCACGCACCTACGGTGCTGGCCCAGTCGGCCACTCAAGGGCTTGTGGCGCAGACCCCGGCGGACAAGCCCGTCGCACGCGTCAACGGCTCGGTACTGACCTATGCCGACCTGGTACGCGAGGAATACACGATATTTCCGTATGCTCGCCAACACGGTGGGCTTCCAAAAGACATGGAACCGCAAATCCGCTCCGGCGCCATGAAGATGATCGTCTTTGAAGAACTGGTTTACCAGGAAACGCTGCGCCAGAAGATGACCGTTCCTGCGGACAAGATGCAGCGAGCCGAGGCGGACTTCCGCAAACAGTTCGAGACACCGGACCAGTTCAATGCCCTGATGCAGAGCGAGTTTCACGGTTCGCTGCAGTCGCTTCGGGCCAAAATCCGGCGCTCGTTGTTGATCGATGCGTATTTGAAGAGCGAAGTGGAATTGAAGGGCGTCGTCACCCCGGCCGAAGTTAGAGCCTATTACGACAAGAACCCGGAGCGCTACGACCATCCTGAGTCGTATACGTTCCAGAGTATTTCTGTCATTCCCCCAGCGAACGCCACGGCCGAGCAGTTGAAGGCGGGCCGCGCGCGGGCCGACCAGGAACTGCGCCAGGCAAGGGCAACGAGGACGGCCGAGGAATTTGGCCTGTTGGCGGAGAAAGTCTCCGACGACGATTACCGCGTGATGATGGGCCAGCACAAGCCCGTGCCAGTCAACGAACTTGCGCCCCAGGTTGTGAAAGCGCTGCTCGGGATGAAACCGGGCGATATCAGCGATGTGATCCAGATCGAACAGGCCTACACGATTGTGCGCCTGGGAGAACATACGCCTGCGGGCGAACAGAAGTTCGAAGATGTCAAAGCGCCGCTGACACAGGAACTGCAACAAAAGAAGATCAACCAGCTTCGTGCCGCACTGGACAAGCGGTTGCGGCAGAACGCAAAGGTCGAAGAGCTGTAAACGGGCTGGGAAAGGATGCCGGATTCGAGGCGCCGGCCCGCAAGGGAGAAAGCCTTGACTGATTCGGGGATGCTGAGGCGATACCTGAATTGCGAATGAGATTCTTGGCGGCACGTTGCAGCTTTGGGAAATAAAGGATGGCACACAGTGAGGGCTTCTTTGCGGGTCACCTGGTACGTTCAAGCAGGGCTATTGTTGATGGCGTGGCCAATTGCCGCGCAGGTTCGGACCGGCGAACTCACCTCGAGTTTGAATGGCACGATCGCGCCGGGATATACGGCGGATTTCGGCAACACGACGGGTTCAGACCACAACTGGACCCTTGGCGGCGTCGTCAACTATGCCGGCAGTTACTACAAGCCCAATTTTCTATCCTTCAATGCCTCTGTATACGTGAATCAATCGCGGGCCAATTCAAACTTTCAGTCCATTTCAGATGCCAGCGGCGTCAACGCATCGGTAAATCTGTTCGGCGGCAGCCAGTTTCCGGGCACAATCAGCTATTCCAAGGCTTATAACAGCGAAGGGAATTACTCGGTTCCGGGCGTAGCCAATTATGTTACCCACGGCAACGACGATACATTCGGCATTAACTGGAGCGAAAGTTTGCCGAACGCCCCGAGCTTCTCGGCGGGATTCCAACTGGGCTCGGGCCGCTACTCCGTTTATGGCACGAACGATCAAGGAGAGAATTCATTTCATTCGTTGAACCTTCACTCCGGCTATCTGATTGCAGGCTTTAACATGAGCGCCTTCTATAGCCTGGGCGGGGCGCATTCCCTCATCCCAGAGGTGGTAGCCGGGGTAGACAATGCAGAGACCCATTCCGGCAACAGCACTTACGGGTACACGGTCGGGCACCGCCTTCCCATGCAAGGCTCTGTAACAGCAAGTGCGACGCGGAGTAACTGGACAACCGACTATCTCGGCTCCAGTTCCAGCGGCACGATCGACATGTTCAATGCGCTTGCGTCGATTCACCCAACCAACAAATTCTCCGTCACAGCAAGCGCAAATTACTCCGACAACTTGAGCGGAGAGCTGGTGCAGGCGATCATTTCTGCCGGAGGGTCTGCCACAGGGCTGAACACCGACGAGTCCTCAAACTCCCTTGACCTGATGGGGACTGTTGGCTATGCTCCGGGGCAAAACCTGCAGACCACGGCTTACGTCGAGCGCCGCAATCAGAGTTACCTGGGACAGGACTATGGCGAGACCTCGTACGGGGGCGGCGCCACCTATTCGCATGTCTTGTTCGAAGGCAATTTCAATGCCACGGTAAACGCCTCGGGTAATTCGTCGGACCAGACTGGCGCCGATACTCTTGGTTTTTCGACGAACGCCAATTACTCCAAGCGCGTTATAGGATGGGACGTCAATGGGTCTTTCAGCTATTCACAGAATGTGCAGACGCTGCTTGTGACCTATATGAACTCGCTGTTTAACTACTCGGCCAACGCCAGGCGGCGCTGGGGCAAATTCAACGTCAGCGCAGGCGCCGGCGCGGGGCGAACAGCGTTGACGGAGCAGGCCGGCACGACGAACAGCAGCGAGAGCTACAACGCAAGCGTGGGGTATTCCCAATGGCTGACAGCCACAGGGAGCTATTCCAAGGCGGATGGGCAGGCTCTGGCTACAGGGGCGGGTCTGGTGTCGGTGCCAGTTCCCTCCCCCACATTGCCTTCCGACCTGGTGAGCCTTTACGGCGGGAACGGTTATTCGCTGGGGCTATCGAGCGCGCCGGTGAAGGGATTGATTCTGTCAGCCGTTTATGGCAAATCGAGCAGCAATACTTCCACCGGCGGGGTGGCCTCGACCAACGACACCGATGAATTCAATACCCTTATCCAATATCAATACCGCAAGCTGAACTTCACCAGCGGGTATTCCCGGTTGGGCCAGGGTTTCAGCAGCACCGGCACAGGACCAGAAGTAATATCATCGTTCTACATCGGGGTATCGCGTTGGTTCAAGTTCTTCTAAGAGGCACGCGGCGGCATTGTTTTGGCGCAGCCCTGACCCTGGCTGGCGTCGCGCTGCTGCTTACCCCAATCTGGGCTTCGCAAAAATCAAGGCTCCTCAAGGCCACGCCCGAGCAATGGGAGATGTCGCTCGATGGCGGTCGCAAGCTGACCTGGGAGCACAGTTTCCAATCGGAAGCGGAAGTCAAACCGGATCGTGGATTCTGGAACAAGCTGGTGGATGTGATTGCCGGTGCGCCGGATTATCACACTCTGGTGCGGCCTTACAGTATTGTCGCCGATTCACGGGGACGGATTATTGTGACCGACCCGGGCGCAGCGGGTGTGCATGTATTCGACTTCACGCAGCACAAGTACAAGTTCATCCAGCGCCAGGGAAAAGACAAGGACGCCATGTTGTCGCCGCAATGCGTTGCCGTGGATGCCGAGGACAATATTTACGTCACCGATTCGGAGGCCGGCGAGATCCTGGTCTTCGAGCCCAATGGAAAATTCTTGCATGCACTGGGCAGCCTGAAGGGCGGCGAAGGATATTTCAAACGCCCGACCGGCATTGCAGTGGACTCGGCTGCAGGACGCATTTACGTAACGGACACACTGCGCGACGAAGTATTTGTTCTCGACATGCGAGGCACCGTGCTGCAGACGATTGGCAAGTCGGGAGCGGGCGAAGGCGAGTTCAATCTGCCCACCGAATTGCGGCTGGATGGACCAAATCTCTTCGTAGTCGACGCGATGAATTTTCGTGTACAGGCATTTGACCGCAGCGGGACGTTTCAATTCACCGTTGGAAAGATCGGCGACAGCGCCGGAGCCATGTTCCGGCCGAAGGCTGTCAGTGTCGATTCGGAAGGCGATCTTTACGTAGTGGATTCTCTGTGGGGCCTGGTTCAGGTTTTCAATCGTCAGGGCGACCTTTTGTATTACTTCGGGACCAGGGGCACTCATGCCGGTGAATTCCAGCTGCCTGCCGGCTTGTTCATCGATCATGACGACCGCGTTTTTGTAGTGGATTCGTTTAACCACCGCGTGCAGGTTTTTCAATACGTTGGCTTGAAGAAGGCGGCCATGGAGGGAATGAAGTGAGGCTGAAAACAATTGTCGCCGGGCTGACGATTCTGCTCACCGGAACTACCCTGTTGGCTCAGGTTTCAGGCGATGTGCTGGGTGTGCACAATCTGGGGCCTGGCGGTGGTTCGCCCATCCAGGGTGCGCGCCCCGACGCCTGCTCTTATTGTCATGCGCCGCACTCCGGGCTGAACCGCGGCCTGTGGAATCAGACACTGACCACCAAGACCTACACGAACTACACGAGCGACACCGAAGCAAACACCGGCAAACAGCCAACGCTCGGCTATTCCAGCAATCAATGCCTGAGTTGTCACGACGGTTCCGTTGCGCCCGGACAAACGGTGGTCTACGGCAAGGTCGCGACGCAAGGATCGATGAATGCGAACGACGTTTTCGGCACCAATATGCAGCGATCGCATCCGTTCAGCATGATCACGCCGCTGGTGGATAGTGTCGACTTGTTCGCCTCCATTGCGACAAACAAGAAGACCGGAGATACGACCGGAGTAGTCAAGCTCATCAATGGGAACGTCGAGTGTATCTCGTGCCACAATCCGCACGTACAAGCCAAGGACAAGGTGTCGCTGAATTTTCTTGTGAAGGACAGTTCGAGCGGTCAGTTGTGCCTTGCGTGCCACGATCCCACGCGGCAAAAGGCCGGGTTTGTAAACCAGTTGGCCGATTGGTCCGCCAGCCAGCACGCCCTGAATACCGGCGGGATTTCACCCTCGGCGCTGTTGGGAAGCTACCCCACAGTGGCCGCCAGCGCATGCATCTCGTGCCATGCGCCCCACAATGCCGCCCTTGGCACATCGCGCCTGCTGCGCGGACAGAATGAACAGGATTGCATTTCCTGCCACAATGGCGCGAACGTCTCGCCGATGCTGTCGTATGCCAACGTGTTCGCAGAGTACGCCACGCCCAAGGTGGGCCATCCCTTCCCGGCGGGGTCCAATTCGCACGATGCCACCGAAGGCATACTTCTGAATAACAACCGGCACGCGACCTGCGTGGATTGCCACAATGCGCACGGGTCCCAGCAGGTAATAACCTTCCCTCCCGCGCCGCTGATCCGGGTGTCTCAGAAAGACATCCAGGGAGTCAGCGCCTCCGACGGAACCACCATCCTTACTCCCGCCCAAACTCTCAACCAATACGAGAACTGCCTTCGCTGCCATGGCAGCAGCACGGGCAAACAGACGCTGCCGATTTATGGGTACTTCCCAGTGCGGCTGGTTGCGGCGAGCGATCCTCTCGATGTCAGACTCGAGTTTGCCACCGCTGCGCCATCCAGCCATCCAGTCACCCATGCCAGGAACAGTCCGCTGACCCAGTTCAGTTTGCTGCCCACCATGCTCGACCTGAAGGGGACCACGACCAATGGCCGCGCCATGGGTACGCAGATCCTGTGCAGCGATTGCCACAACAGCGACGACAATCGCGAATTTGGGGGCGCCGGCTCGAACGGCCCTCATGGCTCCGTTTGGCAACATATTCTTGAGCGCCGCTATGAATTCAACACCGCCGTCAAACCGGGCGGGGTTGTGGGCAATCTCTTTCCGGGGCCCGATCTGAGCGTGAATGGCCCGTATGCTCTTTGCGGCAAATGCCACGATATGCCCAACCAGATCATGCAGAACACCAGTTTCAGCAAGCACAGCCTGCACATTGGCACCTACGGCTTCTCTTGTTCCACCTGTCACACGGCACATGGAATGGGAGCTCCGGGCGGAAGCATCGGCGGCCAGCGGCTGGTGAACTTCGACGCGCGCATCGTGACCCAGAATAATGGCGCCGCCATCTCCTACACGCATTCAGGGACCCAGAATACCTGCGTACTGACCTGTCACCAGTACGCGCACAATGCCGACGGTACAGTCACGCTGGCTCAGGTGCGCAGAGGCGTCGGCGTCAAGAGGTAACCATTCCCGTTAAGGATAGACGGGGCGCGCACAGAATTCGCGGTGCGCGCCTTGTGCTGTTCTGGTACGACGACTCGGCGAAGCCCCCCCCTGGGTACCGCCGACGATTGATGTCGGTCCGGCGTCGCGGTGCGCGCTATACTGCCCTTGCCCTGCCCAAGGCGGAGCCGGAAGACATTCGATGACAAAGCCGATCCATATCATGCCCGAATCGAAGGCTGCGCGGCCGCCAGTCCAACCCTTTCGCTTGGACAATCGCCACGCGCTGGTGACCGGCGGCGCTAGCGGCATTGGCGAGGCCACGGTGAAGGAACTGGTTCGCGCTGGAGCCTTCGTGTGGATAGCCGACATCAATATCAGTGCTGCGGAGGCACTGGCCAATGGCATCGGATCTTCCGAGGTGTTGCATCTCGACGTGACCAGCCCTACGTCCATTGCTGCGGCCGCGGCCCGCCTTGACCGGCTCGACATTCTGGTGAACAACGCCGGCATCGGCCACGTGGGCACGATTGAAACCACCGAGCCGGAGGATTTCGACCAGTTGTTGAACGTGAATGTGCGCGGAGTGTACCTGGTTACGCGGGCGTTTCTTCCGCTGCTGCTGGCCGATGACGACCGGCACAGTGGGACGATCGTGAACATTGGCTCCGTGGCAGGCCAGGTGGGCATCAAACAGCGCTTTGCCTACTGCACCAGCAAGGGGGCGGTGCTGGCCATGACCAGGCAACTTGCCGTCGACTATCCCAAAAGCCTGCGGGTGAACGCCATTTGCCCGGCCACGGTACAGACGCCTTTTGTCGAGGGCTACCTGGAGAAATTCCACAGGCACAACAAGGAAGAAGTCCGCGCCGAGATTCGGGGCCGTCAACCGATCGGCCGTCTCGGCCATCCGGAAGAGATCGCCTCCATGGTTCGCTACCTGGCCAGCGACGAAGCGTCCTTCATCACAGGTTCGCTGTTCACGATAGACGGCGGGTGGACTGCAGCCTGAACAATCTGCTTTGCATCCCCGCTTCCGATAACTGACCAGCGAATAACCGGGCACGAACCAGCCTTTGAGGTTGATTTGCCGTGACGCCAAACGGCATTATGCTCAATGAAATCGAGGACAGGGTCTGAGGCCGATTCCCAGGAACAGGTTGTGTCCGATAGACTCACTAAATCGGTTCACCGTGGATCCAAAGCAAACGGAAACCCAGAGGCTCACCCGTGAAAGTAAAGGTTTTCATTTCACCCCTTGCCCTATTGCTCTCGCTCCCCTTCCTCGGCCTTTTTTCGGCTTGCGGAAGTGGCGGCGGCTCGTCTTCACAGCCTGTCCAAAACCCGGTGGCTCCGGCACTGACCTGGAGCACACCCGCCGCAGTAACCACTGGAACGGCCTTGGGCGCTGCCCAACTTGATGCCACGGCCAACGTCCCTGGGACATTCACGTATTCGCCTGCCGCTGGGACCATCCTGACCGCAGTCGGGACAACAACTCTTTCCGTGACGTTTACGCCAACTGACAGTTCCAGCTATGCCACAGCAACGGCCACAGTATCGCTTTCGGTCACCGCAGGAACCCCTGTGATCGCCTGGCCCACGCCGGCGCCGGTTCCAGTCGGAACGGTGCTGGGCGCCACCCAACTGGACGCCACGGCCGGCATCAAAGGAACGTTCGCCTACACCCCCGCAGCCGGAACAACGATGTCGGCGATCGGGTCAACCAAGCTCTCGGTCACCTTCACGCCAGCGGACACGGTCGACTACAACACGGCCACAGCCAGCGTCACGTTGACCGTGAACCAGGCGACCCCGGTCGTGACCTGGAATACGCCGGCCGCCGTTCCGGTCGGGACTGCTCTGAGCGTCACACAACTCGATGCCACTGCCAGCGTACCTGGGACATTCACGTACTCACCGGCTTTGGGAACGGTGATGTCCGTCGCGGGAACATCTACCCTCAGCGTCAACTTCGTGCCGACGGACTCGATCGACTACGCCAGCGTTACCCAGACCGTGAAACTCACCGTGAGCGGGACGACGGCGCCGCCGTCGTATGCGTGGGGCAACGTCAAGATCGTCGCCGGAGGTTATGTCAGCGGGCTCTACTTCCACCCCAATCAGAAGGGTTTGATGTATGCGCGAACCGATATGGGCGGCGCGTACCGTTGGGGTCCGAACGACGCCCAGTGGGTGCCGCTTACCGATTGGATCGACCCTTCGGTATGGTGGTACGGCGGTGTCGAGGCTATCGGCCTGGACCCGGCCGATCCCAACCGGCTCTACCTGGCTGTGGGCGAGTATGCCAATGAGAACTGGGACGGTAATGGCGCCATGCTCGTTTCCGACGACCAGGGAGCGACGTTCACCACCGTTCCATTGGGCTTCAAGAACGGCTCCAACGATAATGGCCGCAACACCGGCGAGCGCATGGCCGTCGATCCGAACACCCCAGCAACGGTGTACTTCGGGACACGAGTTGCCGGCTTGCAGATCTCCACGAATCACGGCTCGACCTGGAACCAAGTCACCGGTTTGCCCGTAACCTCGACGGCCAATGGCAACGGAGTGGTGTCGGTCATTCCCGTGAGCGCGAGCGGAGCGACCAAGGCTGTATATGTGGCCGCGGCAGGAACGGGTGTGGGCACTTCCCCGGTGGGACTCTATGTGAGCACCAACCCCGGCTCCGTCTCCAGCACATTCACTGCCGTGACCGGACAGCCTTCGTTCGCCACGGCAACCACGCCTTTGGCGCCGCTTCATGCGATTCTGGGCCCCAACGGGAACCTGTATGTTCTGTATGGCGACGGGACCGGCCCCAACGGCATCACGACCAGCCAACTGTGGGAATTCGCTCCCGGCTCCAACTGGACATCGGGCACCTGGAAGCAGATCGCGATTCCGCCGAACAGCAAGGGCGACTTGGGCGATTCAGGGTACGGCGGCATCGCAGCCGATCCAAACCATGCGGGTGTCCTGCTGCTGGCGACGATCGACGACTGGTATCCGGGAGACACCATCTATCGCACCACCAATGACGGTGCGACGTGGACCGATGTCTCGGCATTCGGCGGAACGCATGACGCAACTCTTTCGCCTTATCTGACCTTCGGCAGCGGCCCGGTAACCAATGTCGGCAGCGGCAACTGGGTGGGCAGCATCTCGATCGACCCATTCAATTCCGACCACGCCATGTATGGAACCGGCGCGACTATCTGGTCTACCACCGATTTGACCGGAGCCGATACCGGCCAGAATGTGGATTGGACGGTCGGCGCCAACGGGGTCGAAGAGACTGCGGTCGGAATGGTGCTGGCTCCGCCTTCGGGCAGCACCCTTCTGTTGAGCGGCATGGGCGATATCTACGGGTTCGCGCATACCGATTTGACCAAGTCTCCCGTACAGGGAATGTGGTCGAATCCGCGCAGTTCCCCGTCGAGCATCGACTTTGAGCAGGGCACACCCACCACTGTCGTGCGCATCACCAATGGAACGACTCCGTACGGTGTCCTTTCCAGCGACGGCGGCATGACCTGGACAGCTTTTGCCACCAACCCCAGGGGAACCGCGACGGGCGGCGGCACTGCTGCCATTGCCCCGGACGGCTCATCGCTGGTGTGGGCTCCGGCGGACACTTCTTCTGTCTGGTACTCGACGAACCTGGGCGCAACCTGGACAGCCTCCTCGGGCATTCCAGCACAAGCGCAAGTAGTCAGCGACCGCGTCAAGGCAGGGGTCTTCTATGGCTTCAGCGGCGGCTCCATCTACATGAGCACCAATCAGGGGCAGACCTGGACCGCGCTGCAAAGCAGTTTGCCCGGCGACGGCAATCTTGTGATTCTTCCCGACGCGCAGGGGGATCTGTGGTTGAACTCCAAGAGTAGTGGCCTCTATTCCAATACGGGAACAGCCGGCGCACCCGCGCTGACAGCGTTGCCGGGAGTAAGCGGGGCGACGTACTTCTCGTTCGGCAAGGGAGCCTCCGGAGGGAACTTCCTGACGCTCTATCTCTACGGGACCAGCAACGGCACGCTGGGGCTGTTCCGTTCGATCGACAACGGGGCGACCTGGACACAGATCAACGACGCGGCCCATAAGTGGGGCGGTGGTCTGGGCTGCGTAACGGGCGACATGCGCACTTTCGGGACGGTGTATTTGTGCGGCGGGGGCCGCGGGATCCTCTGGGGAACGAGCACAAACTAGAGGAACCGACGGAGCGGCCGGGCCACTTGAGTCCGGCCGCTTTCGTTTTTTGCGGCAACGAGCGAGAACGAATTCCCTTGCGTGTCGAACCACAATGGTCAAGTAAGGATGGATGTCCCGACGGCTCGGTCTTTACTGCCAGTATTCACTCGAGGTAGCGATTCATCCTGAAGGCATCTTCAACTGCCGATTCCAGGTTCATAGATACGTTTAACTGCGAATTGAATTGTTGTGCTGTCGACTTTTTCATTTCCTTGCGAGAAGAATAGAGAAAGGGCTTTGGAAAAACGACTTGAATTTAGCCTTCGTTCCGGGCAGAAGCGTGTTGGCGAATTGGGGACTTCCTGCAAGACGCCAAGAACCTCGGCGCCACGAATGGCGGCGCCCTGAGGTTAGTTGCCGCCGAGAAAGCACAACGGCCAAGGCGCAAAGCCCAGGCCGTTGTGGTGAACTCTTGGTACTTGGTTAAGGCCATCGCTTTGCCGCGAGGCCCCTGACATCTTCACTCATGGTTCCAAGCCGCGATATCTCGATTGCGTAACCCGGTAGACCGGGCTTCTCGGGCGACTGCGTCGTCGCTCCATTGGAAGAAACGCCAACCCCGCATATCGGGACCAGGAATGCATTGCTACGGGAAGAATGGCTAGGAGTCGCGTGCGGCTAAATTCACTCCGCCGTGGCAACCTGGGGTTCTGGGGCGCGATGCCCTAGGGTTCAGTTACCTCACGAACCGTACTGCTTGAAGAGTATCGCTGCATCTTTTCGACTACCCTCCTTCCCCGTACGAGATGAATCTATCCCGCGCATTCACATGCCGTCAACAAATGCTTTTTAGCCAAGAAGAAAATAATTTCAGCATTTCCCGTTTCGAAACAGGATCATCTGCAATTCGTGACGATGGGCACCAAGGAGGAATTTCAGGCATATGAATCGAGGGTTGGGAAATGCCGATCGGCCGTGCATCGATGACATGTCGCGGATCATCGATGCTTGGATCATCGACAACATCGGGTTTCCGTGCGACAGGTTCGCCCCTGCACGGCTGGGGAGGGCCGCGCGGGATTCTCGAAATTGGGGGCTACTTGGCCGCTTTTGCTTTCTGCGACGCCCACCGCCTGCTGACGGCCTCGGCTATCTTCTTCCGCCCTTCCGGCGTGAGTTTCCTCTTCTTGGCAGGCTTAACCGCGGCAGGTGTCGTCCCCGTCTTTTTTGCGGCGGGCGCTATTCTCATGCTTACCGCTTTCTTGGCCTCAGCAACAGCCTTCTTGGGCCTGCCGGCCTTCTTCTTCGCTGCCGGCCCAATCCCATCCAACAACAAGGCTCGCGCCTGCTGCAATAGGGCGATATCGCGATCGACTCTCGCCAAAATGTCAAGAACTGCCATGTATCCATCTCCCTGCAAAATTTATTGAAGGTCCAACCTCTGTGAGGCCGAGTGGCAACGCTACTCAGGATCGGACGGTTGTCTAATCAAACGATACGCGAGGGAAGCTATTTCAACAAAATGTTGCGCAGAGGGGTAGGGATTTTCTTACTAGACGGGAGTGGGCCAAAACACGTTGGGCGGGCCTTTGGATTCTGCTGAGCGATGTTCAATTACCAAAGCGCTGTGTATTTGGGTTGGCATCAAGGTCGAATGTCTCGACGGCGGTCAGGTGCATACCGAACCGGCACACCTTTGATGATGGCACCGAGTATTCCGATAGGAATGGTGAGGACAACCGAATTGAGTAGCGACCTGGGACAAATCGTGAATGGGCTCGGGTCAATCAAGATCGGGAGTCTCTCTGTCGATGAGCCGGGGCGCCTGGTGAGAGCCCTTGTCGGGGCCTTGGTGGGAAACGGCGCCTGGGTCCTGCGTCGCAGCGCGAGCGAGGCCGGCGAGTTGCACATGCTGATCGAATTCGAACGCCAAGAGTGTGTTGAGATCTACAGCAGCCTGATTGCAAACGGAGTGGAATTTGGCCAGAGTGGGCATGTCCGGCTAACGGAACTCTGTCAACGATTTCTAAGTCAGACGCGGACGGTCCAGACAGAAATTGTCTCCATCGACCTCCAAATCCAGACATTTCCTATGGAGAAATCGCGGAGTCCGCGCGGGTTGCTGGCTTGCTAGGGACGAAAATCGCCTAAGGGGAACCTTGGGCCCAAAAGCCCTTCCGAACTAATCGCAACCAAGCCCACCCGGAGGGCACATCACATGCGCACGGTTTGGTTTTTCAAGCGGTCTGGGCTGATCGGCCGCGGGAACCAGCGTTGGAGCGGTGCCGGTGAGATTCGATTCCTCCAGCAGCAGGGGCCGCTGCAGAACCATCTCAACCTGTGTGCCGGATTCGATGTTGACGTCGGCGCCTCGGGTAAAGAGCGACACCAATCCCACTGCAGCGAGTCCGGCGCCCAATCCGGCGATTCCACCGGCAAGCGGATGTCCCGATGGAAGCCCGCCGATGGAGCCGATGGTTCCCCCCGTGGGTATTGCAATTTTCGCTACCTCACCGGCATTTCGGCCCTTGTCTCCATCCTGCTGGATCGTGCCCTCGCCATCATCCTTGACGGACTGCTTCTTGGCGCCGGGGAGACTGTTGACCAGGCCCGGAATTTCCACAACCGATCCGTTGGGAAAGATCATGGAGGTAAAGTGCATATCCAGTTGCGCCTTGCCCGAGACGCGGCCGGCGCGGGCAACGCGATCCACGACCCCCTGCACGTAAACCCCGGACGGAATCATGACCCGATTCCCTACCACGACCGGAAAAGTCGAGGCGAGGTAGACCCCGTCTCCCGGTTTGGCGCTGCGGGTGTTGATGGAACTGCGCAACTGCAGCAGAACTCGGGTTCCTTCCGGGACGGTGTAGGACTTTTTTTGCGGAAGGTCGCTCGATGGGGCCGACGGCTTTGCCGCATCGGGTACAGGTTGCGAGTCAGCGGTCGCGGGGGCAACGGCAGGGACAGGCTGGTTGGGCGATCCAGGCGTTTGAGAGAGCGCGCAACATCCGGTCACCAGCAAGAGCCCAAAAAGGGACCGCTGCAACCTGAGTTCTCGATGCATAAGATCCTCCGGGAGGCTTGTTGCGGCAACGGCGCGCCCCACATCCGATAGACGCGTCGTCCAGCTTCCAGGATAGCTACATTTGCCGGTCTGCGATTAAAAATGGGACGGTGGACGAGGTTTCTGGTGCAAATCGCGTTACGATCCATGACAGCCATGAAATGCAAGATTGCTGTACCCGATTCATCCGCCTTGAAGTCCGGCGACCGGTTCGAAACCGTGTACCGCGTGCTGGGAGATGCCATCGCCACCCATGCCTTTCCCGGCTGTGCTTTTGGGGTGGTGTCGGGCAACGAGGTCGTTCTACAGGACGCTTTGGGCCATTTCACCTACGAAGAAGGCGCACCCGCGGTGCAGGCGGAAACGGTGTACGACGTTGCCAGTCTGACCAAGGTTGCCGTGACTACGGCGGCTGCCATGCTGCTCTACCAGCGCGGTCTGCTGGACATGGACACCCCACTGGGCGAGTTGCTGCCCGGCTTTATAGTGGGTCGCAGCCGGGGCGAGAACGCCCGCCATGTGAAAACACGCCACCTGCTGGCTCACAATTCCGGTCTGCCTGGCTATCGGGAACTCTATCGCACGGCAAAGAACCCTGCGGCACTTTTTCGCGCTTGCCTTGAACTGCCGCTGGAAGCTGAACCGGGAGCACGCGCCGAATACTCCGATTTGGGCTTCATCCTGCTCGGCAAGGCTCTGGAGGTCTGTACCCGCGAATATCTTGCTGCCTGGGTGCACAGAGAAGTGTTTCAGCCGTTGGGAATGGCTGCAACCGGATTCTGCCCGTCGCCAGGCCTGCGCGCCTCGATTCCACCCAGCGAGGAGGACACGACGCTTCGTCATCGTCGCATTCAAGGAGAGGTGCAGGACGAGCATGCCTGGTTGTTGAAGGGCGCGGGAGGGCACGCCGGCCTGTTCTCCAACGTTCCCGACCTGTTGCGATTTGCAAGCGCGGTTCTCGGTCAAGTTTCGAAATCCGATTCAGAAGGCGAGGGAGCCGGCCTGTTCGAACCGGAGACGATCGAGCTTTTCAGCCAGCGGCAGGGTCCGGAGGGCAGTTCCCGCGCACTCGGATGGGATACACCGTCTCCGGATTCCTCGGCCGGTCATTATTTCTCGTCGAACTCCATTGGGCATCTGGGTTTCAGCGGCTGCTCACTGTGGATCGACCGGGAGGCCGGGATTGCGGTGGTCCTGCTGACAAATCGGACCTGGCCCGATCGCCGGAACCAACTGATTCGAGAGGTCAGACCGGCCTTTCACGACGCCGTTCGCCAGTCTCTCTGAAGATTCCCGGAGAGGTTCCCTGGCCGGGTCCGTTCGTCCAGAATTCTCCCAGGGTTGCGCAATTTGCATTTACAATCGATTGTTGGGGACATACGCATGCTTACCAGCTCGACGATTCAGGAGACGGCCGGCACCCAAGCTAACGTCAAGAAAGATCAGGCCTCCCTGCTTCAAGATTTGACTACCGAGAGCCAGAACGAGGCTTCTCAAGGATTTGACACAAAGTCCGCGCTGGAGATCGCTCGCATCATCAATCATGAGGATGTGAAGGTTCCTGCCGCGGTCAAGAAGGCCATTCCGGAGATAGCGCAGGTCATCGATCAGGTGGCGCGCTGTTTGCGAGATGGCGGCCGCCTTATCTACATCGGTGCTGGATCCAGTGGACGGATTGCGGCACTGGACTCCTCCGAATGCCCTCCCACATATTCAACGGCTCCAGGCCAGGTGCAATACATCATGGCTGGGGGACCCAAAGCTCTGGCGTCGGCCGTCGAGGTCAATGAAGACTCCGAAGAACTCGGCCAGCGGGATATCGCCCGTCGCCGCCCCACCCGCAAGGATGTGGTGGTGGGCATTTCGGCTTCAGGCCGCACCCCTTACGTGGTTGCCGCGGTAGCCTATGCCCGGGCACGCGGCGCGCGCACCGCGGCTGTAACCTGCAACCACGACACGCCCCTGGCTGCCGCCGCCGATATTGCCATCATTGCCGATGTGGGCCCTGAAGTGATCTCCGGTTCTACCCGGATGAAGGCCGGTTCGGCCCAGAAGATGATTCTGAACATGATTACCACGGGCGCCATGACGCGGTTGGGCTACGTCTATGAGAATCTCATGGTCAACGTGCACATGCAGAACTCGAAATTGGTCGAGCGGGGCATTCGCATTCTGATGTGTGCCTGCAAGATCGACCGCCCGACGGCGGTGGATACGATCAAGAGTGCCGGCCGCAGTGTACCCGTCGCTCTGGTCATGCTGAAGGCCAAGGTCGACAAGCCCGAGGCGGTCCGCCGCCTGGCCAAATCGGACGGGAATGTCCGGCTCGCCATTGAAGACACGGTGCTGGAACTCTAACGGAACACAAACGAGACACGACGCGGGCTGGTGAAGGTCATTCACCAGCCCGCGTTTTTTGCTGTATGGTTTCGGCCTCCCAGGAGTCCGAGAGGGCCGGGCTCGACTGGCACGGACCAGGCACAAGTCTGACAGATAGAATTGAGGCATACCTGACACTGGGAATCGGGTGATATCGTTATCATGTTCGATTGGAACCATCGCCGGCGTAAGCAAAATCGTTTGCGATGCGAGCATCATAGGAGAGACGCATGCGCAGGTATCTTTGGACGCTTTTGGCTTGTGCCCTGCTGCCCCTGCACCTGCAGGCCAGGGTGGTTGTGTTCTGGCAAGCGGGGTTTCCAACCATAGGCAGTCAGCCAATCGACCGGACAAGCCTGAACAAGGCTCTCGAGGACTTGGACCCGTCTTTTGCCAATGAAGCAGCTCTGGCCGCGCCTGAAACGCTCGCAAATGCCGATCTGCTGGTGCTCCCTTACGGCTCGGCCTTCCCTGTCGCCGCCTGGAAATCGATTGAGGATTACCTTTCCGCGGGCGGCAATCTGCTGGTGATCGGCGGCCAGCCTTTGCGTGTGCCGGTGACCTTGGCCAACAGCCGGTATCTGCCAGGCGCACCACAAGACACCTATGCTCGCATACTCGGATTCCGCCACACCTACCAGGTGCCTGTCCCCCAGGAGGCCACCTTTCACTGGAAGCAAGGATACACATGGCTGCCCCCGCTCACCATCCGGGCGGAGCAGTTCTTTACCCTCGAGGGCCGTCTGGATGGGCTTGGTTACATGTCTGACTCCAGAGGCCAACTTGTGGCTGCCCCGGTGATCGTCTCCAATCACACTGGGGAAGGCCCCGACCACCGCTGGCTCAGCACGCGTATCGTGGCTCTGGACTTCGATCCGTTGCCTGGCTACTGGGACAGTGCCGACGGGATCGATCTGGTGAAGTTGGCCGCCCGCTATGCCGGTTTGGGCGCAACGGAGTTGTCCATTGAGACGCTGTATTCGGCCATTCGTCCCGAAGAAGTTCCGGCGATTACCATCCATCTGCGCGACCCGCATCGGCGGAAGCTGGCCGTTCCGGTCTCCGGTGAAGTTCACCTGCAACTCGAATCGGAAAAGGAGGTCGTTGCTTCCGTAACTCTTCCCGTATCAAACGAGGGCCAGGCCGATATCGACGCACCCTTCCACAAGGCGTTGGGGCCAGGGTTCTATTGGATCTCGGCGCTCTATAGCCAAGGCGGTGAGGCGAGAGCGTTCTATCGGAACGGGTTCCTGGTGACCGAGCATGGAGCGCTTACCTCCGGTCCCAAGCTGGCGGTGCACGGAGACTTCCTTTCCCTGGATGGCAAACCGTTTTTCCCTGTTGGAACCAACTACTTCACGACCGAAGAGAACGGTTGGGATTTCTCCGGCCACCGAAACGCAGCCGTCTGGGACCGGGATTTCGCCGACATGGCTGCGCATGGAGTGACGTTTGTCCGCACCGGCGTTTGGATGCCCAACGGCAAATTCATCGAACCCGCGACAGGCGGCGCAAACGAGCGGTTCCTGCGCAATGTCGAAGCGTTCCTCGACTGCGCACATCGTCATGACATTGCCGTCAACTTTACATTCTTCGCGTTTTCTCCGCACTCGGGACCCCAGCCCCACACGGCCGACTCGCCCGGCAACCCGCCGAATCCCTATATCGATCCGGCTGCCGTTGAAGCTGAGCGGGCTTATGTCCGCTCCGTGGTGGAGCGCTTCCACGATGTGCCCTGGCTGAGTTGGGACCTGATCAATGAGCCCAGCTTCAGTAACCCGCGCACCATCTTTCATGGCAATGTTCCCAACGGAGACCCGGCGGAAGCCGCAGCGTGGCACAAATGGCTCGGCCAGAAATACCCGAGCCTTGCCGCGCTTGGAGATGCCTGGCGGATTCCGGCTGAGAACCTGGTAAGTTTCGATGCGATCCCGCTGCCTGCGCCTGCCGATCTGCGCTATGAGCGCTATGGCAATCCGAACCAGGTGCGGACTGTGGACTACAATCTGTTTGCCCAAGACATGTTCAGCGATTGGGTCAGACAGATGGTGGCGACCATTCGCGCCACAGGCAGCAGCCAGTTGGTAGACGTGGGGCAAGACGAAGGCGGAGCGACCGATCGCGTGCTGAACCAGTTTTATGGCGGAGCAGGCGTCTCGTTCACTACCAATCATACTTACTGGCAAGACGATGCCCTGCTGTGGGATTCAGTGGCGGCCAAGCGCCCCGGCGTTCCCAATATTACCGGCGAAACAGGCTATCAGCCTGCATGGGCTCCAGATGGCGCTTGGCGCTGGGACGAATTCACCGGGCTTGGACTTACCGAGCGAAAGTGGGCGCTGGGATTTGCCGCCGGCAGCAGCGGCGCAATGCAATGGGATTGGGCCCGCGAGGCTGACTTCGGCATGCAGCGCAGCGACGGCTCGGCCAAGGTCTGGGAAGACATGATGCGCGACCTGGGTCAGTTTGCCACACAGGCGGCTCCATTTGCCGATGCCCTGATTCTTCCGGATGTAGCGATACTTTTGCCGCAGTCCGAACAGCTATCGGTGTCGAATCCCCAGGCATTGGAGGCGCAGCAGGCTGCAGTGCGGGCACTCTATCACTACGCGCGAAGCCAGGCTTATGCGATCGGTGAATACCAGCCGGAACTGCTCGGTTCTCCCAAACTCATTTTGCTGCCATCGCCTTTCGGACTCACAGATGCGGCGTGGCAAGCGATTGAGAAACGTGTGCGCGCCGGTGCGGTCCTGCTGGTTACCGGCCCCTTCGGCGACGACGCCCATTTCCATCCCACGGGGAGGCAGGATTCTGTTGGGCTTGCCTATGTAACCGCTCCCCTCACTGTGCGAGACACGCAGTTCCATTTTCCTGGCGGCGACGAAGCTCTGAGTTTCGCAGGATTGAAGACCACAGTGCTAACCCGCGCCACGCTGCCCAATAGCGAAGACTGGGCCGAGAAGCCACTTGGAAGCGGTAGGATTCTTTTTGCTGCTTTGCCCCTGGAGTTGAACGACAACCTGCAGGCTATCGGCGATGTTTACAGCTATGCTTTGAAGGCTGCGAAAATCGCTCCGGTCTATTCCACGACCCTGAAGGATCCGGGGATTCTGATCTGCCCCACGGTCTTCCCCAAGGCGACTCTCTACGTGCTGACCTCGGAATCGAACCAGCAGCAGGTTTCTTTCACGGATTTGCGCAGCGGCAGAAGCTTCTCGGGATCGCTGGCGAGCGGGCGCGCCGCACTGCTGCTGGTGGGCACGGACGGGAAGCTGCTCGCCAACTATCGTTGGCCGAATCAATAGACCCGCAGTGGCTACGAGTTGCCGAACGCTCTAGCGGATCACGGGTGTGCGGTGCTTGCAACCGCACGAACGCCGCAGCACGATTTCCACAGGGAGGACGATCTTGGCGCCTTTCTCTTGCGCCTCACCCCGGGCAATCCGGTCAAAGAGCAAATTAGCGGCTACCCGGCCCATTTCCGCCGCCGGTTGGCGCACTACGGTCAAAGGCGAAGAAGTCAACTCGGCCAAGTCGAAGTCATCGAACCCCACCAAAGCCACCTCCCCGGGAACCTTTACGCCAAGGTGGAGCAACGCCGCGAAGACATAGCGCGTGGCAAGATTGTTCGAAGCAAAGAAGGCAGTGGGAGGGTTGCTTCCTTTGAGCTTTGCATCAATCGTGCGCAGCGTATTCTCCTGCGACTCGCAGCCAAAAAACGCATCCTCGGTCAACCCGGCCGCACGAAGCGCGCGGCGATAGCCCAAGAACCGGGCGTCGATGGTAAACAGCGTGCGGCTCAGGCCCATAAAGCCGATGCGCTTGTGCCCATGCTCAATCAAATGCTCGACAATAAGCCGCGAGCCCGAGGTGTTTTGAACCAGGACGACATCCAGCGAAGGGTCGCCGGTGGGCCGATCGAACGCCACCACCGGGGTCTTTCCGAATAAGGCCCTGGTCAATCGCGACTTACGAAGACGGGCTGGAATAATCGCCAGTCCTTCCACGTGCCGCTGCAGCATCTGTTCCGCTTCAACATATTCTGTGTCGGGATCCTCGTCTGAAGTCGTCATGATCACGGAATAGCCGTGCTCCTTGGCGACCGTCGTCACGGCATGGGCACAGGTGGCGAAGAACGGATCGTAGAGGTAAGGCAGAATCAGGCCGATCGAACGGCTGCGCTGCCCCCTGAAAGCGCGGGCCAGCTCATTGGGGCGGTAATTCAGTTGGTCGATGGCAGCCTGCACGCGCCGCGCGGTGTCTGCGGAGACGCGCACAGTCCCGCTGAGTACGCGGGAAACCGTCATGGTGCCTACGCCGGCCAGGCGGGCCACATCGCTCATCGTGGGCTTTTGGTGCAACGGTCTTGCTCCTATTCGCTGATTTTTCCGTTGGCAGAGTAGTCTGGCCCCGAGTCCCCGAGGGCAATGGAGGGTACTTTGCGAGGTGAAGAGTCGGGACTGCGCACTTCAAGACTCGAATTGCTGCTGGGACTCATGGTACTACTTTGGAGCCTGACAAAGAATCGCAGCCTTGCAGCCGGAAGCGAGGATGGGAGCGGGGCCGCCCTCCAAACACTGCTGCCCCCGGGGCCCCTTGGCAATTCGCAAGCGTCAAAACCGCCCTGCAACGGGTCGGGCAACCTTGGCATTCCCAGGTGCATCCTAACCACCGGGAAGGTGTGTTTTGCAAGTTTTCGACCGATTCCGCAATTCATTCCATGGCGCATTTTTGTTGAACACAGGCATTTCGGGTGGAAGAAGCTGCCGGCCTTATACGGGGCTTTATGGTGAGGCGGCAGTTGCAAACCACATAATCAGCGCGAAACCTAACCTTGCGGTAAACCCTGGAGGCAGAGTCGATTCCGACTCAAGGCAAGAAACTCTCCTTTAACAGGTCACCGCGGAGTCCTGGATGCCTGAATACAGAAACCAATCGGATGGTCCGCCCATCGGACCCGACCATCAACTGCCGCCGCCCAAACGCTGGTACACCGAACGGTGGGTCGTTTGGACAGGTCTGATTCTGCTGCTGGTGGTCATTGTCGGCATCATTGCTATTACCCACGAGAACGACAAGAAGGCCGCTTCTGCCAAAAAAGCGCAGGCTGCAGTCAAACCGGCGGTTAGCGTTACAACCGCCACCGCAACCAAGGGAAACATCGGCGTTTACCTCGACGCCATCGGGACAGTCACACCTTTCTACACCTCCTCCATTACTGCCCAGGTGAATGGAATTGTGACGGCTGTCCACTATCGAGAAGGACAATTCGTGAACAAGGGCAATGCGCTGATCGACATCGATCCCCGGCCCTACGAAGCGCAATTGCTGCAGGCCCAAGGCACCCTGGAGCGCGACACGAATTTGTTGGCACAAGCCCAGATGGATTTGGATCGCTACCGCGAGGCATGGGCCCGTAACGGGATCAACAAACAACTCCTGGACGACCAGGAGAAGATCGTGCTGCAAGACCGAGGCACGGTCAAGAACGATCAGGGCGTTGTCAATTACGACCAAGTTCAGCTTGACTACTGCCACATCGTGGCGCCCATCGCCGGACGTGTCGGCCTTCGCCTCGTCGACCCGGGAAATGTGGTCCAGGCCAATGGGACAACCGTGCTGGTGGTGATTGCGCAATTGCAGCCCACCACGGTGATCTTCACCATGGCGGAAGACAGCCTGGCTCAGGTGCAGGGGCGGTTGCGCAAGATGCGGAGCCTGCCAGTGGAAGCGTGGGACCGCTCCCAGGGAAACAAGATTGCGTTGGGCAAATTGCTGACCATCGACAACCAGATTGACACGACGACGGGGACAGTCAAGCTGCGCGCCCTGTTCGACAACAAGGACGGCGCGCTTTTCCCTAATCAATTCGTCAATACCAGGCTGCTGGTTGATTCCCTCCTGGGAGTTACACTGATTCCCACAGCGGCGGTTCAGCACAATGGCGATGTCGCCTTTGTCTACGTCCTGGCAAATGGCACAGCCAGCATTCGCGACATCAAGACCGGCGTGACCGACGCAGGCGAGGTTGCGGTGGAAGGCCTTAACCCCGGCGAGGTTGTCGCCACCAGCAGCTTTGAAAAGCTCGAGGCCGGCAGCAAGATCCTGGTAGCGAAGCAGGCGCCGGCATCGAACCGGGTGGGGGCCAGCGCTCCGTGAATCCATCTGCGCCGTTCATCCAGCGGCCGGTTGCAACTTCGCTGTTGATGGCCGCAATTCTGCTGGTGGGTATCGTCGCGTTTACCCAACTGCCGGTTTCTGCCCTGCCCCAGGTCGACTACCCAACCATCCAGGTATTGACTTTCTATCCCGGCGCCAATCCCGATGTCATGGCGACCACAGTCACAGCGCCTCTGGAGAGGCAGTTCGGTCAATTGCAGGGTCTTAGCCAGATGACTTCCACCAGTTCTGGCGGCACCTCGGTGATTGTGCTGCAATTTGCGTTGAGCCTCAATATCGATATCGCAGAAGAAGAAGTGCAGTCCGCAATTAATGCCTCGCAAAGCTATCTGCCCTCCAATCTTCCCGCGCCGCCTATCTACAGCAAGACCAATCCAGCAGATGCTCCCGTTCTGACGCTAGCCGTTACCTCGAATACCATCCCCCTCTCGCAGGTCGAGGACATGGTCGATACGCGCCTTGCTCCCAAGCTCTCGCAGTTGAGCGGCGTGGGACTGGTTAGCATCAGCGGCGGACAAAAGCCCGCCGTCCGCATTCAAGCCAATCCGGTTGCACTATCCTCGTATGGACTCAATCTTGAAGACCTGCGCACCGCGCTCGTGACCACCAGCGTGAATCAGGCCCTGGGCAACTTCGACGGTCCTCATCAGGACTATCAAATCAATGCCAACGACCAACTGATCACCAGCGACGACTACCGCAAGGTGGTGGTTGCGTATAGAAATGGCGCGCCGGTCCTGCTGACCGACGTTGCGCGCGTTGTAGACGGGATTGAAAACAACAAACAGGCGGCGTGGATGAACCAGACGCCGGCTGTCATCGTCAACATTCAACGGCAGCCGGGCGCCAACACGATCAGCGTCGTCAAGGCGGTCAAAGCCGTTCTTCCCCAACTTGAGATCAACCTGCCTGCATCCATTCAGGTCACGCCCCTCACCGACCTAACCACCGCCATCAACGCATCGGTATCCGATGTTGAATTTGAATTGATGTTGACCATCGCATTGGTGGTCATGATCATTTTCGTATTTCTCCGAAACATTTATGCAACCATCATCCCCAGCATTGCAGTGCCTGTCTCGCTTGTCGGGACATTCGGCGCAATGTACGCCCTTGGCTACAGCCTCGACAATCTTTCGCTGATGGCGCTGACCATCTCCACCGGCTTTGTGGTTGACGACGCCATCGTGATGATCGAAAACATCTCGCGCTATCTGGAGGCGGGCGACCCACCCATGCAGGCGGCATTAAAGGGCGCGGAGCAGATCGGCTTCACCATTATTTCTCTAACCGTTTCGCTCATCGCCGTGCTGATTCCGTTGCTCTTCATGGGCGACGTGGTTGGACGCCTCTTCAGGGAATTCGCAGTAACGCTCGCCGTCACCATTATTCTGTCAGCTGTGGTGTCCCTCACGCTGACTCCGATGATGTGCTCACGCATTTTGCATCACGATCCGCAGGAACAGCAAGGACGCTTCTACAGGGCATCGGAACGATTCTTTGAGCGGTTGATCGCATTCTATGGACGCACCCTCAAGTTTGTGCTCGGCTATCAGACCATTACACTGCTCATTGCCGCGGCTACTCTTGTGCTCACCGTCTTCCTTTACATTGTCATCCCCAAAGGATTCTTTCCCACCCAGGATACGGGCGTGATTCAAGGCATCTCGCAAGCGCCTGCCACCATCTCGTTTGCGGCCATGGCGGAGAAGCAGCAGCAGATTGCACAAATCGTTTTGCAGGACCCCGCAGTCGAAAGCCTGTCTTCGTTCATCGGTGCGGACGGCACCAACACCACGCTGAACAGCGGCCGATTGTCAATCAATCTCAAACCCATTGAGCAACGCGATCTCAGTGCTCCAGATGTAATCCGACGGCTGCAGACGAGCCTCAAACAAGTGAATGGCATCGAGCTCTTCATGAATCCGGTGCAGAACATCACAGTCGACGATCGCGTGAGCCGCACCCAATATCAGTACACTCTTGAGGACCCAGATTCCGTTGAACTGAATCAATGGACGGGCCGCCTGGTGGACAAGATGAAGCAGTTGCCGCAACTTGCGGATGTGGCGACGGACCAGCAAACCGGCGGCCTGGCCGTATCGCTTGTGATTGATCGCGTCACCGCTTCGCGCCTCGGCATCGCCCCATCAACCATCGATAACACCCTCTATGACGCATTCGGCCAGCGCCAGATCAGCACCATGTACACGCAGTTGAATCAGTACCATGTGATTCTGGAGTCTACGCCGGAGTCGCAGAAGGGCCCGGCCAGGCTTCAGGATCTTTACATTCGTACCAATGCATCCTCGGGCACCTCGGGTCCAGGAGCGTCTTCGTCCTTTGCGTCTTCAGGGTCATCGTCAGCTGGCTCCAACGCTACTACGACCACCGCGGCTTACACTCCGACTTCCACGGTGCGCACCACTCCGTCCAATGCGCTTTCATCCGGTGTGGGCGCCAGCGGCACTACATCCTCGCCGAACACTGTCAACGGCTCAACTGCTTCCGAGGCTGTGCCACTGAGTGCTTTCACGCATGTCGAGCGTTCGCAAGAGCCGCTTTCAATCAATCATCAAGGGCAGTTTCCCGCCGTCACTGTGTCGTTCAATCTTGCTCCGCGGGCGTCGTTGGGCAGCGCAATCACGTCGATCGAAAAGGCCGCGAATTCTCTCAACATGCCCATCAGCGTGCAAAAGGGATTTCAGGGGACCGCCGCTTCGTTTGAGGGTTCGCTGTCAAACGAAGGCCTGCTGATCATCGCGGCGCTGGCCGCTGTTTATATTGTGCTGGGAGTCTTGTACGAGAGCTTCATTCACCCCATCACAATTCTCTCAACGCTTCCCTCGGCCGGAGTGGGCGCATTGCTGGCCCTCATCCTGTTCAAGCAGGATCTCAGCGTCGTCGCCATCATTGGCATCATCCTGCTGATCGGCATTGTGAAAAAGAACGGAATCATGATGGTCGACTTTGCGTTGGAAGGAGAGCGCGAACGCGGCATGAACTCCCGCGATGCAATCTACGAGGCGAGCCTGTTGCGCTTCCGCCCCATCATGATGACCACGATGGCCGCGCTGCTGGCCGGGATTCCGCTGGCATTGGGCACCGGAATGGGCTCGGAGCTCCGACGCCCGCTCGGTATTGCGATGGTGGGCGGCTTGCTGCTGAGCCAAGTGCTTACGCTTTATACAACGCCTGTGATCTACATCTTCTTCGATCGCGTCGGGCACCGCTTCACACGCCGCAGCGAGGCACAGGCAGGAGCGAACGGAGAGGGGGAGCCATGAATATCTCCGCTCCCTTCATACGCAGGCCCGTAGCGACAACTCTCCTCACAGCCGGGGTTACGCTGGTAGGCGCCATTGCGTTCAAAGTGCTGCCCGTGTCTCCCCTGCCGCAAGTCGATTTCCCCACCATCTCTGTTTCAGCCAGCCTTCCCGGCGGGAGCCCGGAGATCATGGCGTCTTCGATCGCCACACCGCTGGAACGCGAGTTTGGCCACATCGCCGGCGTAACCGAAATGACGTCCTCCAGTTCCCTGGGGAGCACTTCGGTTACGCTGCAATTCGATCTTAGCCGCAATATCGATGGCGCGGCGCGCGATGTGGAGGCAGCCATCAATGCAGCTCGCACCTATCTGCCGGCGAATCTGCCCGGCAACCCAACATACCGCAAGGTGAACCCTGCCGATGCGCCGATCGTCATCCTGGGCCTCACTTCGGACAAGTTCGACAAGCCCACACTCTACGACGAAGCCTCTTCTGTCATCGCGCAGAAACTCTCGCAGATCCAGGGCGTCGGCCAGGTCAGCGTAGGTGGTGGCGCCGGACCCTCGGTGCGCGTTGAAGTCAATCCGACCTTGCTCAATAGCTTCGGACTCACCATGCAGAATGTGCAGTCCGTGTTGAGCCAGCAAAATGCCCACGAAGCGGTCGGACAAATTCTCGATGGAACTACGACTGCCGATATCGTTGTCAACGATCAGATGCACCAGGCCGATCAATACAAGCCCATCGTGATCGGGTACAACAAAGGCGCTGCAGTTCGCCTTTCCGATGTGGCCGAAGTCACGAGCGGCGCACAGAATATTCGCGCGGCAGGCTACTTGAACGGTATACCGTCGATCACTGTGATCATCTTTCGTCAGCCCGGTGCCAACATCATTGACACGGTCGACCGCATTCGCGCCGCATTGCCGTCCATCAAAGCTTCGATTCCGCAGGGCATCGACACCACCATGGTGCTGGATCGAACCACCACAATTCGTGCATCTGTCAACGACGTTGAGCGAACGCTTATTCTTTCCGTTATTCTGGTCATCCTGGTTGTGTTTCTTTTCCTGCGCAACCCGCGGGCCACGCTCATTCCCACCGTGGCTGTGCCCACATCGCTGATCGGCACCTTTGCAGTGATGTACCTGTTGGGCTTCAGCATCGACAATCTCTCACTGATGGCTCTCACCATCTCCACGGGCTTTGTGGTGGATGATGCAATCGTGGTGATGGAGAATATCTCGCGCCTGCGTGAAGAGGGCATGTCGCCAATGGCCGCTGCTTTTCAGGGGTCGAAGGAGATTGGCTTTACCATTCTCTCCATCAGCATGTCGCTGGTCGCGGTCTTCATTCCGATCCTCCTGATGGCCGGGATTGTCGGTCGGCTCTTTCGCGAATTCGCGATCGTGCTGTCAACGGCCATCGTGGTGTCGATGATTATTTCTCTTACGACCACACCGATGATGTGCGCGCACCTTCTCAAGGATGAAAAGACCATCAAGCACGGCCGCGCCTATCGGTTCAGCGAAGGAATCTTCTCTGGGATGCTGTCGGGATATAGCCGGTCGTTGAAGTGGGTTCTTAGGAATCCAGGACTCATGTTGACCGTTCTTCTGCTCGTTGTGGGGCTCAACTTCTATGTCATTTCCGTAATCCCCAAAGGCTTCTTTCCGCAACAGGATACAGGAGCCATAACCGGGGGCGTGCAAGGACCGCAGGACGCATCCTTTGCTGTGATGAATAACTCGGTGCTGCAACTGGTCAACGTGATCAAGGCCGACCCAGCGGTGGCCAATGTCAATGCGTATACGGGCCAATCCAACGGCGGGTTTATCTACATTGCGCTCAAGCCGCTCAATATTCGCAAGGTTACGGCGCCGGTCATCATCAACCGCCTGCGCCCCAAGCTCAATCGCTTGCCGGTTGCGCAAGCATTTCTTCAGGCAGCGCAGGATTTGCGAATCGGCGGGCGTGGAAGCGCCGCGCTCTACCAGTACACCATCCAATCCGACAGCGTGCAGGATCTCGGTCATTGGGGACCGATTCTGCTGCGGGAGATGAAGACGCTCCCGGGCTTTCAGGATGTCAATACCGACGCACAGAACAGCGGCTTGCAGGAGTTGCTCACCTACGATCGTCCGACTGCTGCGCGCCTTGGGATCACTCCGCAGAGTCTGGATCAATCGCTTTACTCCGCTTTTGGTCAGTCGGAAGTTTCCATCATCTACACACAGTTGAATCAGTATTACGTGGTGTTGGAGGTTGCTCCTCCGTATTGGCAGAGTCCCGATGGGCTAAAGAACGTTTACCTCAATACGACGGGTCGGGGGGTGATTCCACTCTCCTCAGTCAGCACCGCCAAGGCCAACACCACCCCGTTGATCATCAATCACACCAGTTCCTTTCCCAGTGTGACTGTTTCATTCAACCTGGCGCCGGGTGTATCTCTGAGCGATGCCACGCGCGAGGTGAGCCAGATGCAGCAGCGGTTGAACATGCCGCAGACCGTGCGCGGATTCTTTGCTGGAACCGCACAGGCTTACCAGACTTCATTGGCTTCCGAACCAATGCTCGTGGGTACCGCGTTGCTTGCCGTCTACATTGTTCTCGGTATTCTTTATGAGAGCCTGGTGCATCCCATCACCATCATCTCCACCTTGCCCTCGGCAAGCGTAGGCGCAATGCTCGCACTCATGCTGTTCAAAATCGACTTGAATGTCATATCAATCATCGGGATCATCCTGCTCATCGGCATCGTGAAGAAGAACGCAATCATGATGATCGACTTTGCACTAGTGGCCGAGCGCGAGCACGGCAAGGCCACCAACGACGCGATCTTCGAAGCATGCATGCTGCGATTCCGTCCCATCCTGATGACCACCATGGCCGCCTTGTTCGGCGCATTGCCGTTGGCGTTTGGCACAGGCACGGGATCGGAATTGCGCCGTCCACTTGGCATCACTATCGTTGGCGGGTTGATCGTGAGCCAGATGCTCACGCTCTACACCACACCCGTTGTTTATCTTTTCTTCGATCGCATGCGCCTTCGCATTCTGGGCAAGCAAGCCGATGATTTTCACCCCGGCACTGCAGAGGCATCTTTGTAGTTCGAACCATGGAGCGCTTATGAGCAATTCAGCCTTGCAATTCCGACAGGCACTCACGGCATTCGGTGCACTTTTCGTTATGGCGCTCTGTGTGTTCTCGACCGCATGCAATGTCGGGCCAAAGTACCAGCCTCCGGCAGTAACGGCTCCGCCGGTCTTCAAAGAGTCCCCAACGCAGTTCAAGGAGACGGACGGATGGACTGTTGCAGAACCGCAAGACGCGTTGCTTCGCGGCAAGTGGTGGGAGATTTACAACGAGCCGGAGTTGAATGCACTGGAAGAGAAACTCAATATCGACAACCAGAACATCCGCCAGGCCTTTGAGAACTTCATGCAAGCGCGCGCACTGGTCCGCGAAGCGCGATCCCAGTTGTTTCCCACAGTGAGCATCGGCCCTTCTTACACGCGTTCGCAGACTTCCGCCAACATAGGCTCGGCGGGAAACTCCGGGTCGGCCGGTGGGGGTTCTTCTGCAACGACAACCTCGAGCAATCGACAGACGCAGGTCTTCGCGCTTCCTGCAGATGTCTCCTGGGCTCCCGATCTTTGGGGCAAGGTTCGCAACACGATCCGCGCGAATCAATACAATGCTCAACTCAGTGCCGCCGATCTTGAGAACGAGCGTCTCACGGAACAGGCGAGTCTAGCGGAATACTTTTTTGAGATTCGCGGTCAGGATATGTTGCAGAGGATTCTCAACGACACGGTGGAAGCAGACAAGAAGTCTCTTGAAATCTCCAAAGGCCGCTACGAGACCGGCGTCGACACCGAGGTATCCGTGGTCGAAGCGCAGACGGCGTTAGAAAGCGCGCAGTCGCAAGCGCTCAACATCGGCATTGCGCGCGCTCAATACGAACATGCGATAGCCATGCTCGTTGGTCAACCGGCCTCAACGTTTTCTATTCCGGTCAAGCCATTTACGACATCTCCGCCGCCCATCCCGGTGGGCCTTCCTGCGCAACTGCTGGAACGCCGTCCCGACGTTGCAGCGGCGGAGCGCAGCATGGCCGCGGCAAACGCGCAGATTGGCGTGGCGAGAGCAGCATTTTATCCAGCCCTCACGCTCTCGGCGAGCGGAGGCATTGAAAGTTCAACCATCAAGCATATTCTCGATTGGCCGAGCCGGTTCTGGTCCGTCGGACCCGCGCTCTCTGAAACGGTTTACGACGCGGGGCTTCGCCGCGCAACCGTCAACCAGTACATCGCCACTTACAACGCCAGTCTGGCAGGCTATCGCGAATCCGTGCTGACGGCATTTCAGCAGGTTGAAGATTCGTTGGCTGAGGTGCGCATTCTTGCGCAACAGATTCGGAGCCAACAGGCGGCCGTGGAATCGTCGGAGAAGTACTTGAAATTGGAGACGGCGCGGTACGAAACGGGCATCGATCCCTATGTGGACCTTGTCATCGCGCAGACCACGCTTCTGTCGAATCAGCAAACTCTGACCAACATTCAAGTGCAGCAAATGACCGCGTCAGTCGCGCTGGTTGAGGCACTCGGCGGCGGATGGGACCGCTCGCAGATGCCCACGGCGGAGCAGGTGGCGCAAAAGCCTTCCGCCTCCGAAACACAGATACAACATTAGCCGGACCCATCTCCGCGCCGGGCTCTTGCGTAAACCGAGAGCCGCTGCAGCCAAACGTTGTTCCATCCCGGAAGGTGTCTACTCCTGTATATTCTTCTGTGGTGGAAATCGGTACATTTTGGCAGGGAGATGAACGACATGGCATCGAACGGAAATGGGACAGCGAAACCGGCTGACAATGAAGTACTGCTGATAACCAGCGGCGATTTGCGCCTTGCCGCCAATCGCGCATGTTGGCCCGCGCAGCGCGACATGGAGCAGAAACTGACCGCGGCCTTCGCACACAAGGGCTATAAGCTGGTCCGCGCGCATGCCTACGACGAGGGGTTGAAGCACGGATTCATTTCCTCGCAGCGCATGGGAATGGATGTCTTCATGAACATCCACCCCCAGGCTCGCATCGTGTTCGCAACCGCGGCCTGGCAGTACACCCATCACGTCCTTCCCGGTCTTCGCAGCCATCAAGGCCCGATTCTCACGGTGGCCAACTGGTCCGGGCAGTGGCCGGGGCTGGTTGGTCTGCTCAACCTGAATGGGTCGCTCATCAAGGCTGGAAAGCCCTTCTCCTCCATCTGGAGCAAGGATTTCACTGACGACTACTTCCTCAGCGGACTGGCGGAATGGTTGCAGGATGGCAAGATCACGCACGACAATTCGCATGTGCACCCGCTCGATGCGGCCAAATTGCCGGAGGAGAGCGCAGAACTGGGCGCCCAACTTGCAGCCGATCACCTGCGCCGCAAGGCCATCATGGGCATCTTCGACGAGGGTTGCATGGGGATGTATAACGCCGTCATCGACGACGAACTGCTGAATGCGGCTGGAGTTTTCAAGGAGCGCCTCAGCCAGTCCGCGCTATTCGCCAAGATGCGAACCGTTGGGCAAGCGGAAGCCGAGGCAGTGTATCGATGGTTGGTGGCAAAGGGCGTTCATTTCGATCTCGGCAAAGACCCCGCGACAGAATTGACGCTGGATCAGGTTCTGGAGCAATGCAAGATGTACATCGCCGCCGTTCGCATCGCAGGGGAGTTTGGTTGCGACCTGATCGGCATCCAGTATCAGCAGGGGTTGAAGGACCTCACCGCGGCATCGGATCTGGCCGAGGGGATGCTGAACAACGCGGACCGTCCTCCGGTATTTGCCGAAGGAAGCGGCGACGAGCTGTTTGCCGGCAAGCCTGTTCTGCATTTCAACGAGGTGGACGAGTGCGCCGGCGTGGATGCGCTCATTACCAACCGCTGCTGGAGCGCGCTGGGGCTTGACCCGTCGACGACCCTTCACGATGTGCGTTGGGGCGAGCACTACAAGGGCGACGGAATCGACGACTTTGTCTGGTTGCTGCAGATTTCAGGAGCGGCGCCGGCGAGCCACTTTGTCGGCGGCTATGCAGGGGCTCGCAGCGAACGTCAGCCGGCGATGTATTTCCCGCTTGGCGGCGGATCGCTGAAGGGTATCGGGAAGCCGGGCGAACTGGTTTGGAGCCGTGTATTTGTGGAGGGCGGCGCGCTTCATGCCGACATCGGCAGGGCCGCGGCAGTGAGCCTTCCGGCAGCCGAAACCGAGCGCCGGTGGCAGGAGACTACGCCGCAATGGCCCATCGTGCATGTGGTTCTCCAAGGCGTCAGCCAGAATCAGTTCATGGCACGCCATCGCGCCAACCACGTGAATGTTGCCTATGCACCTTCGGCGGAGCTGGCCGACAAGGCACTGGCCACCAAGGCGGCTATGCTTGCGGAGTTGGGTGTGCTTGTCCACCTTTGCGGCACGACGCAACGCATTTAGCCTCCGATTCTCGCAGGCATTTCCGCGGCGGCTAAACAGGCTGCGGAAATAGGGCGTATCTCGGATGAAAAGCCCCCTGGCAACGTCTCTCCGTGGCTGAACAGGCTGCGGAAAAACTCTTCGGGAAGGCTCGGTGCGTCAGGGCACGACCGGGGCACCGGGGGACCCTCAGGGTCGGGGTCGCGTGCCGATAAGGCCCATAGAATGAGTGGGGCTTTAGCCCCCGAGGGATGCTTTTCAGAACTTCTGGGTCAAAACAAGGGTTTTTCCGCAGCCTATAAAGCCACGCTCATTCCATTGGCCGTATGCGGGGGTTAAAACTGCTAAAACCCCGTCTCCCTCCGTACCGAGCTTTTCGGGAGCACATGGCGCTCCCGAGGGCTCTCGACCGCTGTTCTAAAGTTATTCGCAGTAGACCCGTACCTTGGTGTTGTCTTCCTTGGCGTCGACGTCCACGGTGAGATCTTCGAGGTGATCGATGAGCTCGGTGAGGTTCTCTGGCTTGATCTGCGAAAGGGTCAACGGGACTCCGTGTTTGCTGAGCGCTTGGTCCAACTGCTCGTGGGCCTGTGCGGGGATCAAGCTGGCCAGACGCACACCGGCATAGAGCAACTGCATGGGCACTCGCACATTGACTGTGGTTGGGCCGCCTTTGTCCGAAGCCTCCACAAGCACGCGGAGGTACTTGGCCTTGGGCTTGGGAGCGGGGGCGTCCGGATCGGTTCCATTGATGGATACGGCCGCTCCTTCCAGGGCAGCGAGCAGGCGTTCCGCCTCGTCCGCAGTGATTTTACCTGCGGCCAGCATTTCAAGAATTTGGCGACGATTCTCGTTCATTGCGTTCCTCCAGAGAGATGGGTGATGAGGGCCGAGGGGGTGTTTACAAAATGCGAACGACCACCTGGTTGCCTTCGCTGCAAACGTGGACATGAGTTCCGGGCAGGCTGGACAAAATGCCCCACAGGATGCCGATCAACCGCCAGATCGTGACTCGTGCGGCAACGGCGATGCCAACCAGGATCAGGAAGATGAATGGCGAAAGCAGGATCACGGGAATCCACAACAGGAAGACCGGGATCCAGAATTGCGGGCAGCGCCATTCGGGAGTTTGAATGCCGATGACGGCGAAGTTGGGAGTCATTTCAAAGCCTCCAATGCGCGGATGGCTTCGGCGGCGTCGATTTCGCCATTCTTGAGCCGCTCCAACACCTCCGCGCGGGATGGAGACGGGTTGGTTTCGACAAACTGCAACTGGCCGGCAATCCGGTTGAGCCGCGCCTTGATGGTGGGATAACTGACCCCGAAGACCTGCTCCATCTCTTTGATCGACCCATGGGAGCGGAGAAAGGCGGTAATGAACACCTGATCGTCGAGGCTGAGCCGGGCAAGTTCGGGCAGGAGAAACTCACCTTCGACAGAGATCTGCTTCTCCGGCAGGCGAACGCGCTCAATGACCAGGGAGCTGCCCTGCGCGATGCGGAGAAGTTCCTGCCAGTCGGAAGCGGGCTTGTGATTTTGGCTCATCGGGCTCCTTCTTGTTTTTCAATCACAGGAAGAACAATACTTCATTATTCTAATTATTACAATTGTTTTTATTAATTTTCTTAACTCTACCAAACCTGCCTAGTTGAAGAGAAAGAGCCTGGCCAAAATCGATGATCGGGAACTCTCAGGGGTGATGGACTGAGCGCCGACCGAGCTCGCCTGCAATTCTCATGGCCAGATCGGCGGGCTGTAACAACCTCCCGGTCCGCTGTACTGGCCGCGTCCTCAGCACCGGAGAAGAGCCTCGTTCATCGATCCGTTTGCGGGCACGGAGGCGGCGGGATCTGCGTCCGGCGTGGGTCTGGATACCCACGCGACAGCCAGCCAGGAAGCTGGCGCTACAAATTCGTTCATGCACCATGGGAGAGTTGCCAGTTACCTGCGGGTCTTGCGGAGAGTTTCTTCCCGCACGGATCAGTAGAGCCTGAGCGACTCTTGCGATTCCCTGGTCTTCCGTGTTCTGGTTGGACCGGCGCGGTAGGGGAGAAATTGCCCGGAAAGCGAAAGAGGAGCGTACGGGAGCGCCGCTCCTCTCTGGATCGACCGGTTCGCAGCGCTATGGGACGAGGAAGGGCCGCAAGCCGTCGCTGGGAAAGAGACCGGTCGGCGTGGTTACAGTGGAGGGTTGCGAGCGAAAGAGGAAGCGCACCGAAAACCCTGCCGAAACCGAAGAGTAGTTGCGAGAATTGTTGGCGCTGAGGAAACCACCGGCGAACCAATGTGGACTGATCTGGTAGGCAACCTGGCCGCGCAGGTCGTAGTTTGGCCCCACGCTTGTCTTGGCCGGGAGCACGGGGTTGTTGAGGGCAATCTCGGAAGCGGTCTGGGCCGCGAGTGGGAACAAGGAGGTCGCGTCTTCCTGAAAAGCCTGAGCACCGAGGCTGCCGAGGATGTTGTAGTGCCAGTGGGTCAGGTAGTGGCCATTCCAGGTGAGCGGTACGTTGCCCAGGAAGTAGGCCTGGGGACTGAAGTAGCCGCCCATGCCGTAGGTGAAGGCGTCTTCGTTTTGCGCATAGTGCATGCCGAAGAAGTTGACGCCGATGCTGAGGGTACCGTTTTCAGGCGAGCTGAGGATGCGCCAGTAGGCTCCGCCGTCGCCGTCGAAGCGCTTGTTGGTCTGAACCTGGTAGCCGGTGAGATACTGGCCGCCGCCGCCGAGGTAGAATCCGGACTCGGCATCGCCGCGCGAGAACTGGATATTGCCCTGATTGGCCATGACACCGCCCCAGATCTGACCCTGGCTGCCCAGCGAGTCGCCCGCCGGATCGCGGAGACCGGCATACGAAAGCTGCGTATCCTTGACCGAATCGCGCGAGAAGGCGAAAGTAATGGGGCCGTTTCCCGGCTTCCACATGGCGCGGCCGGTTTCAGTGGCAACCAGGAAGCCAGCAGGGGTGTATCCGCCAGCCAGCGCCAGGTGCGGGAAGATCAATTGCAACTCGCCGCCGATACCGACTGCATTCTGTTGCAGCGGAATAGTGGTATCGGTTGCGGTCAGGGTTCCGATAGGCTGGGGAATGGTGACCAGCTTGGAGCCTGCGGTGGTGGACTCCTGCACGGTGATGACGCTGTTGCCATCGGCCTGGCCGGAATCAAGAAACACGGGCTTGGCAACGATGGCCAAACGGCCGCCGTAGCCCAAGGGGAAGGACACTTCGAATGGTGCTTCGAGGGCGGCCAACTGGTCGTATCCGAGATCGCCGCTGCGGTAATTGATCAAGCCGGTGCCGCCGACCCATCCGCTGTAGCCGCTCTCAATGGAGCGCAACTGCATTTCCGCCTCATCGCGGGGGCTGACGGTGCGGTTGTCGCGTTGAACGCGCACCCATGGGCCGCGCAGGGGCGGCAGGCTACGCTGCTGCAGTTCCTCGTCGGAAAGGCCGGTAGTGCTGGTGGCGGGCGCCGGGGCCTGAGGCAACTCGGTGGGGATCTCAACCTGCTGCGGGTTCTGGGGCACGGCAGGCGCATTGTCTAAAGTGGGAGCCTGGCTGCCGGCTGGCGCCGGGGCCCGAGCCGCGGATTTCCTGGCCCGCTTTCTGGGTCGAGTGGGGGTGGGGGCCGCAGGTGCGGGGGCAGGCTGGGTGGTCTGTTGGGGCTGGGGAGCCTGAGGCTGCGTGGTCTGCTGCTTCGGCGCGGAATAGGCGCCGGTGGCGGCCTCCTGTGCGGAGGGTGTGTATTGCGCCACAGAGTACTGAATAGTAGGGGGAGGCGTCTGGGGCCGTTGCGGAGCCGGGCGCGCCGGGTAATTGGCGATGGCGTGAACCTGGTTGGCCGAGCCTTCCAGGAGTTGGCTATCGGTTTGGTCAGAGAACAAGGTCTGAGTTTGAGCTGCCAGGTTTTCCATCGGCTGGGAGGTAATGCGCAGTCCCTGGTTCGGATTGGGTGCGTGAGCCGGCTTGGTCGGCGGCGGTTTCAGAGACACTCTGGGTGTCGGTGCCGGTTGCGTGGGAGGGGCATTTTGAGCCAGTTGCAGAACTGGAGCGGTGTCGCCGGAATTCGCGGAATTGACGGTCTCTTCGGAGGGAGGCAGGTTTATGCGACCGGTGTAGGTGGGCTGGCTCGAGGTGGCCTTGATTCCAGTGATGACGTCGGCCTTCCTGCTCGCTTGCTGGTTGTTCGTGGCCGGCTTGATGGTCGCGCGCCGGGTCGCCTTTTGTTCAACGAATCTGGGCTGGCTGGGAGGGGTGCTCTGCGTGGAGCTCTGTGGAATGTAGACAGGGGCGCGGCTGGGCTGATTCTGCTGGGGGCTTTGGGCCGCGGCGGGATTGGACTGGGGGGGAAGCGGAAGCGGTAAGGACGAGGCCGAGGTTGAACTGGGCCAAGAATTGGACTGCGCGGGCGATGCGGGCTGCTGCCAGGCGCCCGATTGATTCGACGGTCCGCTAGGGCGGTAGGCCGGGAGATCGGTGGTGCGTTGGGCGCCGGACAGGTTGTTGGGATTCAACAGACGCCGCAAGTCACCGGGAGGAGTGAGGGGGCGGACTCCGTTTTGGCCATCGCCGGGGATTGCCTGATCGAGGCCGGAGAGGGACGAGCCCGGCGGCATGGCGGCCAGGGCCGCTCGCCAGAAATCTGTGGCGCGTTGATTGTTGCCGGACGCTTGCTCAAAGCGGGCGGCAGAGGCCAGGATGCCTGCTTCGTGGGGATAGGCGGCCAGAGCTTGGCGCAGCCATGCTTCGGCCTGGGCCATGTCTTTGGCGGCCAGAGCGGCTGCGATGGCGCCCTGCAAATCGGCCGCAGTGGCCTCTTGCATGGGAATGGCCTTGAAGATGGCCAAAGCCTCGGTGGCGCGGCCCAGCTTCACATAGCCGCCGGCCACCGCTTTGCGCACGTTGGGGCTGTCGGGGAATTCAGCCATGGCGGAATCGAGGATCTCGGCGGCAAGCTGGGTATTTCCGCTGTCGATCGCGGCGAGGGCGCGCCGCGCTGCCCAGTTGCCCCAGAGGGTCTGCACATCCTGGCGTTGCGCTGGGCTCAGATCCTGGCGGGCATCCAGCCGGAGGAGCAGAGCATAGAGATCGCGATCGTCCTTGGTGTTGTAGAGCAGCCAGGCGTGCTGGACCTCGATGCCGGAGGGCGCCTGAGCGCGGCGCAGCAGGTAGTAGTTCTCGACGCGGTTGAGGAACTCCTGGGTGCGGGGCACATCGCCGAGGGCGCTATAGATGCTGGCCTGGGCCTGGACGAATTCGATGTCCGCATCGAGGCTGCGGCGCACATCGGGCGGAATCTTGGAGATTTCTTCAAGAGCTTCTTGGGGCCGGTTATTGGCCAGCAGGGAGAAGATCAGGCCCTTCCAGGCATCGCCTGCAAGGGTGTGGGCGACCGCAGGGGGCTGGGCGGCTTGCGCGCTGGATTGATAAGGCTGCGCTTGAGGCTGGGCGGCGGCGATCTGCTGGGGAGGATTCTGCGCGCCTAAACCGAATTCGACGGCTCCAGGCACGTAGGGTGAGGAATTTGCGGGCGGTGCGGCGATGTTCTTGTCTTTTTCCGGCACATGCATCCTGCCCATGTAGTTGGACAGATCGGGCGAGGTGCGCGGGGTGGGTGCATTGTAGCCGGGAATGGCGTCGGCGGGCGCTGGGCTCTGCTGTGTATAAGCCGGCTGGCTGGATTCGACTGGAACCCGGGTCACGGCGATGTTGGACGGGGAGGCATAGGCACTGGTGTCGGGGGCAGAGGTGACGCCAATCCACTGGGCCGGGCGCTGGGCTTGCTGCGGCTGGTTGAGGACCACGGGGGCCGAGCCGTTGTAGGGGTCCGCGCCGTAGGCGGGCAGCGGGGGCAGCTTGGTGGTCTTGGCGAAGGGCTCGGCGTTGGGATCCAGCAGACGTTGCAGGTCGGCCGCTGTTACGGCGCGGCGGGCACGGGTGTCTTGCTCGGGATAGACCAGGGTGTGGGCCAATTTGGCAGCGGGCGACATCTGCGGCATGGAGGCCAGAGAAGCGCGCCAGTAATCGGCGGCGCGTTGATGATCGCCGCGGGCCTGCTCAAAGCGGGCGGCGAGAGACAGAATGGCGGGATCGCGCGGGAAGCGGTCCAGGGCCTGGCGGAGCCAAATCTCTGCCTGCGCCTTGTCGTTGGCGGCAAGGGCCGCGCCGATGGCTCCCTGAAAGTCGCCGGCGCTGGCGTCCTGCATGGGGATGGTCTTGAACAGAGCCAGGGATTCCTTGGCCCGGCCAACCTGGACGTATCCGCCGGCCACGGCCTTACGCACGGTCAGGTTGTCAGGGAAGGCTTGGGAAGCGGCGTCCAGAATATCGACCGCACGCTGCAGGTTGCCGTTTTCAGTGGCCGTGGCTGCCCGGCGGACGCTCCAGTTGGCCCAGATATCCTGCACCGTCTCGCGCTGCGGAATGGTGAGATCCTGACGGCTTCCCAGGTGCATCAACGCGGGATAGAGCGCGCGATCGTTCTTGGTATTGAACAACAGCCATGCATTCTGAATCTCGATGGTGGCGGGCGGCGCGGTCTTGAGTGCGGCATAGTGCGATTGCACGCGGTTCATGTATTCGGTGGCGTGCGGGATGTCGCCGGCCGCTGCATAGAGACTTGCCTCGCTCTGCACGAAGTCGATGTCCATCTCCAACTGCTTGCGCACCGGCGCCGGAATGACCGCGATCTCCTCAAGGGCTTCGTTGCTGCGGTTGGTGACCAACAATGTGTTGATGAGGCCCTTCCAGGCATCGACGCGATCGGGATATGCCGACAGCACCTGGCGGTAGATGGCATAGGCCTGTGCGGTGTTGTTGCGCTGGAGGTCGATGGCCGCAATCTGCAGTTGGAGCGCGACACTGGGCTGACCTCCAGCTGCAATCTCGATCTTTGCGGAGCGCTCCAGGAAGCCCTGGGCGACCTCGAACTGATTGGCCTGCTGATAAATGGCCCCCAACATGGACAGGAAGCCGGGATCGGCCAAGGCGCTCTCGTAGGCGGCCGGGGGCATCTTCTCCACGTCGGCGATGGCCTGATTGTCCTGGCCCTGCTGGTGGTGAGCGCTGACGATGCCCATGTAGGCGGAGAGATTGTCGGGGTCGTCGGAGAGGATCTGTGTATACATCTCGGCGGCCTGATCGAAGCGCTTGGCTTCCATGAGGATGCCGGCATATTGCAGCTTGGTGTCGGTCTTGAGGTTTGTGCCGTTGTCAGGGAACGGCAATGCCAGCGCCTGTGCCAGCACCCGCTGAGCGTCCGCGGGGCGATTCTGGGCGTGGTAGATGGTGGCCAAGGTACGCAGGTACTCCGGATCCTTGGCCATGGCGGACTTGACGGGGCCGGGAAAGCGGGTTGACAGCGCGAGAGCCTTATCGTTCTGGCCGTCGCGCGCATAGGCCAGAAACAGGCCGCGCCAGGCATCGGCCGAACCGGGCTGAGCCCGGAGCAATTGCTCGTAGACCAGGGCGGCGGCGGAATACTGCTCCTGCTTCGTCAGCAGGCCGGCCAGGCCATTGAGCGCCTCGGGGCTGCGCGGACGCATGTCGAGGGCAGCCTGATACTTGGTTGCGGCCAGGTCGAGTTGGCCCTCGTCAAAGGCCTGGGTTGCCTCGCCCATGGTGAACCAGAACCGCGAGGTGGAAAGAGCATCTTCGACAGCCTGGGCGGTGTATCCGTTCTGTTCGGCCTGGGTAAGGTAGCTGATGGCGCCGCCGAAGTTTTTCTGCTGCATGCGCAGAAAGCCCATGCCGGCCTCGACGCGTCCGTTGTCCGGCTCGGTCTGCAGAATTTCGCTGAAACGGGCCTGAGCCTCGTCGAGTTGGTGGGCATTCAGCGCCGCGAAGGCCGCCCGTTCCGCGGGGGTGCGGGCGATGCCGGAATTCATCTGCGCAAGCTTGGCTTCGTCTTGCTTCAAATGCCCGATCAATTCGGTGTCCTGGGGATGGTCTTTCAGGTATTGGCGCAACTCTGCCGCCGAGCCTGGATTGGCCGCATCCCAGATCAGCGCTTGGCGCAGGGCAGTCTCAGCGTCGGAATCCTTGGGAAACTGCCTGAGGATGCGAATGCCTTCGGGCCGGGTCCTGCCTTCATAGGTCAGCATGGTGCCCAACTCGATCTGAAACCGCGAATCGCCGGGATTGCGCTGCGCCAGGGCCCGCATTCCGGCGATAGCTTCCTGTTTGCCGGCGTCGGTGCCGTAAAGGGTTTGGTAGTAGGCCAAAGCGATGTCGCCGTCCGGAGGCTTGTTGCCGTAAAGAGACCTGTACACCCGCATGGCGTCTTCGGATTTGCCCTGGCGCGCCAATTCGCCGGCCTGTTTCAGCTGGTCGCTCTGTGCCCGGGTGCTGGGCATGGCCTCGATTATGGAGATATTCGGATCGTTCGGGTTGAGGCGGCGCAACCGCTCAAGCGCTTCACCGGACTTGTCTGCCGTGCCCATCAGCTTGTAGTCGCGGGCCAAGCCCGCAAGGGATTCGGCATTTTGGGGATCGGAGAGCAGGATCTGCTGCCACAACTGGATGGCCATGTCGGGCCGTCCGCGGGATTCCAGGGCATGCGCTTTTTGAATCAGAACTGCGCGCGTGGAGTCCGGAGTAGCGCCCACGGGTTTCTTTTGGGCGAGCCCAACCTGGAGCACGAGCGCCAGACAGCCCACACCGATCGAAAGCCTTGCCAGTCCCCCACCGCCAACCCTCATGAGTGCGTCCAATCCACTTTCACTTCTCCACCCGAGCCGAACCGAAATCTCCCGTCGAGAAAGCCGGTTGCAAAGAGGGCGAGGTTCTGATCGTAATATGTTAAGTCCTTCCCGTACAATCCGGAAGAGGAATCCTTCTGCCCGGCCATACGAATGGTCTGTTGCGCGCTCAATCTGCTCAAAGCCGGATCGGTTCTCAGGTACGGAAGCACCGCCGCGGAAAATCCCACAGGTCCATCTTGCTCCAACGGAACGCCCTGGTCACTGACCTTTTCGGGGGGGGCACCATGATTGCCAAGGTACCCGGTCATTCCTGGAATGGCATTTAAAACCTCTACACGCGCAGGATCGTGAGCATCCAGCATCCCCGCCCAGAGATAGACCCGGATCGCGTCATAGCTCCCAACCGGCGCTTCGGGCTGCTTGCCGGGTTGCGAAACGCCGGGATGGGCCGTGGCCGGGTAGAATCCATCGCCGGGAATGTAGTCGACCCAATCCATCGCGAAGCCGTGCCGGGCGCTCTGCCGCAACAGGCCGGGAATGCCCAGCGCGATTTGTCCCCAGGGTCCGGCGGGGTCTACCTGCGCCAGGCGCTTGAAGAGGAACAGAGGCATGTAGCTTGGATTGACCGTCCAGATGCGGTCATGCTGGAAGCCTGTGGGACCGGGCATCAATACCGTGCCGAACCCGGGCAATTCCGCCACTTCGGTACGCGCAATCTGGGCCATCATCTGGCGGCCCAGGTTGGTGTCCACGGGATCGTTCCACAAGCGTCCCGCCTCGATCAGCGTATAGGCAATCCAAACGTCGGCATCGGACGCTGAGTTTGCATCCAACGCCTTCCATTCGCCGGTGGCGCTCTTTCCCCACAACCACCCTGGAAGGTGGGCCTGCAGATCGCCCTTGGCCATGTTGGCCTGGGTCCAGGTCAGGAGCCGATCGAAGGTCGGCCGATCGTTGTCGACCAGGGCAAAGAACATGGCATAGGCTTGCGCTTCAGAGGTGGTGCGGCCGGCGCCCTGGGGATCGATGACCCGGCCTTGCGCGTCGATAAATCGAGCCGAATAGGATTCCCAAAGAGACCAGGGGCCTTGTTTGCACCCGCCGGTAGCACAGAGCATCAGCAGAAGCACGCCAAGCATTAGTCGCTTCGCTAACCGGGATCTCCGCAGATTCATCTCTACATTTCTCCAATGATGGATGTATGACTCATTCCATTGTCGCTCTCGGCATTGATGTTTCGAATTTGGTATGGCATGGACGGGCTGCAAGAAAGCTGGTACTTGCGAGAACAAGCCAAAAACATCCCTTAGCGGCTAAAGCCCCCTTGATGAAGGCAATTGCGGCGCGACTAAAGTCCTGCCCTGGCACACGTAGGCTTCAGAAAACGCCTTTCCGCAGCCTGATAAATCCAACTCCGACAAAGAGGGCTCCATATTCAACGGATGGCGCCGGCTTTCGGCGCCATCCATAACTCTACTCTTGTCTGCACGCGGCCTAGTCCTCGGTCATCCGCAAGCGCGCACGGGCCTTGTGGCGGAGCCACTGCCGCGTCCAGATGGCTGCCAGGAAACACAGAAGCAAAACCACCAGCGAGACAAACCAAGGGTACTGCACCACCCAGAGCGTTAAACGTGTCCACGGCGGCAGTTCGCCCACATGATAAACAACTGCGCCGATGCGGAAGGATTGAAACTGGGCTCCGTGCAGCACCGACACTGAACCTGAAATGTCGCTCGCCTGCTGAACGCGAAGAAAATTTGCCATGAAGGGCTCAAAGTTGGCTGCGTCCTTCAGATGGATTGCCACAATGCTGTGTTCCTTGCCGGTGTCGTAAGGAGACTTGATTCCCTCGATCACCGCGTCAGGCGTGCCGCTGGCGGTCAAGTCTCCGGATTCGGTGTGTTCGTTGGTTTCGGCCTTCCACCAGGCATGATGGAGCGGTGAGAAAAAGCCCTGGGTATCGTGGACTGTCACTTGGCCACTGTGCAAGGCAACCGGCAGAGCGTTGGCCAGTTTGTCGAAAGCTGGCTGGTCGTCTCCTGTCCCCAGAATCAGGAAGTCGGTCCCGGCGCCCTGTTTGAGAGCGTCTGGTCCCGCGACCGTGACCCGCAGCGCTGGATAGCCGGTCTGTCGGCCGAAATGTCCCATCAGCGTAACGAAGGTTTCGATCTCCTGCTCGGTCGGAGAGATGGGCAATACCACTGTGGTCTCGGCGAGGTCGGCATACTTGGTGAACGGAAAACCGGCGTTGGCGAAGATCTCAAGGTTGGGCAAGGGAGCGTAGTGCGGATAGGACCTCAGGTCGAGATTGGTATCGCGCAGGATTGAGGCCTGCATATTGATGGGCGTGGTGTCGTTGCAGCCTCCCTTCTTGAGCAACTGAAAAGTGAAGTCGAAAGAGAGCGAGTTGGAGAAGGGTCTCAGATTCACCACCGGAACCGGCTCTTCCTTCTCCATCTTCTTGGATGCTTCCTGGCCCGGAACCAGAGGCACAGAACCTAGAAACGCGTTGTTGATGCGGATCTGCATGCTCGAGATGGGGCCGATGGGAATCGAGTTGTAACGATAGACCAGCTTGAGGATGGCGTTGGGTTCCTTGCCGGTGTAATAGATATCCGGAGGCACACGGAAATAAACATTCAGCGGGGCCGATCCGTCTCCTTGCAATTGATCCGCGGCAGCGTAATCCCATAGCGCAATGGTTTTGTCGGTGCTCGCCCAGCGCGGTGCGTCGTCTGCTTTCCGCTTTTCCTGGAGCTTGAGAGTGTCGATGGTGGCCTGCGCCCCATTGAGCAAATCCGTGTGCATGGCCACGGCCTGAGCCGCAATCAAGACCTGGTCGGCATCCGCCCCAGCCAGCACCAGGATCTTGCCGAAAGGGTCGTTGGGATTGTTGCGCATGGCCACTGTGGGCGAATTGACTGAGGGCAGGCTGACTCCGGCAGGTAGACTGCCGGAGTTCTCTGCAATCACAATCGCGTTCCCTTGCGGAATGGCTCCAATGTGAACGGGAAAGCGCACGGAACGGGCCTCGGAGATGAGGCCAAAGTAACTTGACACCACACCTGCGGCCTGGATTGCTTTGTAGCTGGGAGCGCTGGCGAAGACGATGGGGATGCTGAGGGGCTGAATGACAGCCGGATCGAGAAACGGCATGGGCAACTGCTTGACATCGTCGGCCAGGGGAAGCAGGTCGCCCTCGATATTGAGGAATGTGCTGCGATGCACGCGCGACCACAGCGTGGTGTTGGCGGGGTCTTCGCAGACCATGGTGTAGTGGCCGATGAACTGGATGGTCAGGGCGTTGTTGTGTACCAGCAGTTCCGGCGGGATGGAGAATTCCGCGTCGGCATCCTGACTGGAAGAACCGGGCGACTGGCCGGGTGTGGGCTGCACGGTGGCAAACAAGGTGCCGTTCATGATGAGCTTGATGTGGCTCAACTGCGGCAGCAGGCTGGGCGAAAATGTGTAGTAGATGTGGATCTTGGCGGAGCGCACGACGTGGGTTTGGGGCAGCGTGAAATAGACGTTGTGGCTGCTGTCAATGCCGTGGAGCTCAATCTGCGGAGAGCCGGCATCTTCCAGGCTGAACATGTCGCGAAAATGGCCGGGAGCCGGCGGAGGCAGCACGGCTCTTGCCGGCGCACCAACCTGTGGAAGCCCGGGATTTTGCTGCGCCTGGCTCTGCGCGGTACCTTGCGCCGTTGCCTGGGCTTGAACGCGTTGCGCAGGCGCCGCGCCAAACATCGCCAGCACAAACACAAGGGCCGAAGTGGCGGCGGGTAAAACCCTGGTCCTCTTGGCCACTTTATCTTTGCCCGTGAAAAGGCTTTGGAACGTCATCGCCAGGCCATGCATGGAGATCTGGAAGATGCGTCCCATGCTGCGCAATACGTTGTCGCTCTCGCGCGACTCGCCCCATCCCAGCCAGGAGTCCGCCCGGGAATAGAGGACCATGGTCAACACTTCTTGTTCGGCGATGGTCAGCTCTTCAAAGCGGGTTCGAACCACGGAACCTTCAATAGAGACAATGGTGGCGGGCAAATCGGTACTTACGGCCGGCAACGGAAAGGCGAGCCGCACTTGCGTAAGAGGCATGACGTCCAATTCCTCTGAAAACCGAATGCTGGTGCCGCCGGAAGACATGTCGATGGTCTCGCCGGCGATCATGCGCCCATCAGGCAGCTTGGCCATGACCGGGGACACGATGCTGATGCGGACGGTGGTCCGCAATTGCCTCATCTCTCGAGCCACCGCGGTGGTGACGCCGAGGATGATGATGTTGAAGGTGCACCATATCACGTTCATGACCACGGTGCCCGGCCGGTCGCGGTCCCAGATGAAGAAACGCGGCAGGGAGATGAGGATTCCGGCGAAGTTGAACAACAGCAGAATGAGAAACGGCTGCGCGATCTTGGTATCGAAGAAAGTCTTTTTGACCACTCCCCCCTTGGCTGTGACGTTGAACTTGCCCAGCTTGGGGTTGATGAGCGCCATCATGGTGGGCAGCA
>CAZLMY010000014.1:0-59319 GCA_964560845.1 uncultured Occallatibacter sp. | reverse complement strand
CCCCTCGCACCCCAAGCGAGTGCTCTACCAGGCTGAGCCACGTCCCGACACGGTCAAGCCAGTCCACAAGGAACCAACTGTGAGGTCTTGATCAGTTTACACCAGCGCGGGCCCCTTTGCCCGCACTTCGGAAACATCCTCCGCTTTCGCGGTAGCCAATTACGCTCCGCCTCCGCTTCGAGGCCGGACCAATGCGCCTCGCCGTCCCCGGTCAATTCGCAGATCTCTCGTCGACGAGGCGGTAAACCGGCTACACTGTCCCGGAAATGCAAACTGCCTCCGAAAGTCCCGCTTCCCCTCTTTGCCACCGGCCCTTGCCGTGTCTGGCCCGCATTGTATTTTTCAGTGTCCTGGCTTTCTGCTGTTTGTTCCTGCTGTCTGCAGGCGGGCTTGCTGCAGCCCAGGCAGGGACCGCAAAGCACCTGACCATCTACGCCATCGATGTTGAAGGCGGCCAGGCCACGTTGCTTGTGGCGCCTTCTGGCCAATCGCTTCTTGTCGACACCGGCTGGCCGGGCAACAACGGCCGCGACGCGGACCGGGTTCAGGCCGCCATGCGCGATGCCGGGATCACCGGCATCGATCACCTGCTGGTCACGCACTTCCACGTCGACCATGTCGGCGGTGTGCCCGAACTGGCTCGCCGGGTCCCCATCGGCGAATTCCTCGACCACGGCCCCAACCGCGAAGACTCCGATATTACCCGCCACGACTATGCCGCCTACCTCAAGGCCATTGAGGGTAAACCTCGCCGCATCGTCCACCCCGGCGACACCATCGACATTCCCGGCCTCGAAACCATCGTTCCGACGGCCGACGGGGAACACATCGCCGCCGTTCCGGGGATCAAGCCTACAGCCAACCCCGACTGCGCCACCGAGCCCAAATGGGAGCTCGACGATACCGAGAACCCCCGTTCCGCAGGGGTTCTAGTCACCTTCGGCAAGTTCCGGTTCCTCGACCTCGGCGACCTCACCAAGGCCAAGGAGATTCCCTTGGTCTGCCCTGTCAACCTCATCGGTGCTGTCGATCTTTACCTGGTGAACCACCACGGCTTCAATCTTTCCAACTCGCGCGCGTTCGTCGACGCCATTCATCCCCGCGTGGCGTTGATGGACAACGGGGCCCACAAGGCTGGGAGTCCGGAGGCATGGCAGACCGTCCATGAAAGCCCCGGCTTGGAAGATCTTTGGATGCTGCATACCGCAGAGGATTCCGACGCCGCACACAACAGTCCAACCGCCCTCGTTGCCAACCTGAAAGGCGGAGCAGACGGAGCCTGGATCAAGGTTGTCGCTTCGGCCAATGGCACATTCTCGGTAACCAACGGGCGCACCGGCGAAACCAGGGAATATACCCACAAATAGTCAGGGCCGACTTTTTCTCCAGCACAAATCTCCGTGCCCCCATCCATTCCGCGATCTTTCTGGAATGGATGGGAATCCGCGATTCTACGGGGCCGCAGGCAATGCGTCGCACAGCGAGAGCGCCAAAAGCGGGTACACGGTGCTGCTGTAGCTGATAAATTGCCAGCCGTCCCGATTCAGCGAACGCGTCCACCATCTCCCCGAGGTGCGCTGATTGGCGAGAAGCCAGGCCACGCCGCGCTGAATGCGAGGGTCCTGCGAGGGGACTCCTGCCTTGCGCAGGGCGACGATCGCCAAGCCGGTCATGTGCCCGTCGCTGGGCGGATCGGCCAACTCCAACTCGGCCCGCAACTTCGCGGCCCGATTGCCCTTGCCCCACTCTTCAGGCTGGGCAAACGAGCGCATCGACCAGCCGCCATCCGGCCTTTGGCGCCGGAAGATCATTGCAATCAATTCCCGCTGTCTTGCCTTATCCAGCAGGCCGGGGAATTCCGCTGCCGTCCACAGCAAATCTGTCCGATCATAGTCGCCCTGCAGTTTGCGCTCGGCACGAAGGAGGTTCTCCAGGCGGTTCACCTGGGCCGCGACAGGCGTGCCGCGTTGCAGGTCAAGCCACCCTGGGGCGTTGCCCACTGCCCTGGCCGCCACGGTTGCCAATTGGTAAGTGCTCGATTCCAGCGGCGGATTGTTGTCGTCGGATATCGGCCAGTCGCCGGTGTCCCGTTGCAATTCGAACATCAGGCTCAGGGCCTGGGCGGTCTCCGGAGACAAGCGGTGCAGCACATGGGCATCCCATATGGCTAAACCAGCCGCCACGTAGACCACTTCGGTCGGTTCCAGTTCCGATCGCTGGTTTCCGGCATACATGGCCAACTGCTGCTTGAGGGTGGAAACAAAGAAGTCGCGCTGCTCCGGTTGCGGTTCGCCGAACTGTTTGTTCATTAGCGGGCGCACCACCATATAGGATCCATTGGTATGGCAGGCTACGCATTGGTGCTCACCGGTCCAAGCCGACGCGCCCTGCTCCATATAGGCCTCCGCCAGCTTGGCTGAAAACGGAATCCTGGCTTCGTCCGGCGAGGGACGGGCAATCGTCACTTCCTTGAAGTGATACTGATACTGGAACGGGACGCGCCATGCCGTCTCTTTGGTTGCGCGCCGCAGTTCCATGGGCACAGCCTGTCCGCTCAAAGTCCAGGTGCCTTGCATGGAAGCTCCATCCGCAGCGATGCTGGCTTCGTAGGAGCCCTTTCCATGGTTGATGGTTAGTTTCAGACTGGAGCCCTTCACAACCAGGGAATCGATCTGGATGTCGTCTGGGAAGAACTCGAGGTAAGCGGTCTTGGCGACCCATCCGCCTCGATCGGCCGGCGCAATCGTCACCGCGAACCGGTGCTGCTCCCCGCCCGCTCTGAATGTGCCCTGCCAGGCTGCTGCGAGATCCTGAGCCGGAAGAGAGCCTGCCAGAACCAGCGCCATTGCCCCCAGTAGAAAAACCCCTCTTCTCATCGGTCCCCTCACGTTATTTCGATACGGCTCTCCCCACGCGATTCGGGCTATGCGAATGAGAGGCCGGCAAGGAACAAGAACTGTGGCGCGCGGGCCCTACCGGGTGGTCCGATAGAGCTCTTCCAGCGCATCGCAGGCAGATTTTACCCCATTCTCATGCTCCAGGATGCGCGCGACCTGGCTGGCGCGCAGGGCAAACTTGGGTGTTGCGAGCATGGCTTTCAACCTTCGCGCAACCCGCATCGGTGTGTAGGTGGCGCGCTGAATCACGCGCGCCACTTTGAGCCTGCGCATCCTGCGTCCGTTATCCGGCTGGTCGTGCGAGTAGGGCATGATGAGCATCGGCTTGCCTGCCCTCAGGCATTGCGCCACCGTGCCCACGCCGCCCTGGTGCACCACCATAGACGCGCGGGGAAGCAGCGCGGAATAGGGGGCGTATTCCGCCACGCAGATGCTTTCGGGCAGCTCCTGTGCTGGCCGGTTTCGCGCGTCCGAGCCAATCAGCAGCACCGCACGGACGCCGAGCTTGAGGGCTGCCTTGGCGGAAAACTCGTAGAACCGTCCCGCCGCCAGCACCGCCGCCGAACCCAGCGTAAACACAATCGGAGCGGGCCCAGCGGCTAGAAACTTCTCCAGATTCTCAGGGAGAGCGGCGTTGCCCGCGTCCGAGTCGTAAAAGCAGAACCCTGTGATCCTGGCGTGCTCCGGCCAGTCTTTCTGGGCGGTGCCCAGCAGCGGCGAAAACAACGCCAGCACCAGATGGGGCGAGTGCTTGGCGTCGAAGAGGGGATTCGCGCCCTTGGGCAAACCGAGTTCGCTGCGCAGGTCGTAGATCGGCTGGGGCCACTTGCGGCTCACAAACCGAGCCAGCCGCTTGATTGCCCGGCCCATCCCCGGTACCGTTTTGTCGGCCCGTGCCAGGCGGGGATACATGGGCAGAACCGGCGGATCGAATGCCGAGAAGAACGAAAGCGGCGCCAGCACGTAGCTTGCCCATGGAATCCCCGTCACCTCGGCCACCAGGGGCCCGGCGTAGTTCAACTCTCCCAGCAGCAGCAAGTCGGCGCGTTCCGGCTTGGTTGCGGCATCCAGAAGGTCGCTGTACGTCTGCCGCAGCACAGGAAAGAGAAACTCCCGCAATCCGCGTTCCGTGCCTTTGCGCACGTCGTAGATCATCTCCGCCATCAGCGTGTTCTTGGGGTCGATGTCCGGGCGCACGGCATGGAATTCCAGCCCGAGCGGCACGATCTTGGGCCCGAAGACTGCCGGCACGGCCATGACCGGCGCATGCCCGCGCCGCTTCAATTCCAGGGCAATGGCGATGAGAGGATTAATGTCCCCGAAGGTTCCGATGTTCGATAGAACAATGCGCAAATCGATGTCCCCTGGGCGTCAAGCCCCCGAATGTCTCTCCAACGATCCAGGCTTTCCGCTTTTTTTGCTTCCACCCAACCCCCGCGCCCCTTCTTTGCGATTTGTCTCTATCGCAAAGGCGGAAAAACCCGGAGCTCAAACCGGCGCTCAACAAAAGCCAGATCCTGTCGGATTAACTAAGAGGGTAATGCATCGGTCCCCTACAGGTCTTTCTCTCGATCTTCAGTGTCCCTTTAGGTAGTTTTGCGAAACTTCCATCGCCGGTGAATGGTTTTTCTTCACCGAGATCTCCCGACGCGGCCGGCTGGAATGCGGCTCACAAGCTGGTGTTTGCCTCCTGCGGTGAGGGGATTCTGTCGGTGGTCGACGCCGGCGCTCCCGGCTATCCCACCATCCAAAACCTGCCCACCCAGCGCAGCGCCCGCACCATGGCCTATGACTCGGAGGCCGATCGCATTTACCTGGTCGCCGCCGAGTATGGCCCGACGCCCGCACCGACTCCCGCCACCCCGCGGCCTCGTCCAACGATTGTTCCCGGCAGCTTCACCGTGCTGGTGGCCGGGCGTTAGACTGGGGATGTTGGTTCTCGAACTCAAACATGCGCCCAGCTTTCGACTTCGAAAGCTGGGCGCCGCTGCTAACCCCCAGAGCGATTCCAGAATAGGTGTGCCCTATCTTGCATCGAGCAGGGTCGCCGCTCCTTGGGGTCGCGTCGACTTGAACGCTGCGGTTCCTGGGTGCAGTCATTCTGGAATCGCTATATCCCCTATTCCCAGGCTCTTATGAAGATCTTCCTTGGCGTCCTCGCTGTTCTTTTCGTTATTGCCTCCTTTGTTGCCGACTACAAATGGCGGCAATGGATGGCTGCCCGGCGCCGCGACCGGCAATAGCACGCAACTCTTCTGCACCTCAACCGTTACAATGAAGCTGAGGGAGCCGTCTAACTGCCATGCATTGCTTCTCTTCCGTCGCCCATTCTTTTTCTGCTCGCCCCCACCGCATAGGCCGTTTTGTGGCCATCGCCGTGGCTGCGCTTGTCGTGATCGCGGCCGCCAGAACCCACGCCCAGTTTGGCGCTCCTCCGCCGGGAACGCAGGTGCACGACCCTTCAGCCCTTAAGCCGCCCGCTGGCGCACGCGTAGCCATTGTGGAATTCGAGGACCTGGAATGCCCCGATTGCGGCCGCGCCAACCCGCTCCTGAAAGAAGCTGCGGCCAAGTACCATATTCCGTGGCTCCGTCACGACTTTCCATTGCCGTTCCACGCATGGAGCTTCAACGCCGCTGTCAATGCCCGGTGGTTCGACACCAGGAGCAAGGCGCTCGGCGACGAGTACCGCGACGAGGTGTTCGCCAATCAGGCGTCGATTACCAGCCCTTCCGACCTGAGTCAGTTCACACAGAGATTTGCGCAAAGCCATTCGATCGGCCTGCCCTTCGCCATAGATCCTCAAGGCAACCTGGCCGCCGCGGTCAAGGCGGACTACGCGCTGGGCCAGCGCATCGGCATCGAGCACACCCCCACTATCTGGGTAGTGACGGCCAACAGCAAAGGCGCGCCGTTTGTGGAAGTGGTGGATCGCAGCAAGCTCTATCAGTTGATTGACCAGGCCATGGCCGATACCGCGTCCGCGGCCAAGGTCCAGGTAAAGAAGACAGCCAGCAAGTAGGCGCCCGTGGCGGAACCAGAAAGCCCCGGACACGGATTGAAGTCTCAATCCGTGTCCATCCTTTTTGAGGGCTATTCGTTGCGCAGCGCCAGCATAGGGTCGATGGCAGCAGAGCGGCGGGCCGGTATCCAGCAGGCAAGCATCGCGACTCCAAACAGCAAAGCAGCAACCGCGCCCAGGCTCGCTGCATCGGCGGCTTCGACGCCGTAAAGCGTGGTGTGCATCAGCCGCCCCAGCCCGTAAGCTCCGGCCAGGCCGATGCCGATGCCCACAAGCGCCAGGCGCATTCCCCCTTGGACGATGAGCACCACTACTTCGCGGCGGCGCGCGCCCAACGCCATGCGCACGCCGATCTCGTGGGTACGCTGGGCTACCGCGAAAGCCATCACACCGTAGATTCCCACCGCAGCCAGCAGCAATGCGACCGCAGCGAATCCGCCAAACAGGACCATGCCAAAGCGATCGCCGGTTTCCAGGTCGTTGACCACTTGACGCATGATCTGCAGGTTGCCGATGGCCAGGTCAGGCGCGGCCGACGCCACGGCGCTGCGCAAGCCGTCGGCAACAACCGCGGGGTCCACTGAGGTATGCACGGCCATAGCGACCCACGGCCATCCGGCTTGCCACAACGAGATATACATCTCCGGCTGCACTGCGCCGGTCAGGTGCTCGTTGTCCAGCACATCGTGAAAGACGCCAACGATCTGAAACTCCGCCTGAGGAGCATTCTGCATATTTTCAGGAGTCATGCGCGGCAAGGTCAGCCGCTGGGTAAGCGGATCGATGCTGGCAAGGTAACGCCGGACAAACGTCTCGTTGACCATGACCACACGCGGTGTGCCCAACGTATCGTTCTCCGAGAGGAACCGGCCTCGAACCAGGCGAATGCCGAGTGCGTTGAAGTAGCTTGGTGTGACAGCCTCGAAGTCGGCTACGGGAGGATGCGATTTGTCGAAGGGCTGGCCAGCGACACTAAAGGGAAAAGTGTCGTAGCCCTCCAGGGGGATGCCGGTGGTCAATGCGGCCTCGGTTACTCCTGGCACCGCGCGCAGGCGGTCCAGGAGTTGGTGTTGCTTCACGATGGTTTGTTCGGGTGGCAAATACGATGGCTTGGCACCTTGCGGAGTTCTGATACGGGGTCTCAACCCTGCTGTGAGCACCCGGTCGACCCTGAAGCCTAGGTCGATCCTGCTCAGATTCCAGAAGCTGTGCAGCGCCATTCCCGCGCCCGACAACAAAATCAGCGCCAGCGCGATTTCCACGGTCACAAGTACGGATTGGATGGGTGTGCGTCCCTTGCCTCCCGTAGAGCGCGAACCCTGTTTCAAGGTGTCGCTGAGGTTCAGGCGCGCCGCCTGCCAACCGGGAGCACATCCGAACAGAATGCCCGCCAGCAAGGTAACCACGATGGCGAAAAAGAGCACGGGGAGGTTCAGGCCAACTTCGGCCTCTGCCGTCATCTTCTGTAACGGCAGAATGGCCATGCTCAGCTTCATGATCGTCCAACCCATGGCGACGCCGATGGCTCCGCCCAGAACCGCCAGCGTGAGGCTTTCCGTGAGCAGTTGCACCAGAATCTGAACCCTGGTGGCTCCCAGCGCCGAGCGCAGGGCCAGCTCCTGTTTGCGCGACGAACCACGCGCCAACAGCAGGTTGGCAACATTGGCGCAGGCAATCAACAGAACCAGTCCGACCGAGGCCAGGAGCAGCCAGAGATTGCGCTGCAGCTTGTGATCGAGCCAGTCGTTCTTGAGCTGCTCGACGCTGATGGCCCAGGAGCTCGCATCGCCTTGGCCACTGCGCTGCGAGGCAAGTCTGCGATCGATGACCGCCAGCTCGGCCTGAGCCTTGGCCAGAGTAGTTCCTGGCTTGAGACGGCCAAAGGCGTTCCCCATGTCGTCGTAGTGCACCCCCGGCCGGTAAAGAACAGGGACGATGAAATGGGCACCGTTGCGATCGGTTGGAATGGGTTGAAGGACGCCGACTACGGAATACGGTTCGTCATCCACGAGGATCGATTTGCCCAGAATGGTGGGATCGGAGCGATACCGCTCGGCCCAAAGGCGGTGGGTCAGAATCACCATGCGATTGTTGCCGGGCGCTCCTTCGTCGGGCAGAAAATCGCGGCCCAGCGCCATCTGAACGCCGAATTGCCTGGTATAGAAGCCTGGCGATACACCGCTGCCGGTTGTCTCGTCCTCCGTGTGGTCGGGATTTGTGAGGTGGTGGGGCAGCCAGGAGATGAAATCGAACCGCTGAAACGATCTGCATTGCGCCGCATACTGGGCGTAATCTTCTGCGCGAACCGGGTTGCGCTCGCCCTTGTAAAGGGACCACACCACGACGAGCTGGTCTGCCTTGGGATAAGGCAGCGGAGCCAGGAAGGTGGCCCAGATGATACTGAAGATGGCCACTGTGGGGCCAATGCCCAGGGCCAGCGCCAAAACGGCAGTCAGAGCGAAGCCGGGCGAGCGGCGCAACTGGCGCAGCGCAAAATGCACGTTGCGCCAAAGGCTGCCGAACCCCAGGTTTGCGTCCACGGCAGCAACCTTCTCCCTCGTCAAGGTGGGATTGCCGAAACGAAGCAGCGCGTCGCGGCGGGCTTCGGCGGCAGGCATGCCCGCCGCCAGGTTATCGTCGATCCGCAAAGCCAGGTGAGCCTGCAATTCGGCTTCGATCTCGCGATCCACGCGGGAGCGGCGAAACATGTTCATGATACGGCGGAAGATGGCCATGAAATTCCTCCCTCAAGGCAAGTCGTGCGGGGATTCAGGTAAACCGTAAAACAGCAAGGACGCCCTTCACCAGCTGGTCGAAGCTCTCCTCGGCCTGTTGCAGCTGGCGACGGCCAGCCGCAGTGAGTTGGTAGTATTTGGCCTTGCGATTGGTCTCGGTCAGGGCCCATTCGGCGGCAATCCAGCCGCTCTGCTCCATGCGGTGCAGGGCCGGATACAGCGAGCCTTCTTCCACGCGCAGCATCGCGTCGGAGGCGCGTTGAATGTGCAGCACGATTCCGTAGCCGTGAAGCGAACCGGCGTGGGCCAGAGTTTTCAGCACCAGCAGATCGAGCGTTCCCTGCAGATCGTTTTTTGCCATGCGCTCTATCCCTAGACAGCTTGGTGTGGAGAACTGTAGTCGCACCCGGCTTGCGGCGTCAAGCATAGGCAACCGCCTTCGCCTCTAGTTCGAGCGAAATCGCCGAGGTTCCGATTGAGCTTTTCTGCGATTGGGATACGGGTTTTCGAAATCGGAGTAGGCGAGAATCTACGACTTCACTTCAGCAAGCGGGAGTTCGACTTCAAGGCACCCCAGCGTAAAAGCGAAGGGAAATGGCCCTGGATCGCTGGTTCGGTAGAGCCCGTCGAAGAAGACGAATGCGTGATTTCCATTCTCCTCATCGAACTGAAAGGAGGGCTTCCACGGACCACTGTGCCATCCGCGATCTTCTGCAGTCACGATCTGGACCGGCCGGCTCCAATCGCTCAGGATTCCTGACGGCTTCGCAGCCCGGCACCACCACAATCCAGTTTCGGGAGGCGCGCTGCCTTCTCCGACCCAAACGCGGGCAAAGATGGCGTCGAAGGAGCCGGCTCGCTCACGGACGCAGAAATCGAACATCTTCATCTCGGGCAAGGCGAAGACGGTGTGTGTGCTCCAGCCAGTTATCCCATCCTCGCTCTCAGCGTAGCCTTGCACCAGGTGGTTTTCGTAGTTCGACCCCGCCACATACCACATCTTCCATTTGCCGCCGTGATAGATGAGGTTCGGCTCGTACACGCTTCCGAGTTCCCACTCTTCGTTGGCAACGAACACAGGTCCGGGCTGTTCAATCCACGCCTTCCCGTCCCATTCCAAGAAACCGATTGTATACGGACCCCACAGATTTTCCTGGGCTCCCGCGTAGTAGATTCGCTCCACCCATTTGAGCTTGTGCGGGTCCCATCCTCTTCCATACGATGGGCAGTGTCGCCCGCCATTGCCGTCCCAGGGGCGACTTACGCTGTGTTCAGCAAGAGGCGCTAATTGGCCAGCATTGTCCCGGGTGAGGTTCCAACCGTGCGGCGAGAGGCGTGCGCCGACCTCTAGAGAAGCGCTGAATATCTGTGTAGGGCCATTTCCTCCTGGCTGCCCGGCCAGATACATCCACCATCGATCGCCACGGCCGACCACGCTGGCATCGAGAACTTCCGTGCCGTCGCCTGAAACGGAATCTGCCGGATCGAAGATCTTGGTCTCTTTTCCGCGGAGAGGATGTTCAATGCCTGTCATATCGCTCCGAATTCGCGCTGCACGGCCATTCTACCGGGTTGCGGCCTTCCCGAATAAGTCGGTCTTTCCTTTTGGCCGACAATCGCTCCAACGCAAAGCTGCCAACTGTGTCTAGTCGACATGGTTGGCAGCTTTGTCTTTCGCAGTTTCCGGTAGAGTCTTGCCTATTGAACAAATGTGGTGATGCTTTGCGCAGGAAGCGTGGTTGTGAAGGCGTCTCCCGACACGCTGATGGGGCTCAAGGCAGTCACGCCGCCGCTGGCCGTGGTCTGATAGGGCGTCATGGAATTGACGGTCTGATTCTGGATGTCGATGGGCAATGAGACGGGGCTGGCATTGGAGTTGATGACCACAATCACGAAGTGTCCGCCGCCTTTGTAGGCGGAAAGGGAAACTCCCGTGGCCGGGGTCGCCGTGGCACTGACTCGGAGATAACCCGGCCGCACAAAGCGCGCGTACTGCGCCAAGGCGTAGCCGAAATAGGTGGGATTGTTGTTGGTGTCGATCAACCCGGTCGCAACCCCCGTAGCCGAATCGTTGGCTGCCCACCACCAGACATAGGCGTTGTACTGGGCCACGGTCATCGAAGTGTGAATCTCTTGCGCCGCGGCCAAGGCGTCGGCCATCGACGTCACGGGTCCATTGGAAATCGCACTCAGGTAATGCTCGGTCATCCATACATCCTTGCCCTTGTTCACGGCATTTGCGTAGAAGTAGGGCGCGGCCCCATATAGGTGTCCACCGACAATCGAAATGTTCTTGGCGGCCGCGCTGTCATTGAGCGCAGGGTCGGACATGGCGGGGCTGAAGTAGAACGACTCCGGCATGATCAATTTGGTGGTCAGTACCGAGCTGTAGCCCGCCACCCAGGCATCCATCTGGGCTGCCGTCCAGAGGCAAGATTCATAGCAGTCCTTGCCGTTTGGTCCCTCGTCGGTGCCGCTTGGATCGCATGGATTCCAATCGGGCTCATTTTGCATGGAGATGGCGTAGAGGTTCACGCCCTGGTTGGTGGCGTAGTTGACGTAAGCCTCCAGATAGGCGGCGTAATCGGCATAGCTGCTGGCGCTGAGACTGCCTTCGTTTGTGCTGCTGTTGGTCTTCATGGAGGCTGGCGGGCTCCAGGGAGAAGCAAAGATCGTGGCGCCCAAGGCCTGCGCGGCTTTGCCGTTGCTCAATTCCGTGGTCCAGGCGGTTGTGTCCGCTGTTTGGGTTGACGGCGTCCAAGTCGTGGGTGCGATGCGCAAACGCAGAATGCTGAGGCCGAGATCGCCGTTGGATGTACCAAACAAAGTCGAGACCTCGGGGCTGGGCATCGTCGTTCCGGCCCAGGCTTCCGAGGCGCCGAATCCGCGGATGGTCTGCTCGCTGGTTCCGAAATCCACCATGGCGGCGCTGGCCGCGGAGGTAACAAGCAGTGTGACCGAGGCCGTGGTCGAAGCGTAGTCCGTCGTGTCCGTAGGCGTGAAGGTCGTCGAAAGGATCGTCGATCCCGTGGCCAGTACGGTGCCGGCGGCGGGGGAATAGACAAAAGCTCCGGGGACATTGGCGGAGGCGTCGAGTTGTGTCGAGCCCAACACCGTTCCAGTCACAACGGGCGTCGGTGTCGCCCATGTAATAACCGGCGTCACCTGGTTCACGGTCAGAGTTACGCTGGCGGTTGCGGTGGTGTAATCGGTGCTATCGGTGGGCGCAAAGCTCACTGACAGCTTCTGCGCTCCTGCGGTCAGGATCGTGCCAACCGCCGGGGTATACGTAAAGGTGCCGGGCACACTCGCGGCGGCATCGAGTTGGGTTGCGCTCAAGGCCGTGCCGTAGGAAATGGCGGCGGGTGTGGCCCATGTGATGGTTGGCGTGGTGGGAGTCGTCGTGGTGGTGCCGCCTCCCGATCCCGATCCTGACCCGCAACCTGAAATCGCCAGTCCTGCCAAGAGAAAGAACGCTGTGGGAACAATTGCCTTACCTAATCGCATGCTGCATCTCCGCGCTGGTTGAATCTGAACGGGATGCTTCCTGAGCCTCCTCGATTCAACGGCAAGCGCATAGTAAATCAATTTACTAACGACTCGCAACCGGCTCTTTTGGCCGTCAATCGAGCCCTTCAAGCGGGCAACTCCACTTCAAATGCAGGCTTCCCACGCCGATTCCAGCTCACACCCCTTGACAATCGACAGAAGCGCGGTTCATGCTGTTGTCGAACATCGAGGGGAGTGTCATGCCGCCGTCAACCGACCTGTTGCAAGGAACTCTGGATCTGCTCATTTTGCAAACGCTGGCGCTGGGACCCATGCATGGATGGGGTGTGGCACAGCGCATTCAACAGATCTCGAAAGAGGTGTTGCAGGTGGGCCAAGGGTCGCTCTACCCGGCCTTGCACAGGCTTGAATACAAGGGGTGGATCGAGGCCGACTGGGGCAACTCCGACAACAACCGGCGGGCCAAGTTTTATTCCCTGACCGCGACCGGCCGCAAACAACTGGAGACGGAACTGGAGACGTGGGAGCGGTTCTCTTCTGCGATAGCGCTGGTTCTGGGGCGGGTTCCGGAGGCGCAGGCATGATGAACGAATGGCTCACCCGGCTGAAGTTTCTGGCACGCTTCCTGTTTTCGCGCCGCCAACACGAGATTCTGGACGAAGAACTCCAATTCCACTTGGAGCAATCCACAGCCGCCCACATGGCCCTGGGCATGACGGCGACTGAAGCGCGGCGACAGGCCCTCATCGAATTCGGCGGCGTGGAGCGCACGCGGGAGCAATGCCATGAGCAACGCCCCGGCTGGTGGCTGGGCACGCTCGCGCAGGATGTGCGTTATGCGCTGCGCGGGTTCAAACGCAGCCCGGTCTTCACCCTTGCCGTGATCGCCACCCTGGCTCTGGGCATCGGGGCCACTACGGCGGTGTTCAGTGTGGTGGATCGAATTCTGTTCCGGCCGCTGCCCTACGCGCACGACGACCGGCTGGTGTCATTCGGCCTGGTGCAATCGCTGGAGCGTCAGGAGTTCACCCTGGGCGGATTCTTCTATGAGTGGCGGGACAATCAGAAGCCATTCGAGTCCGTGACCTTCGAGCAAGGCGTGAGCGAGTGCAATCTGACCGAGGCCAATCCGGTTCACCTGCATTGTGCGCAGGTGGCGCAGAATTTTCTTTCGACGCTGGGTATTTCTCCGATTCTGGGTCGCAACTTCCTTCCGGAAGAGGACCTGCCGAACGGCCCCAAGGTCGCGCTGCTCACCGATGGTCTCTGGCTCAGTCGTTACAACCGCGATCCGGGGGTGTTGAACACTTCAATCAATCTCGACGGACACCTGTTTCGGGTTGTCGGGGTGCTTCCCAAGGACTTTGAAATGCCGCGGCTGCAGGCCACGGACGTTGTGACGCCTGCGGCCATGGACGTAGCCGCGCAGCATACGGTGAATTCAGGCATAGGCTACCCCATGTGGGCCTTTGCGCGGCTCAAGCCCGGTATTTCGGTTGCGCAAGCGCAGCAGCAGATGGAGCCGCTCTACCTGCACACGCAGCAGTGGATTCCGGCCCAGTTTCGTTCCGAGTTTCATCTGCAGGTTCGTTCCATTCGCGATCGGCAAATGCAGGAGGCTTACCGGGCGGCATGGGTGCTGCTGGGCGCGGTGTTTGCGGTGCTGCTGATTGCCTGCGCCAACGTGGCCAGCCTGTTTTCCGCACGAGGTGCGGCGAGGGAACGCGAACTGGCAGTACGTTCGGCGCTGGGGGCGACGCGCGGCAGGTTGATAAGGCAAACGCTCACGGAGGCGCTACTGTTGGCGGTTGCGGGGGCGGGTGCGGGGTTTGCCGTGGCCGAGATTCTGCTGCGCACCTTCATTGCAATCGCGCCAACCGGTATCCCGTTGATGGCGCAAGCGCGGCTCGACTTGCGGATCGGCTGGTTCACCTTGCTTTTGACGCTCGTCTGCGCCGCATTGTTTGGAATACTCCCGGCGCTGCAGAAGCCGCGGCCCACGGCTCTGGCGGCACGCTCGGCGCGGTCGGGGGGGAGCGCTCTGGTTCGCCGCATCCTGGTAGGCGCACAGATCGCCATAACCGTGGTATTGCTGTCGGGCGCCAGCCTGTTGGTGAGGAGTTTCTGGAACCTTGAGCAGCAGAGCCTCGGCATGCAAACGCAAAACGTGCTCACGGTGCATATACCCCTGACCTGGGCGCGGTACAACAATGGGCAGGCGTTTCTCGACTTCCATCTGCGCGCCGAGGCAGCCCTGCGACGCTTGCCTGGAGTTACCGCAGTGGCGATGAGCGACTCCATTCCTCCGGACTCCAATAGCTGGCATGGTGGAGTGCGCTATCCGGACTTGTTTGTCGTCGGCAGGCCGCGCCCGGCAGCCGGTGTGGGAGGAACGGTGATTGTGCGCGCCGTGACTCCCAGCTACTTTCACATTCTTCGGATTCCCATTCTGCAGGGACAGGGCTTTGCAGAAGAAGACCGGCGTTCCGGCGCCAATTCGATGATCCTGAGCAAACTGCTCGCGAGCCGCCTGTTTCCCGAAGGCGACGCCATTGGACAACATATCCAGATCGCGACGTACATGCCTTACTTTGCCTTGAAGGGTCCGGTGTTCACGGTGGTCGGCATCGCTGGAAATGTGAAGAACGGAGGGCTGGCCGGGCAGGACGATCCCGAGTACTACACGTTGCGGCACAGCGGTCCGGAAGATTGGAGCAACCACACGGTGATGCTGGTTGAAACCGCGCTGCCGGCTTCGGTCGTGGCTCCGTGGATTCGCGGACAGATTGCGCAGCTTGACGCGACCGCTCCGGTGGAAATCGAGACTCTTACAAAATCCGTGGGCAAACTCGCAGACCGCCCTCGTTTCGAGACGGCTCTGGTGGGCTTCTTCGCATTTTGCGGTTTGCTGATGGCGCTCATTGGGCTTTATGGAGTTATTGCGTACATCGCCGCCCAGCGCACCCAGGAGATTGGGGTGCGCATGGCGCTGGGCGCCACCCGCTGGAATATCTTGCGCCTGATTGCCGGCCAAGGGCTTCGGCTGATCGTATTCGGTGGGTTGGCAGGTCTGGGAGCAGCGCTTGCTTCGGCGCAACTGCTCAAAGGCCTGCTATTCAACGTGCAGCCGCGCGACCCGGCGACCTATCTGGCGGTTGTGCTGGTTCTGGGGTTGGTGGCCTTGGCGGCAACCCTGTTGCCGGCGCGGGCCGCGACGCAGGTTCAGCCGGTGGAGGCGTTGCGCTACGAGTAGGTCACCTCGCCGCTACCAGAAGTAAGAGGCTTCAAGACGGGGAGAGCCGGGCTCGCCGTCGATAATCTGGGTGCTCAGCACCACTTCCATGTTCTTCTTGTCTCCGCCGTCAAGTGCAATCCGCTGCAACTCGGCGAGGTTGACCGGGTCTGTGAGAAACTCGCCAGCCGCAATGGTGCCGCCGCGCGCGATTCCGGCGACGATCACGGTCAACTTCCCAGTATTGGTGTCGGTGAAACGAGCCACGATCGCATAGTCCCGATAGTTGTTGACGGACACTTGCTCAGCTCGGTTCACCACCCAGCGCGGGTTTGCGGGCGCGATGCTGTCCACGATTCCGAATTGCGTCATCGCCGCATCGTTTGAAAAATGGAAGCGCAGAGGCTTGGTCAATCGCAGCGTCCAGGCATTGTCGAAGGCGCCGACGAAAATAGTCGGCCCATTGCGCAGGTCGGCCAGATTGGTCACACCTTCGCCCTTGAGGGAGTAATGCTTGCCATGCGATTGCAGCAGCCCGGCCACGTTGGCAATGGCTCCCAGATCGTCGATGACGACGGTGGTCAGGTTATCTTTCGGCTGTCTCTTTTGGAAGATCTCGTGGGTCGGATCCGCGGCGTCGCGTAAAGACATGCCGGGGTAATCGGTTTGGTCGGCCACGCATACCAGGACAGGGTCAGGCGTATGTAGAATCGGCCCCCAGAAGAAGTCCAGGGCCGAGCGATGCATCGCTTGCCACAGCAGCAGCCCGCCTACGGACAGAAGGCCCGCAAAGATGCAGGTCAGCAGCAGCACGAGCGAAGAATGGCGACGAGTCTTGAGCGGGTGGGCCGTTCGCTGGGCGGAACCGGCCTGCACACCCTCAACGCCCGGGTCCATCTCCTTCAAGCCCCGATCGTTTGCGGCAGCAGGCCAGTGGAACTTTGGAATGTAGGAGCCGGAGGGCAGGCTGATCCTTATTTCATTGGCATGAGCCGGATCCTGGTAATACTGGGCCACGCGCTTGCGGATTTCGGCGGCGGTCACGCGCACGATGGGATCCGCGGCCGTGTCGTAGTCCGCTCCCCGGCCGAAGATCTCAACGCCTAGAGTCCGCTCCTTGATGTTGTCGGCTTCCCCGGCGAGGGTTTGTTCCACTACGAAGCGCAAGAAGGCCGGGAACCGTTTGCTGTGGCTGAAGTAAGGATTCGCCAGTAGCCGGCTCAACTGCTCGTTGATCGAAATCCGGTCCGCTTCGCTCACTGTTGCGTGCTCTTCTGTCTGCGCGGCTACCAAAATTGAGAGCGCCCCCTGGCCCCAGCGATTATACCGCTGCCTGAATCGTTCGTCCCGATCGATCTATCTGGATCCATAAGTTATTGCGGTTACATGGCTTATGCGGCGTCTTTTCCGGATAAGACTCCTCCTCCATTGCCGTTAAGACCTGCCGGCCCCATGCCGTAAGGACCTTATCAACCGTTTCAGCGGACGGCTACAAAGGGAGCGGTTTACAAGCCACGCATTTCAGCAGCAGAGGAAAGCAAGCACCACTTTGCAGCCCGGAAGTGCGGGGAGTTACCAGCGATGGAGGCTTTACAGTGAAAACAAGATGCAACAAGAAACCGAAAAACCTGTGGTCCTGGAGTGGAGTCGCGATCCTGCTTGCTTTATTGGCAGGCAGTGCTCCATGGATCAACGCGCAACTCGCAACCACAACAGCAACCCTCTCCGGAGTGGTGACAGATCCTTCGGGAGCCGTGTTGCCCAAGGCATCGGCGACGCTCTCGAGCGCTGAGAAGGGCATCAACCGCAGCTTTATTGCCGACGCCGGCGGGCGGTACTCGTTCAGCCAACTGCCTGCATCCACCTACACCCTGATCGTGAAGGCCAAGGGCTTTGAGTCCTACACCCAGAACGGGATCGTGCTCAACGCAGGCCAGTCCGCTACGCAAAACATTGCGCTGACAATTGGCGTCGAAACACAGTCGGTTACAGTAACCTCGGATGCCTCGAACCTCAATACCGATAATGCCAACGTGGCTGCCGATATTGCTGCCAAGCAACTCGTCGAACTCCCTTTGAACATGCGCAACGTCTACGGCCTGGCCACGCTCAACTCCTCGGTGAGCAACTCGTCGGAAGGCCAGATGCTGCTGGGCGGCGGCGGTCCGAGCACCGACGATGCCGATCAGGATATCTCGTTCCTTAACTTCGCCGGAGGCTTCTTTGGAACCTCGGCCTATATGCTGGACGGCTCCTGGGATACGGATCCGGAGTGGGGCGCCGTCATTTTTGTTCCCTCCGTCGATGCGGTTCAGGAGTTCAAGGTTCAGAACAACTCCTTCACCGCGCAATACGGATGGAGCACGGGGAACGTTGTGAACGTGGTCACCAAGTCGGGCAGCAACCGCTTCCACGGCTCCGGGTACGAGTTCTATCGCAACGATGCGCTTGACGCGAACCTGTGGTTCAGTGACCACAACGGCACGCCCAAGCAGAGCCTGAGCCGTAACCAGACCGGCTTCTCGGCCAGCGGCCCACTCTACATTCCTGGAATTTACAAGCAGACCGAGAAGACCTTCCTCTTCGGCCTCTTTGAGCACCTCACCCTGTCCACGCCCACCGCCGACACCTACACCGTTCCTGACGCCAAGTTCCGCAGCGGCGATTTTTCCGAGATCCTGGGCGCTGCCACAGGCAACAAGGACGGCTTGGGGCGCCCCATTTTGATCGGGCAGATTTACGATCCCCGCAGCGCGCGGGCCATCACCGCAGGGGCAGTCGATGCCAAGACCGGCCTAACCGCCAACAAGACCGGCATCATTCGCGATCCGATCCCGGGGAACATTCTGGCCAACCTACCCGGCTACGTTCCGGATGCCGTCGGGGCCAAGTTGCTCAGCTACTATCCGACGCCTAGCGGCCCCGGTCTCACCAATAACTTGTTCGCATCGGGCAGCGCCCCGGCCAACTCCAACGAGTACCTGATCCGCGTCGACCACAATTTCAGCGATGCGACCCGCGCCTATTTCCGCTACTCCTACAAGAAGGAATTCAAGACCGGCACGGCCAACGACTGGGGTTCCGACCCTGCAGGCCCGGGCAATGCGCGCCCCAACAATCGCTGGGGGATGGCTGCGGGCTTGAGCGAGGTTTTCAGCCCGACCTTCACCATGAACGTCACCAGCGGCGTGCAGATCTGGCATGAAACCTCCACCAACCAGTCCAGAGGGTTCGACACCTCTACGATCGGCCTCCCTGGCTACGTGTTTCAGAACAGCCCGGAATTCCCGATTGTCTCGGTGGCAGGCCAGTCGCCCCTCGGTCCGCTTACCAACGAAACCGTCACCAACCACGGTCCCGTCGGCAGCGTTGCGGTTGACTTGATCAAGCTGGCCGGCAAACACACCATCAACTTCGGATTCACGGGCGTCGAACTGGAAGACGACCAGGCAAACTTCTACCAGACTTCCATGCAATTCAACGGTGGATTCACTTCCGGACCCGACCCTCAAAGCGCATCGGGCGTGGCCAGCGGTAACGGTGTGGCCCAGTTGCTGCTCGGCGTGCTCAGCGGCGGTTCAACCGGAACCACTTATAATCCCGCCGTTGCGTCGCACTATCTGGGCGGTTACATCCAGGACGACTGGAAGCCGACGCAGAAGTTCACCTTGAATCTCGGCTTCCGCTATGAAGTGCAGACGCCGACCACCTATCGCCATAACGTGGGATCGGTCTTCAATCCCAACGAACTAAACCCCGTCAGTTACTCTGTGGGTAAGCCTTACCTGGGTGCGCTGCAATTCCTGGGCGTGGGCAATCGCGACTCCTATAACCCGAACTACAACAACATGGCGCCCCGTCTTGGATTCTCTTACCAAGTGCGCCCCAACGCGGTGATTCACGGTGGCTACGGAATCTTCTTCCCGCCGGCGATGACCTGCTGCTTCGAAGTGGATTCCGACGGCTTCTCCGCATCAACCGGCATTTCGACCAGCCTGGACGGCGGCATAACGCCGAACCCGGCCGTGACCACCAGCAACCCCTGGCCCTACGGCTATAACGCCATCACCGGCAATTCGTTGGGCGAATATCAACAGCTGGGCAACAATGCGGCGAGCAACTACCGGGTCCGCAGCTCGCCTTATGTGCAGCAGTGGCTGCTGGGCGTGCAGTATGCCATTACCCCCAACGATCAGATCGACGTGAACTATGTGGGCAACCGCGGTACGCGCATGATCACCTCGTACATCAGCCACGATCAGTTGAATCCTCAATACCTCTCGATGGGGACAGCGGCGCTGAATGCTCAGGTTGCCAACCCCTTCTACGGTGTGATCAAGTCCAGCTCCTGCGGCCTGGATCAACCCACGATCACCGAATCGCACCTGCTGTCGCCGTATCCGCAGTACTGCTACGTGCAGGAAAACGACGCGCCCCTGGGCTTCTCCGATTACAACGCCCTGCAGGTGAACTACAACCATCGTGTAAGCCGGGGCCTGACCACACTTGTTTCGTACACCTACTCCAAGTTCCTGGACAATGTCGAGGGCAACAACTCCTGGAGCTACAACGGAAACAGCGCACCGGCCAACAACTACAACCTGGCAGCCGAGAAGAGCGTGGACGGCGGAGATGTTCCGCAGGCGCTGGTGGCCAATTACGTTTATCAAATCCCGGTAGGGAGAGGCAAAACGTTTGGATCCGGCATGAATCGGCTTAGCGATTCGCTCATTGGTGGCTGGGAACTTTCCCAGATCATCGCTTTCAAGCAAGGGATTCCAATCGCCATCTCCGGCAACGACATTGCCTCCTACGGCGGCAATCCACGACCCAACTACTCTGGGAACCTGCATGTTTCCAATCCGAGCCTGAAGGAATGGTTCAATACCGGAGCATTCTCATTTGCTCCATACGGCACCTGGGGCAACACCCCTCGTTACTTCTCCAATCTGCGTGGCCCGCGCTATCAGAATTGGGACACGTCGCTGGACAAGAACTGGGCCTTCAAGGAATCCATGCGCATCCAGTTCCGGGCTGAACTGTTCAACACCTTCAACCATCCCAACTTCTATTCGCCTTCCGGAACCAGCTATTCCGGCTGCGATCCCAATGCCAGCTCATCGTGCGCCAGCAGCTTTGGACAAATCACCAGCGCCTTCCCATCCAGAACCATCCAGATGGCGGGAAAGTTCTACTGGTAATCGCTCGTGATCAACTGCTTCAAAATCGCAATTCTGTTGCTTCTGGCCAGCCCCGTTTTCGGGGTTGGCCAGCAACAGCCGGCTGCAAAATTCGAAGCGCTTCTGGGCGCCGCTCAGAAGGCGCAGGCCGCAGGCGACTATGCCGCGGCTGCCGCCAGTTATAGGCAGGCTGTCAGGCTTCGGTCCGACATCCCTGAACTTTGGGCCAATCTCGGACTCATGCAACATCAGGCCGGAGACATTGCCGCGGCGATTCTCAGCTTCCAACAGGCGACCCATTTGAATCCGTCCTTATTTGTGCCCAACCTGTTCCTCGGACTGGATTATTTGCGCACAAACAAAGCGCAACAGGCGATTCCGTTTCTTCTCAAGGCAGAGAAGATCGACAAGGCCGATCCGCAACCGGCGTTGGCTCTTGGCCGGGCCTACATTTCCGCCGGCGACCTCTCGTTGGCAGCCCGGGAACTGACTCGTGCCACGGCTCTGAACCCAAAGCTCAGTTCTGCCTGGTTCGCGCTCGGCATTGCACATCTCGACCAGGTAGAAAAGGATGCGCGCAAGATGGCGTCCGAAGGCGAAAGCTCCCCATTTGCGAAAGCGCTCTTTGCCGAATCGCTGCAGAAACAGGGCAGGTATCGTGAAGCCGCAACCATCTACCGGGAGGTCCTTCTCTCCCCTCAGCCGCCCCCGTGCATGCGTGCGGAACTGGGCTTCTCGCTGCTCAGGCAGCGCGATCCCGCGATGGCCGGAGAGGAATTCAATGCAGAGATCGTGGAGAATCCAGGGTGCGGGCTGACGCTTCTTGGCCAGGCGCAAATATCCATCGGCGCTGGAGATAACGAACACGCAGTGGCTCAGTTGACCGAATTATGGAATCGCGACCACGGTTTTGTTCGATCAAATGCAGCCGTTCTATTCGAAGGCTTGTCCTGGGAGCGAGCCAACGCATTCCTGGCCTTTCTTTTTTCAAGAACCGGTGAGCCGCGGTTGGATTTGTACCGCACCCTGCTGGCTGGATTGAACCCGACGATGGCGGCACCGGAAAGCACGGCGACCGCGGGCGATACTGCTTCGCCGCTCCTTGCGGTTGCCACCGGCTCCGCAGAAGAGTCCTACAGGTCAGGCCATTTTCAACGTTGTGCCGACAGTCTCGAATCCGGGTCTGTCGCAGGGCGCGCGGATAAACTCAGCCTGCTCGCCGCTTGCGCCTTCTTTACCGGAGACTTCCAACGATCGTCGAACACGGCCGCCGTGCTAGCCATCCTGGAGCCGCACTCGGACGCGGCATTGTATTGGTCAATTCAAGCCCACGAACGGTTGGCATTTGAAGCGTTGGCGAATTTCGAAGAGCTGGAGCCGAATTCATCCAGAAGTCATATCCTTTTGGGCGATATCTATCGTCAGCGCGAGCGGTTCGACGATGCGCAGGCGGAATATAGCAAGGCTCTGTCCTTGTCCCCGCACGATTCCGGCGCCCTGCTCGGGCTGGCGTCGGCGTATCTGAGTAACAACAGCTTTGAAATGAGCGTGGCAACCGCCAAGCGCGGCCTTGCCCAGGCCCCGGACGATCCGGAGATCAACCTGGTCATGGCAGAAGGCCTGGTGGCGCAAAACCACCTTTCCGAAGCCGAACCCTATCTTGAAAGGAGCCTGAAGGCCAAGCCGCAAGTTTTAGCCCACGTCCATGCGCTCTTTGGCAGAGTTTATGCGGAAACGGGCCGAACAGAAAAAGCAATCGAAGAATTCAAAATGGGAGTTTCCAGCGATGAGGATGGGTCATTACACTACCTGCTCGCGCGCTTGTATCGCCAACGCGGCGACAGCAAGGCGGCGGCCGAAGCCCTAGCGCAGATGGAGACGATCAAAAAGCAACGTCGTGACCGGGGTGTGCGAGCGATCGAGGATTCAGATCTATCGTCCCTTGAAGCCGGCATGAACTAAGCAATCCCACAAGGCGCGTAATCCGCGGGCCCGTTCAACCATGATTCGTTTTGAATAAGTCATTCAGGAGTCAGCATGCATTCTCATCGTTTTCTCACAGTGGCCTTCCTGGTCGCTGCAACCCTTGTGCACCCGGGATTGCGAAATGCGCGGGCGCAGGCAGGATCGACTTCGGCCGCTCCGAACAATCCCGCCATCGCTACCGCTCTGCCCAATGGAATCGAAGTGCAGGCCGGCAATCTCCACGAGCGAATCGTGGCCTTGCGCGATGACGTATTGCGCGTCACCGTAGCCCGCGGCAACGCTTGGCCGGAAGACGCGTCCTGGGCCGTGCTGCCGAGCGCGCGCCAAAGTTCCGTAGCCGTTGAGAGCCAGACGAGCGGCGATCGTTTCGGCTTTCGCACCCACGCGTTGGTGGTTGAAGTCGACAAGCTGTCACGCCTGCTCACTGTGCGCGACCTGGCCGGCAAGATCCTGCAGCAGGATGCCCGTCCCATCCGGTTTGACGGCGGTCAATTTCGTGTCTACAAAACGATGCCGGCCGACGAGCATTATTTTGGATTGGGCGACAAGACCGGCCCGCTCGACAGGCGCGACGAGGCATTTACGCTCTGGAATACAGATGCGTATCGATTCCAGGAGTCCACCGACCCGGTCTACAAGAGCATTCCCTACTTCATGGCCTTTCGCGCAGGCAAGGCTGTAGGTCTGCTGATGGACAATACCTGGCGCTCGAGCTTCGACTTCGGCAAGGAGACTGCGGGAATCTATTCCTTTGGCGCTGCCGCCGGACCACTGGATTACTACGTTTTCTACGGGCCTACGCCGAAACAAGTGGTTGAAACCTATGCCTGGCTTACGGGAACTCCGCCCATGCCGGCGCTGTGGACATTGGGGTTTCAACAGTCGCGTTACAGCTACATGTCCCAGGCGCGCGTTATCGAGGTTGCCGGGCGGCTCCGGGCAGACAAGATTCCTGCCGATGCCCTTTATCTGGACATCGACTATCAAGACCGCAATCGCCCCTTCACCGTCAACACCGAGACCTTTCCCGACTTACCCGGAATGGTGGCGAAACTCAAGGTGGAGAACTTCCACGTTGTCGCCATCACCGATCTGCATATAGCGAATCTGCCCGGTCAACATTACGCACCCTACGACAGCGGCGCCGCGGGCGATCATTTCGTAAAGAACCCCGACGGGTCGTTATTCAGCGGCAAAGTGTGGCCGGGCCAGTCGGTGTTTCCCGACTTTACCCGGCAGCAGACCCGTGCCTGGTGGGGCACGCTCTATCGCGATTTTGTCCACGATGGGATAGCCGGTTTCTGGAACGACATGAACGAGCCGTCGGTCTTCGACTCGCCCACCAAGACCATGCCGGAGAATGTCGTTCACCGCATCGACGAGCCGGGTTTCAAGAGCCGCACAGCAACCCACGCGGAAATCCACGACCTTTATGGCATGGAGAACTCGCGCGCCACCTTCGAGGGCCTCAAAGCCCTCGATCCCGACTCACGCCCCTTTGTGCTGACCAGAGCCTCGTACGCGGGAGGGCAACGCTACGCCGCCACCTGGACCGGCGATAACAGCAGCAGTTGGAACCACCTGCGCCTGGCTACGCCCATGCTTGAAAATCTGGGTCTGAGCGGCTTTGCTTTCAGCGGCGCAGATGTGGGCGGCTATGCCGGAACGCCGACACCGGAGTTACTCACCAAATGGCTTGAAGTGGCCGCGTTTCAGCCCATTGACCGGGACCACACCGAAAAGGGAAGCGGCGATCAGGAGCCGTGGGTTGGGGGCCCGGAACAAGAGGCCGTCCGTCGTCACTTCATCGAAACGCGCTACCGGCTCATGCCCTATCTGTATACCTTGGCCGAGGAAGCATCCCGGACCGGGATGCCGATGATGCGGCCGCTATTTCTGGAGTTTCCGGATGCAACGCCGGATCGTCACCCGCTCGACATCGACGTCAACGCGGCGGCGGAATTCATGCTTGGGGCCAATCTGCTGATTGCTCCGGCTCCGTTCCCAGACGAGCGGGATGCGTACACGGTTGAGCTGCCTTCTACGGATTGGTACGATTTTTGGTCCGGGGCCAGGATCCCTCGTCCTCATGCTCCCACGCCTCAGAAGGGTGGCGCTCCGGCGGGCCCAGACCAGAATGTGCCTGTTTCGGTGCAAGTCACGCCGGAACTGGCCAAGCTCCCGGTGTTCGTCCGCGCGGGATCGATCTTGCCTGTCGCGCCGCTCGTCCAAAGCACCAACGAGACCCCTCGCGGGCCGCTCACTCTGCGCATATATGCCGGAGAGTCTTGTGCGGGGGCGCTCTACCAGGACGACGGCAAATCCTATGCCTTTGAGAAGGGGGCCTATCTGCGGATGAAGTTCAGCTGTCGGCGGAGCGCGGAGGGACTGCACGTGGAGATCGGCGCCCACGAAGGAACTTACCCGGCCTGGTGGAAGGAAATCTCCTTGGTGGTATACGGATTCACCCCGAAGCAGGGAAAGATGCTGCTCAATCAGAAGCCGGTTGCCCCGCACGTCGACCGGCAGCCTCAGAGTATCGGCTTTAACATTCTCGACGAAGGCAAGGGAGCGGTTATCGACCTTCAATAGCGCCAAAAGCTGCCGTCGCATTCTGGCGCCCCTCCGCCGGCTTCTGAAAAGAAAGCCTGCCGGAGGGGCGCCACCGTTTGCGGGAACGAAAGCCAGGGCTCTCCCCCCTTGATAAATGCACTGCAGATGCACCGCATCATTCCCGAAATAGGCTGCCCGCAAGATTAGACACTAATATACATAGCCACAAACCAGATCCCACCTCAGCCCGATCAAGAGAGTTATGATTGGAGCCAAGATTCCGAACCGTGCAACTTTGTGGGCAGCGACTCCATTGGCGGCTGGCCTGTAATTCGGGGCTCAAATTGTTGAACCGGCGTAACCTGGCGTTCTTACAGGCTGCGTATTGTAAAGGACATCATGCGAGATGACCGGAAAGTGCTATCAATTTCCACATCGCCCTGACGCTATACTCCGCGTGCTGGCTCCCGATAGCAAACCCGCCATCCAGTTGTCGCGGGGCTTTACGAGTGATCTAAATCACAGGCCGTTTGGTGTTCCAAGACCTCTAATGGGACTTTCCAGGTATGTGCAGGAAATCACGAGGCAGTTGTCCGCCTCAATGGACTACCGGAGCCCCAGACCGCAGAAAAACCGTGAATGCTGAACTGCCGGCAAATTAGGCAGTCTTGTTGGCCTTGGAAATGAAGATGCGACGGTTGCGAAGAATCGCGATCGCCGATATTGGACCGGCAGCACCCTTGACCGGGCGCTCTCATGCACGCGAGCGTGCTCACGCTCTGAGGCGCGGCGGCCGATAAGCCAACCGTAAGCAGCCAGAACGCCCCGAACATTGCATGGAGTTGTCTACATGAGCCGCATCGCAGCCCGGATGGCCCGCAAGAATAGCCAGGGAAGTATCGTTCTCAAACCTCTAACTGCATCGGTAACAGTGCAGGATCCCGGGGTTTCCCAACATTCGAAAAGCAATCCCGCAGAGTTTGCAGCGCTGCTGCAAACGGCACTTGAACACGGCCGCTGCTGGATGCTGGTTTTCGCCACCCTGCTGCTGGCCACCTCGGGTGCGCTCGCGCAGGCTACCAACTTTGGCCTGCAACCGGTCCAAGTGGCCTCCACAGCGCAACTGGTCACGGTGACCGCGCAGGCAGCAGGCACGATTCAAACGGTCAACGTCCTCACGACAGGAGCCAAGAATCTCGACTTTGCTGCCGGCTCAGGGGCTGGCACCTGTGTTGCGGGTAAACTGCTCGCGGTTGGCGGCACTTGCACGGTTTCTGTGACGTTCGACCCAACGGTCCCAGGACCCCGCCTCGGTGCAGTGGTGCTGGAGGATGGCAGTAACAATGTCTTGGCCAACGCTTATCTTTCCGGCACAGGCAAAGGCGGACTCGGGGTGCTGGCCAAAGGAAACTTCATTGTCGTGGCCGGGGACGGGGGCTATAAGGACGGGGTGCACGACAATTTCCCGGCCACCAGCTCCGAATTGTACCTCCCAGCCAGTGTGGCCTTCGATGGCCTTGGGAATATGTACATTGCGGATACGCTCAACGAACGGGTTCGCTTGGTCTGTTCGAGTCCTACCAGCACGACCCTTCAGGGCACGGCTTGCACGGCCGGCAATATCACAACCGTCGCCGGCAGCGGCCCCTCGGAAACGGGCTCCTATAACGGAGATAACATTCCAGCCACGAGCGCAACCCTGGCCAGTCCCACTGGCGTGTCTTTCGACGGCGCGGGAAACCTCTACATCGCCGACTCCGGCAACAATCGCATTCGCGAGGTGAACGCCGCTACCGGGATCATCACTACCGTAGTGGGGAACGGAACGCCCGGCAGCCTCGGGAACAATGTTGCCGCAACTTCTGCGGAGCTGTCCAATCCTCAAGGCATCACCGTCGACAGGAACGGGAATCTCTTTATTGCCGACACCTATAACAACATTGTCCGCGAGGTGAACGCCGCCACCGGCATGATCACCACCGTGGCGGGGGTCGCGTGGACGGGCGCAGCGGGAACGGGCGAAGGTTACTCCGGTGACGGAGGGCCCGCAACCTCTGCTTTGCTCGACAATCCCAACGCGGTGGCCTTCGACCTGGCCGGCAACATGTACATCCCCGACACGTTGAACAACGTGATCCGCAAGGTGAATACCAGCAACATAATCACCACCTTCGCTGGAAACGGCAGTGTGGTTTATCCGGGCGACACGCCCGCCGTTGCCGCCACCGCTGTCGGACTGTCGTCCCCTGTGGGCGTCCTCGTCGATCCCGCCGGAAATGTCTACATTTCGGACACAGAAAACCAGGCCGTTCGCAAGGTGAGCGCAGCAACCGGGCTGATCAGTACCGCGGCTCAGTTCAACGAGGATGTCATCGGGACATTGTCGCAAGGCTTCACGATGACAGCTACCTCGTTGGACAAGCCAAACGGACTTTCCCAGGATGGAAATGGCAATATCTTTGTAGCCGACACCTTTTTCAACATGATCCGAGAGATTCAGGGCAATGTGGCCGGTCTCGACTTCACGGGCCAAGGGGCGGTTCGCCAAGGATCTCAATCTACCAAGCCCATTGACCAATTGGTCGAAAACGACGGTACCGACACACTCACTCTCACCGGTGTCAATTTCATTTCCCCTCCAGCCAATGCCGTGCTCGTCACGCCAGCCGCGGCTTACACCGCCTGTGCCACGGCTCTTTCGCTCAACGTCGATGCTCAGTGCGACCTGAGTTTCAAATTTGCTCCTCTGGCGCCGCCAACCGTCCCTACGCTTGGCGCAAACACATCGGAGTCGTCCATGCTTCAGGTTACCGACCAAACTGAAGCGGCCGTCGCGGGGTCGAATTCGCCCCTGTCCGTCGATATCGTCGGAACGGCATCACCTAGCAACTCGACATCGGTGAGTCTGGTCTCCTCGAGTCCGGCAACTCCGCCCGGACAAACCGTACAGTACCAATCGACATTCGGAAACTCGGTGACTTTTACCGCAACCGTTTCAACCAATCAAGGTACAGGCAATCTCACAGGCACAGTCTCCTTTTTCGATGGGACGACAGCTTTGGGGCCGGTTGTTGCAGTGGGAACTTCTACCGCGAGTGGACAGAACACCGTCGCGGTAGCCACATTCACCACCACCACCCTGGCCATTGGGCAGCACACGATTACCGCGGTCTATAACATTGCCAACGACCCATTGCACCTTTCGGGCACTTCCAATGCGATTCAACAGACCGTAATTCCCGTGGTTGAAACCACGAAGACCGTCTTGGTTGCCAGCCCCGCAAGCCCATCGCCGATCGCCGCAAGTGTTACCTTTACCGCGACTGTCAGCACCACCGGCACAACCCCGACAGACAACAGCGGCATTGTCACCTTCTACGACGGGACAGTCATTCTGGGAACGGCGCCCGCAGGCGTTGGAGGCATCGCCACTTTGGCTACCACGCCGGCGCAGCTCCAACAGGGCGTCAACAGCATCACTGCCGTCTATACTCCCAGCACTGCAAATTCCACGCTGATCAGTCCCAGTACCTCCGCGGTCCTCTCCCAGGACGTAATCGCACCCACCATCACAGTTGTTACGTCGTCGGGAACGCCCACAAACTATGGCGATCCGGTCACATTCACCGTGGTAGTTACGCCCACCGGAGGGACGGCGGTCCCCACGGGCCAAGTCACTCTCCTTGACGGATCGAACAATCTGCAAACGATCACTCTGAACCCGAAGGGCGCCGGTCAGTACACCACTACGACGCTCCATGTCGGGTCCCACAACATGACGGCTACCTACGCAGGCGATCCGAATTGCCAGGCCAGCCCGGTATCCGCGACTTTGGTACAGGTGGTGAACTCGGTCGCCCTGGCGGTCAGTTGGGGGCCGTTGGCGCCGATCACCTATGGCACGCCGCTCAGCACCAGTGCACAGTTGAATGCCTCGGCATCGGTTGAAGGGACGCAGATCTCGATCCCGGGAAGCTTTGCGTATACCCCTAACTCCGGCACCATCCTGGGTGCAGGGCCGCACACGCTTTCGGTGGTTTTCACACCCAGTGACACGACCGATTTCAGCCCCATTACGCAGACCGCCCAACTCACGGTGAACCCGGCCCCGCTCACCCTGACACTCGGCCCGCTTCCCGCCGTAGTTTACGGCGATCCGATCACATTCTCAGCGAACTTGAGCGGAGTGCCCATTGCCACCGGCGTTCAGGGTCCAGCAGGGACGGTGACGTTCAACAATGGCGGCTCGCCGATTACCACTGCACCGATTGTTGGCAGCGCGGCTACCACCACATACAACACGCCCCCTCTGCCAGTTACAGCGAACGCCGGCGGGGATTCCATCACGGCAACCTGGACCGACGCCAGCGGCAACTACACCGCTCTTCCCTCTGCCTCGGTGGGCCTGGTGATCAAGCCGGTTCCAACCTCGATCTACCTTAGTGCCACCACTCCCACTGCGGGCGATCCGGCAATTCTTCTTGTCGCCGTCGTGGTTGGGACCGACGGACCTCCGGGGCTCATCCCGGGAGGCACAGTGACCTTCACCAGCGGCGCCATCAGCTCAGGCCCGCAGCCCGTCAATGCCAGCGGGGTTGCCACCTGGCCGCCCAGCCTGCCTGGAGGCGCCGCCTTCACAGCCACCTTCACCGCGGTCTACAGCCCGACGGATGGCATTCATGCGCCATCCGCTCAATCCAACCAAGTCGGGGTGAACGTTAGCGGCACAGCCCCCAATTTCTCGCTGTCTCTCGCGATCCCAGCCCCCACCATCAAAGCCGGCGGATATCAGACACAGACCGTGACTCTCAGTTCGTTGAACGGCTATAGCGACAAGGGCATCAGTCTGGGCTGCTCCGGTATGCCGATAGGCGTCACCTGCATGTTCACCCCGGCCAGCCTGGCACTGGCAGCCTCTGGGCAAGCTACCGCCCAGTTGGACATCGACACCGGCTCACCTCTGACCGGTGGACAGAAATCGATGAACGCCCAACCCCGCACTGGAAGCACGTCGCTGGCGGGCTTGTTCCTGCCCATCGGCGCCTTCTTCGGTCTTGTGCTCTGGCGCTTCCGTAAACGGCACGCGGTCTTTACGTCTGTCCTGCTGCTTCTGCTTTCCGGTGCGGTCATGCTGGCAACCAGTTGCGGCGGCCTCAGCAACAGCACCATCGCAACGGGGACATACACCTTCTATGTAACCGCGAGCGGTTCCAACAATGTCGACCAAACCGTGCCAGTGACGTTGACAGTCAACTAGCAGGCGGAATCATGAGAAACGCCGCAGGAGAGTTATGAAGAGCTTCCATGGTTTCGTGAATCGGGAACGCGCAAAAGTCGGATCCCCAGCGAGCAGCAATCGTCGCTGGGGTGGATCGGCCGCTCTTTCGCTGGTCTTGGTTGCGGTCGCAGTCTGCCTTAACTTGACGTGCCCGGCCTTCGGTCAGGTGGTGCCTTCGGCGGATGCCGGCGGCTTGTCTGTGTCGGCCGGGGCAACAGCTTCGGGCTACTATCTTCAATATGGGGAACGCCAGATGCTTGGCGTTACCGGATTTGTAGATGTAGACACCAGGCGTCGAATGGGATTTGAAGGCGAAGCGCAATTCATCCAATACCATCAGACCGAAGGCCTGCACGCTTCGCTATACACGGTAGGGCCTCGCTATCACTTCAACGTGGGCCGGTTTCAACCCTATCTCAAGGCTATGGCGGGACTCGGCGAATTCGATTTTCCCTTTCCATTTCCCAACGGTCCCACCACGGGTAGTTACCTGGTAGTGGTCGGGGGCGGCGGGATCGATTACCGCTTGACTCACCGCATTACCCTACGAGTTGCGAATGCCGAATACCAGTCCTGGCCCCAGTTCGGTCAGGGCTCGGGCAACCTGACCACCCTCGGTGTCAGCACCGGGCTCCGGGTGCGCATCTTCTAGAAGCGCAACCAGGGTTCCAATCCATAGGCTACCCATGAAACTTGAAGCGAAGTGAGGCCCCGCCTCACTTCGCTTTTTGCTGCTGCGCCATTCAATGGAAACAGGATCCAGTTGGGGCAATCGGAACATATTCCATCCGCATAAGAGCGATCTTTGTTGAAATGAATTAAGCAAGTTAGCGGCCGCTTCGGGGTCATCGCGAGTTTGCAATTTAGCGGGGTCTTGGCCGGGACAGGTTTCGTTCCGCGAGGGTCGGGAAAGCCGGTATGGGCCTGTTATGGCTGAGGCAGTCATGGATGGAGTCGAGCGGCGTCGCCGGCGTGGATGTTTGACCAACGGGCGGGGACCGCTCCGGTCACTGGAACCGAGTCAAGCTGCGATCCGGCGCGGTTCCTGCGGGGCAGCGCCTGGGTTCCTGCCTTGCAACGAAATGAGCGTCGAGATCCAGGCAAGCGGAGCCACAACAAATCCGAACGTCAGGCGAGGCATGCTGCGGAAGTCGTTGAGCAGCGAGCGCCCTTGCCGGCCCGTCAAGAAAGCGCCACGCCGCATCACGTGCAGGTGAAACAGGGCGGAAAGCAGCGTGAATCCACAGACCGCCAGCGTGGCCTTGCCCGTGACGGATGCGCCCGTTGCCTGGTGGCAGGCCCAATCCAGAAGCTGGGCCAGGCCTGGAACGGCGACAACCACCGTCAGATCGCCCCACAGCCGGGAGCGAAACCCCAACGCCCTCTGCTGCATTCCGGCATAAATCCCGGCGGTCAGGGCCACATAGGCCATCTCTACCAAGACCACGGCCAAGCTGCCCTTGAGGCCACTGCGAGCGGTTGCCACCAGGTACACCGTGGACCGGGCGGAAGCACTGAGGAGGGCGCATTTCCAGTTCCAGCTGGCATATGCCCGCACGATCAGGGAGCAAAGGAGATCGGTGATCATGTTCTCATGGTCACCGATGCACCGCAAATGCAGCATCAATGCGCCGTGAACGCTCGGTTGAGATTGATGCCGTACCGTAATCAGGGAGATTCTTCCCGTAGTGTGATTCGAGTCACCGTGATGTGGGGCCAAGACTGGATAGCTTCAAGATGCAGGGCGTATTCCAACCAGGACGCCCCACCCCAAGGAGCAACTCTCATGCCTTATGTTGTTACGGATGCCTGTACCAAGGATTTTGTCTGCGTAGCCGAGTGCGCCACCGCAGCCATCGCACCCACCGTGGACGATCCGAAAGCCGGGACCGTTTCCCAGGTTTTCATCAACCCGGATGAATGCATCGATTGCGGAAACTGCGCCGACATCTGCGCCCAGAACGCGATCTACCCGGTCGACGATCTGCCTGCGGACAAGGCTGACTTCGCAGAGAAGAACAAGGCCTTTTTCAACTAGGCTGTGCCCGCTGCTGCATCCGCGGCAGATGGTTTGTGATTCCCTTTCGACTGACCCCGGCGGACTGCCAGTCTGCCGGGGCATTCCTGCATTCGCGGAAGAGGCGGCGGGTTCGGGACACGGCAAGCTATCGGAGGACGGCCGGTCGCGGTTAGTTGTTGGTTCGCGGATGGCGAGACTCGCCGTAAACGTCAGACCCGGAGCTACCGGGCCTGGCCTTGCTCTGCAGCAGGCGGTACAGCAATCTGGGAGGCGCTCCGGCTCTCGGCCTGGGTGGCCGACTGGGCGTCCTGCGCGGCATTCTCCGAGCCCGGAATCTGGTCATTGCGCGCGGTCAGCAGAATCGGCAGGGTCAAGGTCTGGGTGGTCGAAGGGTCGTCGCGCAGCTTCAAGTACAGAATCCCGTTGTTGGGATGAGGGACGCTCAGTTGGGTTCCGGTGAACTCCGACGGAACATCGGTGGAGTTTTCGAAATCCGGCGTGGGCGCCACGGATAAGGCAAGAAACAGGTTTGACCCGGTTAAAGTGCAGGGCTTTGTGACAACGCGCGAGCAGTGCAGTTCCTTGAAGCCGGGCAGTCGCACCAGGGTTCCCAGCGGCAGCCAGTCGCCGGCTTCTCCGTTGGCCGCAAGTGCGCGCGCCTGGACGGGGCCAAAGGCCGAGGCGCCGAAACGGACCAGCGGCTCGACCGTCCCGATCGCCGTTTTGGCGTCTTCCAGCATCAGGCTGCCGTCGGCCATGGTCAGCTCGGTGCGGAAGCTGCCATCGACCGCGGCCACTTCCACCTTCTCATCGCGGGGAAAGTTGGCCGGTACGGTGGACTTGAGAAAGAACACCATCTTTTCGCCCAAGGGCAGATCGTCCGGGCTACCCAGGTGCACGGGCGATGCCACCGTGGCGGAGTCGTTCTCCTGCGTTCCTTTGTTCAAGAGCACGACCTGGGGACGGGGCGGGGCCACGGTCACCTGGACCTTCAGATGGCGTCCGTCGCGGAGTTCTACCTTTGCCACATACTCTTTGCCCGGTTCCAGCGAGGTGGTGGGCGCCAGGGCGTTCAGCTTCAACAGATCGTAGCCTTCAACGCGGCTCAGTGTGGCCGGAGTCCAGGTAATCTTCTCCAACTCCACCTTTGCCACGGTATCGAGCCGGTTGCCTTTCAGCAGCGCATCGGCATCCCCGACGCTCAGGGTCAGGCGGTCGAGCGAAGCCGCCTCGGCGTAGGCTTGCAGCGGCAAGGTGTCTGGTTTGGCCAGACCGGCTTGATAGATATCCAGGAAGACGGGCCCCGGCGCCGCGTCCTTCATGGGAACCGCGATCTCCATCGTTTCCGGCTTGGAGGACTTCCAGTTCAGTTTGAAAGAGTTGCCGTTTCCCAGGCGCTCTTCGACGCGCTCAACGCACAAGGAGCTCTTGCCTTCAAGGTGAATCAAGTCGTCGCGGCCCACGATCAGTGCCGACTGATCGCCGGCGGCAAGATTCCACTGGCCGGCCTCGGGCGCCCGCAGATGAAAGCGCGGACCCTCCCAGTCGTCAAAACCCCACTTCCCTCTCACCGTGGCGGTCAAATCGCCGCCTGGGAGCGTCGGCATGGGGCCCGCCAACACGAGCCCGCCTTGCGCCGAATCGACTTTGAGGGGCAGTTCGATCGGGCCGCCTTTTGCGTCGATATGCAGCGTGAGGTCGTGGGTCAGTTGGGTGGCGAACACCAGAGGAGCTCCCTCCGCCTGCAGCACCAAGCCCGATTTCTGCGAACAAAGGCTGTCCGGAGCGTTGACCGGACGCAGCGGCGGCGGCTTGGTGGCGCCCATAGGCGGCAGCGCCACCACGACCACCGACTTGGGATCGCGGAACGAGGGCGGCATGTTCAAGCGCAGGTTCAGGGTATCCTTGGCCGGCAAAGCCAATGCGGGAATGTATTGGAAATGCGCCGTATGCATGGAGGAGAGAATCTTTGCCGTGTCGACAATGGCGCCGACATAGGGGCTCAGGGCGCCGGACCCGCCCATGGGGGAGTAGATGATCTGGTTCATCAGGTCGATGGTGGATCCGCTGGCCAACTGCGCCACCAGCGATTGCGCATTGGCATCGTCCAGTACCAGGCCGTCGGTATGCTGCACCAGGCAGGGGGCCTGCTGGTCTGTGGGCTTATCAAAGCACTGCTGTTCGACGCGGATTCCCAGGCTACGGGCGGCCAGCTCGGCGCGCTCCTTGAGCAGCTTTGGGTCGGACTGCGAGGTCAGCTTGACTTCGGTGAGGTAGGCATCCAGGCGCATGCGATCCCAACTCGCGGCCTGCAGATCCTGGGTAGCGCGTACAAAGGCTCCGGGCCGCCCGCGCACGGCGTTGCGCAGCGTGCTGAAATCTCCGCCGGTCTCCGGGGCCAGAAAGAGCAGGGCCTGCTGGGCTTCAGCCGGGACGGTGACAAACACGCCCTCTTCCCGGGCTTCCCGGCTCCATGTTTCCACACGGGTAAACCACTCCGGGGGTGGCTGATTGGTCGATCCGCGCAGAAAGGCGACTACCAGAACAAAGTGCGTGGCCTGATTTTCTGGAAAGTCGGGATGGATCCAGAGGCGATCCCCGGGCATGAGGTTGGGAGTCTCGCCGATCGGCAATGTGACTTCCCCACGCTTGACACGAACATCGACCTTCGGTCCGGACAGGTCAAAAGCCGGGCCGTCGGCGTGCAGTGCGGCTGTGGTTAACAAGCCGAGCAACAGAATCTGCAAAGAACGGCGCATGAGCCTATTGTACGAACACCGGCCGAAAACAAAAAGGATCGCCGGCAACGACCCCCGGCTGTTGGGGATAGCCTTGAAGTGACGCAGCGCACACATGTTCTGTATGCCGCAGCGAGGAAGTGCATTATCGAGTACACTCATGTTGTATTCTCCTGGACCGAGAGAGAGACTAGTTAGAGCACTTCTCGATTCATGTAGGGTAAAAAGAGAAAAATGCAACAATGCTTGGGTTAATCAGGGGCCGAAAGATTACCATCGCGCGCCTTACATTGGTTCTGAAGATCCCCAGGATCGTATTCAGCAGTACAAAAGTCGGATCGACACACGCAATTTGTTGACAGACGTTTAGCCATCCCCACAATTTGCCGGCAATTGGGACGATGGCACAAATCTAGAACTAACGCTGCTTGTTTTCCCTTGATGCGCATTGAAATCGAGGCCCAGAACCCGGCTTTGGCCGGACTGGTTTCGCCCACTGGCGCACCCGGGCACGAAAAGCGGCTACGGAGACGAAAGCCATGAAATCGACAAAAGCTGCAGTTGGCAGCGTAGATGTAAGTAACATGAGCATTCCCGATGCAGAAGAGATTATCGAAGAAGCTTTGAACGAACTAGCGTTTTCCTCCGACCCTGGCTTGGCACGAGCCCTTCGCTTTCTTGCGCCTCCGGGATATCAGGCCATTGTCGAGCTGTGCAGTGAAAACGGCCGCAGCAAGCGGCGCAATGCATCGGCGGAGAGCTGGTCGGCGGAAGAAGACGAAGTCCGTATCTATTTTGAGCGCACCGATGGCGAGCCGGCCCCGCGGCCTGTTCGCGCCCCCCGAGCGGTCGTGGAACATGTTGTGGAAGACGAAGACGAGGACGGTCAGGAAGCCATTATTCCCGCCGATCTGGATGCTCGGGTCAAAGAGCTTTGCGCTGCGCTCGCAGAAGCGGAACGGGGCGGTCATGCCTTTATCGCGCTGAAGTGGTTCCGCGATTCGTTCCTTCCTCGCAAGGCATTCCGTTGGAACCAGCAACCGGAATCCCGGCAAGCGGTGTTGGCCGAGGCCATTCAGCGCGGTGTTGTGCTGACCAGCAAGATCGCCAACCCCAAGACGCCGGCCTATCCCACCACCACGATTCGCCTGAACCGGGCCGAAGCCGGCATCCCGGAAGAGGCACAGCGGTTTCATCCCGTTGCAGTCCACGGCGACTCCATTGCAGAGGCCATTGAAGAGGAACGGGGGAGTCTGTGAGCTGTTATTTTCTTGAATCCACGGCCTTCGCAAAACTGTTTGTGCAAGAGCAGGGGACCGACGCCCTGATTCGCCTCATGGAGGCTGTGGAAGACAATCGGAAGCTCATCTCCGCTTCTACACCGCTTGAAGTGTACGCGGCGGTCCGGCGGCGCGCCCGCAGCGGGGGCATCTCGCCCGAGGACGCGAATGCCGCTCTCGACATCCTTCGGTTAGAAGCGGCGCGGATGGTGCAACAGCCCCTGAATCCCGCGGTACTTGAAGCTGCTCGGCAGCTGCTTGACCGCACCGCCCTGCGCTGGCCCGACACCCTTCAACTGGCCGCAGCCCTGGTTGCCAGGGACATGTTCCAAGGCACCGAGATCATCTTCGTCTCCGCCTCGCCGCAGCTTCTTGAAGCGGCCAAGGCCGAGGGCTTCCACGCCATCGACCCGGCGCGCGAAGCCGTCGCAAACGCCAAGGAAGCGGAGTAAGCTCTCACCTTCAAAAGCACGATCCCCCCGAATGAGGACTCCAAGAGCCCGATTCGGGGGCATTGTTGTTTCTCCCTCAGGTGCCGGGCTGACCGACGAGCTGCTCCACCGCTGCCCGGCATACCTCTGCCAGGCGCCGTATTCCCTCGCGAATCTGCTCCGGGGAGGCGTTGGAAAAATTCAGGCGCATGAAGCGGGAGCCGCTGGCATCGGGAAAGAAGTCCCTGCCCGGCACAAACAGCACCTTGCGCCGCAGCGCCTCCAGCATCAACTCATTGGTATCCACTCCCTCAGGACAGGTCACCCACAGAAACATGCCTCCTTCGGGATGCGTCCAAGTGAATCCCGGCGGCATGGTTTCGGACAGAGCCGCGTCCATCATGCGGAAGCGCTCCCCGTACGAGCGCCGGATCAGTTCCACATGCGCTTCGGTGTCGAAGTCGGCAAGATAGCGGTGGACGATGCGCTGATCGAGGCTCGATGTATGCAGATCGGCCGCCTGCTTGGCGATGGTCAGCTTGCGCAGTATCTCCGCAGCAGCCACGGCCCAACCCACCCGCAGCCCGGGCGCGATGGTCTTGGACACCGTGCTGAGGTAGATGACGATTCCCTCGGTGTCCAGCGATTTGATCGGCGCAATCTTCTCGCCTGCATAGCGCAGGGCTCCGTACGGATCGTCCTCCAGTATCACCAACCCGTAGTGTGCGGCGATGTCGTAGAGTTTGCGGCGGCGTTCGGCAGTAAGGGTCACGCCCGTCGGGTTCTGGAAATTAGGAATGGTATAGAGGAACTTGGGGTGTTCGCGCTCAATCAGAGCCGGCATCCGTTCCGGGATCAGTCCGCCCTCGTCGGTGGGCACGGCCGCGAAGCGAACTTCGTAAGTCTGAAACGCCTGAATCGCCGCCATGTAGGTCGGGTTCTCGGTCAGGACGCAGTCCCCGGCATCGAGAAAGACCTTGCCGGCCAGGTCGAGCGGCTGTTGCGAGCCGGTGGTGATAAGCAGATCGTCGGCAGTGCAGGCGATTCCGCGCTTGCGCGACTCCGCCGCCAGCGCTTCGCGCAGCGGGGGAAAGCCCTCGGTGGGGCTGTACTGGAGGCCGCCGGCGGCGCTTTTGTCGGTCAGAACGCGCTCGGTGGCAGCGAGGATGTCGGCGACGGGAAAGAGCTCGGGCGCGGGAAGGCCGCCGGCGAAGGAGATGATATCCGGCTGTTCGGTGACCTTGAGAATCTCGCGAATGGTCGAAGTGCGCACCGTGCTCATTCTGCGCGCGAACCGGGTATTCATGGCCTTGTTCCTCTCTGTGCTGCTCGACGATCTTCCCAGTATAGCTGCGAGGTGGGTGACGATTGGGACCTGGGAGCAGTTGAGAGAGCTGGGAAACGCAAAGGCAGGCGAGACGATTGAGGATCGAGATCGAGACCTTCGCCAAGCGGTTGCTGAAACGCAAATTCGGCGTATGCTGTTGCCGACGTTGAAATCAACAAGGAAGTCTCGACGAACGATGAAAGCCCAGCTCGAACAGCCTACGATTGCACCGTTCTTAAATAGCCCCGCACTGGACGGTTATCACTGCATCACATGCTCCCTGGCGAAGATCTTTCACCATGCCGGGCACCCGCTCTCTGAAGACATGCTGCTCGGCCTGGGGGCGGGCATGGGATTCGTCTATTGGCAGATGAAAATGGGCGAGGGAACCTATATCTTCATTGGCGGCCGGGGCAACGGAAAGGACTTCTACGACGATCTCGGTATCCGCACCGGGGTCGAAATCCGGGAGATCACGACCTCCAGCGCCGCCAAGGCGGAGGCATCGCTGCTGCTGCTGCTGGCCGAGCGCGAGCCAGTGATGCTGGGCGGCGACATGGGCCTGCTGCCGTGGTTCAACTTTCCTGCGGACTACCACTTCGGCGGCCACGCCTTTGTCGCCTGCGGTTTCGATGGCCACGATACAGTACTGGTTTCCGACATGGACCAGCATACGGGCGGACTGAAAAAGGGCTTCTATGCGACTGTTACCCTGGCACAGTTGAGGCAGGCGAGAAACTCGCGGTTCAAGCCGTTTCCGCCGAAGAACCTGCGCCTGGAGTTCGACTTCGCCGGGTTCCGCAACCCAGGCCCGGAAGACATTCTGCCCGCGATCGAGCAAGCTATCGATGCCCATCTCAACCCGCCCATCAAGAATTTCGGCGTAGCCGGGATGCGCCACACGGCGAGCCAGATCTTGAAATGGCCCACGCTGTTCACCGACGACGAGCTGCGCATGAACCTGTTCAACCTCTACATCTTCATTGAGATCGGTGGGACAGGCGGCGGCTGCTTCCGCAACATGTACTCCCGATTCCTCGACGAAGAGGCGGGGATTACGGGTAATCGCGATCTTGCCAAATCCGGAGAGATGTTCCGGGCATCCGCCGCCAGGTTCAGCGAGATCGGCCTGATGTTCAAGGACGCCAAGAAGCAGAGAAACCTGGAGGAAAAGATAGAAGCCGCCTCCTTGAAATTCCACGAAATTGCCGACCGGGAAGAAGCGGCCTACCGTTTCCTGAAAGCGAGAATCTGAGGGCCGGCTTGCGGCCAAGGCGTGACCAACGCCCTGTTGGCGATGCGGCCTGCCGAACCGGTTCTGCGAGCGCCGGCTCCGGCCGGGGATACTCGTGCTTTTTTGCAAGGGGATCAGCGCGGGGAGAGCTGCCGCGAAAGTTGATAACAGGCTCCAGGAGGAAACGCGAGGCGCCCTTGCTCATCGACCGCATCCGTGCGGTCGCTCGCACGGCATGACCTGGGTAATGGCGAGGTGGAGCGCACCGCATCCTATAATGCGCACATGCACACAGTGGGCGCGCAGCTGTTCATGTTCCTGGTCGCTTGCGGCTTTTCGTTCGTGGGCTGGTTGCTGGCCCATCGCAGGCAAACACCGGCTGACCGGACCCCACTGGCCCATCGCATCAATCGGTTGAGTCTCAGGGTCTTGCGCGCCCTCGGCTGGGTGGCTGCCGGATGGTTCGGATTGGTCGCCGTCTACTATCTGGTCATGACGCTCATCGGCCTGTTTACCGCCAAGATCGGGTAGTGGTGGTGGTCTATGCCTCGATCCTGTTATGAACTTTCGCGCCGCTGCGGTTTTTCGGCCCGATTCGCTTCTGCCTGACGGGGAGCAGAAATGTTTCAACGGGCAAGCGAACTGTGCCAAAGAAGTTTAGGTCAGGCCCGCGGCCCGCGCCCGCGCTACGAACTCCCGCACCTTGTCAGGGTTCTTGCGTCCGGGGGCGGCTTCCACGCCGGACGCTACATCCACGCCCCAGGGTCGCAGCGTAGCGATGGCTTCAGCCACGTTACCAGGATTCAGCCCCCCGGCGGCGATGAGCCTTTGCGAGCCATCCCCGAAGACCGTTCGCCGCGCCTCGGCCCAGTCGAAGGCAATTCCGGTTCCACCGACTGCCGTCGCCGTGCGCGAGTCCACCAGCACCGCATGGACGTGCGGGTTGCGGAAATGCTCTGCAATTCGATCGGCCATTTGCTCTGCGGCTCCGGCTTGGAAATGGACCACGCGCAGAATGCGCAAATGCTCCCCGATTCGCTCTCGCAGCCGCGCAGGCAACAGCGGCCCGGCGTCGCTGTGCAACTGCACGCCCGTCAGTCCGCAGGTTTCAACCGTGGAGTGGATCCGATCCAGGTCCGCATCGACAAAAACGCCGATCTTCTCAACCGAAACGGGCAGATGGGGCACAATCGCGGCAACCTGCTCTGCAGTTACTCGCCGCGGACTGGGCGCAAAGACAAAGCCCAGCGCATCGGCTCCGGATTCGATGGCCAAGCGCGCGTCTTCGAGCGACGTGTTACCGCAGACCTTGATCCACAGGTTCATTGCGCCGCCATAGCCCCCGCCAGTAGTGCAGCGAGCGCCTGACCCGGATCGGGCTGCCGCATCAGGCTCTCGCCAATCAGGAACGCGTCGAAGCCCGCGGTCCGCAACTGCGCCATCTCCGCGGAAGTCGAGATGCCGCTCTCCGTTACCCGCACCACGCCGGCAGGGAGGCGATCGACCAGCGCCAGCGAAGTTTCCAGTGTCACTTCAAAACTCTTCAGGTTGCGATTGTTCACGCCGATAGCGTCTGCGCCGGTGTTGCCCAGAGTGTCCAGAACGCGGTCCAGCTCCTCGCCGGTATGCACTTCTACCAGTACATCGATCTCCAGCCCTCGTGCCATTGCTGCGAAACGCTTCATTTCGGCGTCGGTCAGGGCGGCGGCGATGAGCAGAATGGCATCGGCATGATGCGCGCGCGCTTCCAGGATCTGGTACTCGTCCACCATGAAGTCCTTGCGCAGACAGGGAAGCACTACGGCCGCCGAAGCCAGTTCCAGATTGCGCAGGCTGCCTTGAAAGAACGGCTCGTCGGTCAGCACGGAGAGCACTGCCGCGCCGCCGCCCTGGTAGCTTGCGGCTAGGCGGGACACTTCGAAATCCGGGCGAATCAGGCCCTTCGAGGGGGACGCCTTCTTGATCTCGGCGATTACAGCGGGGCCTGTGGCTGCCTTGCGCCGCAGTGCCGCGGCCCAGCCGCGTGGTTGGTGGGCGGCGGCCAGCAGTTCCAGTTCGGCTGCCGGCACACGCGCCTTGCTTGCGGCGACGGTCGCCCGGGTGCTCGTAAGGATTCTTTCCAGGTGGGTAGACATACTCTGGCTTGAGTATAAGCGGAGGTTGCTCAAGCTCCTACAATCCAAGAAAGAGCAAGCCGCAACGGAACCGGAGGGAGACGGTTTGCGTCTAAGACTCCAACGATCTGCAGTGGAACGGAGCCGAAGCGTGGGTAACCTCTGGAATGACATAAAGCACTCCCTGCATATGTTTGTAAAGAACCCCGGGTTCACCTTCGCCGCGCTAGCCGCGCTGGCCCTGGGCATCGGCGCCAACACCGCCATCTTCACCGTGGTCAACACGGTGTTGTTGAAGCCGCTTTCCTATCCCAACGCCGAACGCATCGTGCAGTTCCAGACCACCGATCCTGAGGGAAACTACTCCTCGGCATCCATCACCAAGTTTCACATCTGGCAGCAGCAGAGCAGTGTTTTTCAGGAGGTGGCAGCCTACGACTTCGGCGGTCCCGGCTTCAACATCACCGGAGACAAGCCGGAGCAGGTTCACGGCATCCACGTCACCGAAGGCTACTTTCGCCTGTTCGGCGCACCGGTCATGCTGGGCCGCACGTTTACGCCGAAGGAGGATCTGCCCAACGGCGGCAAGGTGGTAGTGCTGAGCTACGGCCTGTGGCAGCGCAAATTTGGGGGCAATCCGGGGGCGGTGGGCAGCAGCCTATCGCTGGGTAACGAGCCGTACACCATCGTGGGCGTGTTGGGTAAGGAGTTCTCGTCCGACCCCGAATCCGACATCTGGCTGCCCTTCCAATTCGAGCCCAACAGCACCAATCAGGGGCACTATTTTCTGGCTGCCGGTATGTTGAAGCCCGGCATCACCCTGGCGCGGGCCAACGCGCAGATGAAGTTGGCGGGGAACCTGTTCCACCGCACGTATCCCGACTCCAACCCGCGTCAAAGCTTCGCTGTTCAACCGCTGCGCGACACCATTGTGAGCGATGTGCGCAAGTCGCTTCTGGTGCTGCTAGGGGCGGTCGGGATGGTTCTGCTGATTGCCTGCGCCAACGTGGCCAACCTGCTGCTGGTGCGCGCCACAGGACGCAAGCGCGAATTCGCGATCCGCTCTGCGCTGGGCGCAGGCCGGGCTCGCATCGTCCGCCAACTGCTGACAGAAAGTGTGTTGCTGGCCGTCACCGGAGGTGTGCTGGGACTCATTCTCGGCTTCGTGGGTGTGCGGGCGCTCCTAGCGGTGAGTCCCGCGGGACTGCCGCGCATCGGCGAAAATGGCGCCGCGGTCGGGCTGGATTGGCGGGTGCTGGGCTTCACGCTGGGTGTTTCGGTGCTCACCGGAATCGTCTTCGGCTTGTTCCCCGCCATCTCTGCCTCGCGCCTCGATCTCAACTCTTCATTAAAGGAGAGCTCCAGCCGCTCTGGCTCCGGCTTTCGCCAAACCAAAGCCCGCTCCCTGCTGGTGATTTGCGAAGTGCTGGTGGCGCTGGTTCTTCTGATCGGCTCGGCGCTTTTCATTCGCACCTTCCTGGCCTTGCGCGGTGTCCAGCCCGGCTTCAATGCGCACAATGTGCTGACCTTGCAGATGTCGCTCACCGGGGACCGCTATCAGAAGACCGCGGGGGTGGCCCAGCTTTCGCGCGACGGGCGCGACCGCCTGAACGCAATCCCAGGGGTGGAAGCGGCGGCCTCGACCTGCTGCCTGCCCCTGGAGGACGGTTTTGGCTTGCCCTTCACCGTGGTTGGCCGCGCGGTTGGCAAAGACGGGCCGCCGGGAGCGGGTTGGATGAGTGCCTCGCCCGGCTATTTCAGTGTCTTCCGGATTCCCATCCTGCGTGGCCGCGACTTTACCGACAGCGATAGCACCGGGGCACCGGGTGTGGTGCTGATCAACCAGGCCTTCGCCAAGGAGTTCTTTCCCAAGGAAGACCCGGTCGGACAGCAGATCGTGATCGGCAAAGGGGTAGGGCCGGAGTTCGAGGAACCCGCCCGCCAGATCGTGGGCGTGGTGGGCGACATCCGCGATGGCGGCCTGAACCGCGACCCGCGCTCGCTGATGATCGTCCCACAGGCCCAGGTGCCCGACGGCATGACCGCGTTGAACGCCCGCATCGGCCCGGTGATGTGGCTGGTGCGCACGCATGGCGACCCGCGCCAGGCGATCGCCGCAGTTTCAGAGCAGTTGCGACTGGCCAGCGGCGGGTTCCCGGTGGCGCGCGTCAGGCCGATGGAAGAGGTCGTGGTGCATTCGACCGCGCGGGAAGGCTTCAACATGCTGCTGCTGACCATCTTTGGCGCTCTGGCACTGATTCTGGCGTCCATCGGAATCTATGGCCTCATGGCTTACTCCGTGCAGCAACGTACGCAGGAGATGGGTATCCGCATGGCCATGGGAGCCGATCGCGCGAGCATTCGCAACATGGTGGTGTGGCACGGCATGAGGCTGGCCCTTATCGGCGTGGTACTGGGCATTGGCGCGGCCTTCGGGTTGACGCGGTTGATTGCGAGCTTTCTGTTCGGCGTCAAATCCTGGGACCCGGTGGTGTTCGTGACGGTGCCGGTGATTCTTGCGGCGGTAGCGCTGCTCGCCGTCTGGCTGCCGGCAAGCCGCGCCGCGCGGCTCGACCCGATGCAGGCGCTGCGGGTGGAGTGAAGCGCGGCAGCGGCCGGAGATTACCCGAAAACACGTGTCCGGCCGGGCGCCGAATTTGCCGGCCGGACACCCAACCTCACTGGGGCAGCGGCAGCTTGTGCACCACCTGATCGGCGGTCAGCACCAGCAGCCTCTTCTCTTTCCCGGTCACGAACTTGGCGGTCCGCACGGGAGAACCAAGGGTGAACCGGTTGACCTCCTTGCCGGTTCGTTCGTCAACCAGCAGAATCTCATCTTCGCGGTTGGTAGCGGCAATCAGGCCGCTCTGTGCGTCCGCGGTCAACGCGTAACCGAAGAACTCGCCCGCCTTCACCCCGGTATTGAGTCCATAAATCACAGTGTTTCCGTGCTCGCCGTTGACCAGGACGAACTGGCCTGAAACCCTGGCCCGGCGCGAATCGTCCCACCCGCCTGAAATGTCCACCTCGGGAATCAGAACCTGTTGAAGCGGCGCCCCGGTCTGGGCAGAGATTGTCTCGATCAGCAACCCCTTCTTGCGGTCCTTCATGGCGCCTGCCTGCGCCCGCAACTCGGGATGCGCCTTGATCTCAGCCTTCACCGCATCGTTCCGCAGGTCCCATGCAAGCACCATCCGATCGTCGTCGGCATACCAGCATACGGGCGTGTCGTCCTTGAATGTCCGCGTCCAGACTATGGCCTGCGTGTCCATCTTCTTCACTTCCAGGGTGGCATTGTGCTCGTACGACGAGTCCTTGGCGGACGGTTTCCAGTGGTACTCCATGTCATGGACCTGGTGGGCACCCGCCTCCAACTTGCCGAGTTCCTTAACCTCGTTGGGGTTGATCGAAATGCGGATCTCGACCGGCTCGTGCCCCATGTACTTCGGGAACTGCCCGAACAGGTGGCCCTTGTCGTCGATCCAGGCGCTCCGGAAAGGGCGCATCAACTTCGCTTGCTTGCCGGTCTCCAAGTCCCAGATCATTGCCCGGTTCTTCAATGAGACCGCAAGGTACTTGCCATCGTCGGAAAACGTCACCGCCTTGAGACCGGGCAATGGCTCCAGCGGCAACGCCACATGCTTCACATCGGGCAGCGCAATCTGGCTCACGCTCACCCCGCCGGAACCATCTTCGGTGGCGATCCAGTTGTCCCAGGCGTCCATCACCGGGAACTTCGCCGCCGTTAGAACTTTGCCCTGCATCGGATTCCAGATGCCCACGGCATAGCCTTTCAAGGGCTGGATGACTAGATTTTGCCCCTTGGTGACACCCTCGATCTGCTGTCCACCGATCTCGCCTTCCTTGAGCAACTGCCCCTCCGGAAACGTAAGCACCCGGGCCTGGTACATTCCGTTGTCTTTGAGCTTTCCGGCAGCATAGAGCGAGCCGGATCCCATGAAGGTCATTCGCTCCCACGGAAGTTCTTTCAGCTTGCCATCCAGGGAAATCGGCTGCCGCAACGCCATATCGAAGGCCAATATCTTGTTTCCCCCGGACAGCAACAGATATTTCCCATCCGGAGAGCCGATCATGGTTATCCATTCGGCAAACGGCGGCTTGTCAAAAAACGTGTTGCCAGATTCCACGTCGAGAAGGCGAACGCCGATGCGCCCTGACCCTCCGTGAGGATCTGAGTAGGCACAGACCAGTGTCTTGGCGTCCGGTGAAAGCAGGGTCTGTTGGCAGCCTTCGAGAACCACCATTTCCTTCACGTTGGTCCGCTTTCCGGTGACCACGCTCCACTGCTCTACGCGGAGCATGTTGTCGTTGAACGCGATGCTCTTGGAGTCGGGGGTAAACTGTGCGCCTTCGACATCGGGGGCGTCGATGCGGAACAGGACCTTGGCGGAGTCCTTGTCCAGGACGGTGATGCTGGTGTCGTCCTGGGCCAGAATGGAGTGGCCGTCCAGGCTGAAACGGATGCGCCAGAGGCTTGGCCGCATCGGCGGGTCCAAAGTCACCGGCTTGTCGCCCATAACGCCCTCGGCAGCGGTCTTTACGCGTTCATCCAGGGTGATCTTCAACCATGCCTTGAAGGCGTCGCCCTCTCCCGCTTGCCGTCCCTTGCATCCGGCGGGCAACTGGTCAATCAACTTGAGGGCGGAGCGGTAGCGCTTGGCGTTCTCGTGGGTCAGTCCGAAAAGGTCGGACATCCAATTGCCCGTGTTGCCTTTGTTCAACGAAACCTGGTTGAAGAACGCGGGGAACGACTCCGCCGCGTACCCGGCGCGGACCATGGCGTCGAGCGCAATGCTGTCGGCAGTAATCTCGCCCTTCTCTTCCGATTCTTCTCCTTCCCCACGCTTGGCCGGCGTGCTGAACAGTTGGTGGACTTTGGCAAAGACGTCGGCCCGGTCGCCCAACTGGGTCACTCCCAGGCGGAGGCGCAGCAAGCGGGAGAACTCAATGGCGGCCTGATGAGTGGAGACGTGCCCGATCTCATGGGCCAGAACCCCGGCCAGTTCGTCCTCGCTCTTCACCGCCGCGACCAGCTTGCGGCTGATATAAACGCGCCCTCCCGCCGTCGAAAACCCGTTGATCTCACCCGATTCGTAGATGCGGAAACGATAGTGGATCCCTGTCGGTGGAAGTGTGGCCAGAAGGCGCTCGCCGATGCGCGTGATTTGGTCATCGGCGGCCGGGGGCGCGATCCTCATTTCCGACTCAATGGACTCGGCAATCGCATCGCCCAGGTCCTGCTCTTGCCGGTCGGTGAAGATGTTGGGGGCCGTCGCAGCGAAGACAGGGACATCCAGGGTGCAACCGGCATCGTGGCCGACCTGTGCCCGGGCGGTAAAGCAGAACAAGGGCAACAGCATTGCGGGGACTACGCAATATCCGCGAATCTTTGGCACGGCGTGGCTTTCTTGAAAAGGAATTGCCGCCAAGCATAGCACGCGCGTCGAAATCAAGACATGATGGCGCGAACAGGTAGTCTCGCCTCATCCAAGGTGCCCTTGGCCGTTTTGGCAAGCAAGCAATCAGTAGGACGCAGCGCGCGTTTGCACCTTCCACCGAGCCAGTTTCAATCCGCAGCCGGCAGAATCACTACAGGTAAACCTCATCGATGAAGCACCAGCGCCAGTCTTCGCCGTGCTCGGCGGATTGGATCAGAGGATGGTCGGCCGCATGAAAATGGGCGCGCGCGTGGCGCCCTGGCGAGGAGTCGCAACAGCCCACATGGCCGCACTCCAGGCACATGCGCAGATGAATCCAGGTGCCGCCGGTCTTCAGGCACTCTTCGCAGCCCTTAGTGTTTGGCTTTACCTTCTTGGCGAGTCTTGCCATATGACTACATTGCGCCGCCGACATCCTGACCTCCCTTTGGTCGAGCCTCTTGCTCCCGATTTTGCGATGGTACTCGATACTGTTGCGCTAGGGTAATAAACTCCGCGACCTGGGCGTCGACCCAGGCCTTGTCCCGTCCCAACTCGGTCGCCAGGAGATGCGCCACGGGTTCGGCCATGGCCATGGCAGCGCGTGCGTTCAAGAAAAGCGCACGGGTGTGGCGGGCCAGCACATCCTCGACAGTGCGCGCCATCTCAGCCCGGGCGGCCCATACAACCTCTGCCGCGATGTATGGCACCTCCGGATGCAGTTGCGCCGCCAGCACCGGGTCGGCGGCCAGGGTTTGAATTGCTTCCGCATCCGTGCCGTACACTTCCAGGCTGCTCAGGTTTGCGGCGTTTTCCATGTATCCGTGGATGCGCAGATTCCGTGTGGCGCAGGGCAAATCCGGCAGCCGTCCCAGGGTGATGACGTGATCGATGCAATCCTCGGCCATGTGCCGGTAGGTGGTCCACTTGCCGCCGGTAATGGTCAGCAGGCCCGAGGCGTCCACATGAATCACGTGGTCCCGGGAAAGCGCCGAGGTCTTGCCTTCGCCTTTGACCAGCGGGCGCAGGCCAACGTAAACAGCCAACACATCCCTGCGGCTGGGCGGCCGGGACAGATAGCGGCCTGCGGTTTCCAGCACGAATTCGATCTCTTCGTCCAAGGCCTTGGGCTCCAGGCTGGGCGCGTCGACCGGGGTGTCGGTGGTTCCGGCCACTGCGTGGCCATGCCATGGAATCACGAACAAAACGCGGCCGTCGCTGGTCCGCGGCACCATCAGGGCTGTCTCCGCCTTCAGGAAGGAACGGTCGAAGACCAAGTGAATGCCCTGGCTGGTGACCACCAGGGGATCGGCGGCGGGATCAGCCATCTGACGGACCTGGTCAGTGAAGACACCCGTTGCGTTCACCACCATGCGGGCCGGAAGAGTCAGCGCCTCGCCGGTCTCCCGGTCGCGGGCCAGCACGCCGTTCACAAAGCCCTCGGCATCGCGCATCAGGCCGGTGGCCGGGCAGTAGTTCACCAGCGTGGCGCCGTGATCGGCTGCGGTCATGGCCAGGTGAATCAGCAGGCGGGCATCGTCGAACTGGCCGTCAAAGTAGATCACCCCGCCCAGAAGGGCCTCCGGTTCCAGAGCCGGGAGCCGCCGCAGGGTTTCCTCCTTGCTCAGCAGCTTCGACGCGCCAAAGCCGTATTTACCGGCAAGCAGGTCATAGAGCTTGAGGCCGATGCCGTAGAAGGGGGCTTCCCACCAGGAGTAGTTGGGCACCACAAAGGCCAGGTCGTGGACCAGGTGCGGCGCATTCTGCCGCATCAGGCCCCGCTCTTTGAGGGCCGACATCACCAGCGGGATGTTGCCCTGTTCCAAGTAGCGCACGCCGCCATGCACCAGCTTGGTGCTGCGGCTGCTGGTTCCCTTGCCGAAGTCGTGGGCCTCGACCAGCACCACGCTCAGCCCGCGCGAGGCCGCATCCACAGCCACGCCCATGCCGGTTGCTCCGCCGCCGATGACCGCGATATCCCACGGTGTCCCGGCTGCGTTCCGGTCCCGCACCTGCTGCACCATCGTTTCCCGTCGCATGATTTGCTCCAGATCCGAAAGACAGCTTCTAGCTATTAGCGGTTAGCTTTTAGCCCGGCGTGTAACCTTCAATCTTCCATGGCTCCTCGATGCACCCCTGGCTCCAGCCTTTAGCTAGAAGCTAAAAGCTAAAGGCTGGAAGCTGCCCTTTTCACTCCGTCCAATTTTTGGCGCGCGACACTGCTCGCTGCCAGACACCGCGGCGTTCTGTTCGCTCGTTCATGTCCATGGCAGGCTCAAAACGTACATCTCCTTTGCGCTTGGCGCGCAGATCTTCCGGCCCTACCCAGAAGTCTGTTGCCAGACCCGCCAAATAAGCGGCGCCCAGTGCGGTGGTCTCCGTCACCTGTGGCCGCACCACCGGCACGCCCAGCACATCGGCCTGGAACTGCATGAGCAGGTTGTTCACCGCTGCGCCGCCATCCACGCGCAGGGCTGCCAGAGGCGTGGTTTCGGATTCAACCGCTTCAAGCACGTCGGCCACCTGGAAAGCGATGCTCTCCAGAGCCGCACGGGCAATGTGGCCGGGCTTGGTGTCACGGCGCAGCCCGATCAACATGCCGCTGGCGTGCGCATCCCAATGGGGCGCGCCCAGACCGACAAATGCCGGCACAAACACCACTCCGCCGGCATCCGGGACACTGGCGGCCAAGGCTTCCACGTCCCCCGAGGAGCCGATGAGCTTCAGATTATCCCTCAGCCACTGCACCACCGCTCCGCCAATGAAGATGCTGCCTTCAAGGGCGTATTCCAGGCGCCGGCCGGCGCTGGCCGCCACGGTGGTGATCAGCCGGTGCTTCGAGCGTACAAATGCGCTGCCGATGTTTTGCAGCAGAAAGCAGCCGGTGCCGTAGGTGTTCTTGGCCTCGCCGGCGGTCCAGCACAACTGGCCGAACAGCGCCGCCTGCTGGTCTCCGGCGATGCCTGCGATGGGCACACCGGCCAGGCCGAGCGTGGTGGTGACCTCGCCCACCTTCTGGCTTGACCAGACCACCTCGGGCAACATGCCGGCGGGGACGCCAAAGAGGCGCAGCATCTCTGTGTCCCACTCGCCCTTCACAATGTTGTAGAGCAGGGTTCGCGAGGCGTTGGTCACGTCGGTGACATGGCGGGTGCCGCTGGTCAGATGCCAGATGAGCCAGCTGTCGACGGTTCCAAAGGCCAATTCGCCGCGTTCGGCGCGTGCGCGTGCACCCGGGACGTTGTCGAGGATCCACGCGATCTTGGTGGCGGAGAAGTAGGGATCGAGGACCAGCCCGGTGCGGTTTGACACGTCGTCGCCGGCCCCACTCTGCTCCAGCTCCGAGCACTGCGCGGCGGTGCGCCGGTCCTGCCAAACGATGGCGGGATGGATGGCCTTGCCGGTGGCGCGATCCCACACAATCACGGTTTCCCGCTGGTTGGTGATGCCGATTCCGGCCACATCGCGCGGACGCGCCCCGGCTCGGCCCAGGGCCTCGACCGCGCAGGCCAGTTGGCTGGTCAGGATCTCCGTGGGATCGTGTTCCACCCATCCAGCCTGAGGATAGAACTGCTGAAACTCATGCTGGGCCACGGCGGCGATGGCGCCGGCCTCGTCAAACAGAATTGCGCGGGAACTTGTGGTTCCCTGGTCCAGTGCAAGGATGTAGCCCATAGGTGCCACCCGCCTTCGGCCACAAGTCAAACACGCGGGGGCTCAGGTGGGCAAGGCAAGCGTCACTTTTCCATGCCTGGAAGCTTAGCTGCGGAAACCGACTCGTCAACCCATCGATCCGAGCGCAGGGGTAAGATCAATTCAGATGCCCGATTCAGGAACTCAATCATCCGATGCAATCCTGCGCGGCTCGGTACTGGTGCTGCTGCAGTATGACGTGTGCGAGGCAATACGGCTTGACCGCCTGCAGGCGCTGATCAGCGCGCGCACCGTCCAACAGCCGAGCTTGAAGCACCCCGCGCCCGGTTATGTGCGCTACAAAAGCCCGCCGGTTGCGGTTCCCCTGGAACCGCTGGTATTGGAGAGCGGCGAACGGCTGCAAGGCGAGATTCGGTACTTCGAATACGGCGTAGTGAGCGTGGTCTTCGAGCTGCCTTTTGAAGATGGCTGGAACAAGCTGATTCAGAGGGCGAGCCGCTGGGTATGGGATATCGACTTTGCCGAACGCGCCAAGGATATTGTCCGCGCCAGTCTGGAGCGCGCCGCCCCGGCACTCATCAAGCCCTATAAGGAATGGCTCAGCGAAGATTATCTGATTTTTCATGTTCGCGAGATGACTGGTACGCCCACGGTTACCGAGTTGATCCAACAGAACGGAGCACGCATCGCCCAGGTGGTACGCGGAGATACAGGACAACTGGCCGAAAACGAGTGCAACGAGGTGCTGCAGTCGCGCATTTCCTACTATGCCAACGATTTGACTGTTATTGGCTGGAACGCGGCATTTCTCTATGACAGTACCTCGGGCGCAGAGACAGCTATCCAGTTATTGGAGTACGCCAACTCGCAGTTACTGGAATTTCGACACTATGACGAACTGCTTACCGAGGAGCTGGAGCGGGTCTACACGCTGCTCGACAAGGGGACGGGCACGCTGGCGCGCTGGCGGCTGGCTCGTTCGGCGACGCGCTTGCATACCGTGCTGTTGGATGTAGCGGAGCTTACCGAACATGCCGATAACGCGATCAAGTTCTTGAGTGACATGTTTGCCGCCCGTCTCTATAAGCTCGCCGCATCGAAGGTGGGCGTACCGGACTACAAGGATCTTGTGACCCGGAAGGTGCACACGGCCGAGGAACTCTATCGTTTCATGGTTGACCAGTTTAATCAGAGCCGGGCCTTCTTCATGGAACTGACGGTGGTGATCATTCTAGTCATCGAGCTTGTCTACTTGTTCCGGGGTAATGCGTTTTAGTTCAAGGTTACAACTACCTGCGGGCACACTAATGCGCGGCCCCTCGATTTCATTGTCCTTTTGGTTCTATTCCCGATTCTGCATTTCCCGTATCGCATGTTGAGTAACAAGATACGTCAATTCATGGCCCGGCTAGCATTCGCACAGGAATTCTAGTATCCTGAAGACGATGCCCCGCAGGTTGACGGCTACAGCGGAGCCTTGGATGGTGTATCCCGGAACGCCGGCATTGGTGTCGATGCGGCTCGACAGGCGCAGCGATCTTTGCTGGAATCAACAGGACGCAGTTACCGTGGTTTCGTTCTAATCCAACAGAGGAGATCATAATGGCAGATACATTGACGAAGAAGAAGACCCCCGCTAAACCCAAGAAAACGGCAACGAAGAAGGAAACAGTTGCGCCACAAGTTGCGCCGAAGGTAACGCCCGCAATGCCCTCTCGCGAAGAGATCGAAGAGCTTGCCAAGCGGTATTGGGCAGAGCGCAATTACCAGGATGGCTTCGCGGAGCAGGACTGGCTGCGCGCAGAGCAGGAACTGCTCAAGGCATCGTAGGCTAGGACTCTAACACTTCCCCATTCCTCCGTGTACCCTGCGTTGGATAAGGAGTTATGGCCTGCTGTGTAGAGATAAGTGCACAGGCTTAGGCGGCACTAACTCAAATCGAATCGTAGAAGGCCCCGTCAGGGTTTGCCTTCATTCCGTCCTGCTGAAGCCTGTTATTAACCTTCCCACGCCCGTGCGAAGGTCAATAACAGGCTATTGGCTCGGCCGCGACAGACGGAAAGGTTAAGAAGAAAGCTGTTCACCCAAGATCTTGCAGGAATTCTCCAGGGACCCTCGGCAAAAGTCCTTTCAGCAACGGAGAACCTACCCTCAGAGGCTAAAGCCCACCATTCTGCGGCACTTCCGGGACGACTAAGGTCGAGCCCTTTCACATCTTGACTTAATCCGAGTTTCTCTAGCTCAGGAATATCAGGCAGGCGCTCGCCGCCGGAACCCCCACCCTCACAGTCCCGTTCTTGACTTCAATCTGCTCGACTACTCTGGGCCTCCACCGTCCGTGGGGCTCGATTGCTGCGCCTGCCAGGGTGACTCCTTCGGTCGAGTCGAGGGCGGGAGCGGCCAATCTCCAGGATGTCGCATTTTGCTTCGTGCCAGGAACGTGCAAAACCGCTTTCACTGCTTGCGCTTCATCCTTGTTGAAGATCGCCATTTTGATAGCTTTTCCGTCGAGAGCGGCATAGGCCGTGCAGTTTACACCGGCCACGGTCCCTTCTACGGGAAGCACAACCCCGCCGGTCAATTGGTTGGCCAGCATCATGCCATAGAAGATGGGCATGGCTTTCTCCGGCTGCTCCGGCTCGGAGAAGATGGGGGTATAAAAGCCGGCTCGCATCGGCTGCGGAGTTTTGACTACATCGAGGCCCGGGGCATGGTCGCCCAAGCCTGCGCTGAGAAGAGCGCTGCTGCCACCATGGAGGTTTACCCCGGCGCATCCCAGGCTGGCGAGTTGCAGCATGTAGTCCCCAGCCCAAAGTGCTGCGGCAAAGGCGTTGCTCATGCCCGGCTTGCCGCCGCGGTAGCAACTGTTGCCCTCGGTCATGCGATACACGCGGCCATGGGCACGCGCGGCGGTCTCAATCCGCTTCATCTCTTCGGGGATGTTGGGGTTGCCTGCCAGCAGACGCCTCGTGGTGACTCGCGGGTCGTTGGGCGGTCCCTCGGCATAGTAGTGCCCCGTCAAGGCCACCACGCGCAGGGCTATGGCCGCGGGAAGTTCCTCGCCGAACCGTGTCACCGAACTCGATGAAGCGCCCGCATCCGGCCCGCCAAACCGCGCTTCCGGCACCCTGGCCGCAATCGCCTCGGCAAAGCCCGTCCACTCCTTCACATAGTCGGCAAAACCCCAGTTGGGCGATCGGGTGCCGTTGTTGGCGTCGTGATAGAAATCCGGCTCGTTGCCGATCTGAAAGAAGTCCAGGCGCTCGCCTACTTTGTCGGCCACGTACGCGGCTTCCACAGCGGCCCGCTGCGGCGTGCTGTTGCCGAAGTTGAGCCCATAGATCAGCCGCCAGCCAGTGGCTTGGAGAAAGCCCGCCAGCGCGTCGATGGCCGCCGGCTTGATTGGAAATAGGCGATGTGGCATCCAATTCGCATCCAGGTTGCCTGTGGGGACATGGAGTACAGGCGCGGCCGTCGCGGCGTATGCCTGGAACCAGCAAAACTCGCTGGTGTTGCCGCCCACGCGTAAGACGCCGTGCGAGCTCAGAAGCCGGAAAAAGGCGACCAGGTCGTGGTTGGCTGCAGAGAAAAAAGCAGGATCGGTCAACTGCGCCAACTCGTAGCTCAGGCCGGTGTAGGTTAGCGGAATCCGCGGTGCGTGCGGGTCTTCGCGAAGCGTGAACTCCACCGAAGCAGACCCTGACGCCTGTGCGACTGCTTTCGGGCAACAGGCCGCCGCGGCCACGGCAGCGCCGGCCTGCAACACAAACTTTCTGCGATCCATGGGAGTTTCCTCCCCTTGATTCTAGCTGTCACCCCAAATCCACAACGCCTCCCACAACCCGGCCGCACCCAAACCAGATGCTCAAAAAAAACCAAAATCAACCAAAAGCCCTTGTCATCCTGAGCGAACGGGGCCCCAGACGCTTTTGAGTCTGGGGGTGGCGAGTCGAAGGATCCGCAGTTGCTCTTCGTTCTGGCGCCCGCAAAGGCCCTCAAAGGGTATCCGATCTTGACAGAATCTTTGCATTACATAACAATTTGTTTCAGATGACGAACGACAGCAGCCAGAAAGGTCCCGGCGCGAGCGGCCTTTACAACCGCATCGCGGTGCTGCGCGCCGAGCGCGGCATCAGCCGCCAGGACCTGGCCGACGCCATGGACGTCAATTACCAGACCATCGGCTTTCTGGAGCGTGGCACCTACAGCCCTAGCCTTAAGCTGGCCCTCGATCTGGCCGAGTATTTCGGGCTGCCGGTGGAGGCGATCTTCTCCAAGCTGCCGTTTCAGCCGCTCAGCCAGCAGGTGTACGGGACGGGCAAACCGAAAGCCGAGCCAATACCCGAATCCGAAGGGAAGGATTCCGCATGAAGACCGAGATCAATTTGTTTGGGATGCACATCGGCATGGCCACGCAGGTGCGCCGGCGCGCATTGGTATCAACCATCTATGTGGGATTCGCCGTCACTCTTGCTTTTTATCTGGCGCATGATCGCGCTTTCATTCGCTTTTGGGTCCTGCTTTTAACTTTCTATGTTGCACGTCTGCTCGGAGGAGTTCGCTCGACCGAACCGGACGGATTGCTCAAGCCCTTTGATGGGAACGAGGACCTGGAGAAGTTCGCCGAGGAGCCGTCGTCTCTCTGGACCAAGCTGACCCTTCCAAGGATGACGGATAGGCAGCGCTTCCACAACGACGAGCGAGAACTGCGCCAGCGCGATCGTGCGCACTACGCAGCCTACAAGATATTAACCGGCGCGATTGCAATAGGGGTTTTCGCTGCGTACAGCCAAGTCTGCGGCTCCTGGCACCTGCCAAAGGGCCTGCCATTGGAGAGGATCTTGTGGGGATCGCTTCTAGCAGTTTTTGTCGCCTCCATGACCCTGCCCCAAGCCGTCCTGCTCTGGACCGAGCCGGACATGGAGGAAAAGTCATGATCGAGTTAAACGGGTTGAGGAAGATTCTGACTCTAAAGCGTCCTGCCAGACGGTGGTTGGTGGTCGCCTATTGGACACTGGTCTTGTCGTTCATCGCAGCGCTTGCCGTGGCAAGCCGCAGCTTCGGCGCCGAGGCCGCGGGCAGGGCGTTCCTCTGGTTCTGGTGGGCGCTCCTTGTGCCTCCGGTGCTTCTGCGCAGTGTGGCAAGGTGGTCGACCCGGAGCAGCATCCTGCTGAGTCTCAATGGAATCGCCGAACCGAACCAGGGGCCGCACCCGATGGATGAACGGGAACTCAGTCTTCACTACAGGATGCACACCAAGGCCTTTTACCTGTTGCAGATTTTTGTCCCGGCCGGTGTGCTGCTGCTGACTCCACCCGAGATTCATCGCAGCGCGTGGTTGGCCTCTGCGCGGATCCCGCTGCTCTGGCTGCTGTCGATGGTGGTTTTGAGCCTGCCTCAGTCCATGATCCTCTGGACCGAGCCCGACATGGAGGAGCAGTGATGGGGGCCGGGGCTGCAACCTCAGTCCGCCGCCGGGGTTGCCGGCCCACGAGTCCTGAAGCGTGCCTTTGGACCTTGATGTCAACCGGGTCGACGCGACGCAACCTCAGATCCTTCGACTCACCACCCCCAGACTGAAAAGCGTCTGGGGCCCCGTTCGCTCAGGATGACAGTGGCTTTTATTACGTGCTTTTGAGCGCCGGAACACTTTGGTTCCGGCCAGGTGGGTTAGGCCCGGGCAGAAAACCCGGGCCTGAAGGCCCCTGCTCCCTCCGGTGCGAGAGGAGGAATGCGCTGACCGGATTCTGTCGGATTCCGCCCCTGCATAGGAAATGCGCAAACTGCGGCACAACGCCAAACGGCCACCCTTGCGGGTGGCCGTTTGGCGTTGCGATGAAAAAAGGAGCTTAGCGCTCGCTCTTCCAGTTGATGAGGTCGCCAAGAGTCGTGGTGGAGCTGGAGACGGGGTGCTTGTGGCTGTCCGCCTTGTAGCTCTCGACCTGGGCGCGGCTGGCTTCGTGGCCCACTGCGCGCAGGCTCAAGCCCACCTTCTTTTCCTCGACGTTGATCTTGATGATCTTGAATTCGTGCTCCAGACCTGTTTCCAGCTTGGAACCGCCGCCCTCGTCGCCGGCCTCGGAGATGTGGCAAAGACCTTCCACGCCCTCCGCGATCTCGACAAATGCGCCGAACTGCGCGGTGCGCAGGACCTTGCCGTGCACTTGGTCGCCCACGCGATGGGTCGCAAAGAAGCTTTCCCACACGTCCGGCTGCAACTGCTTGATGCCGAGGCTCAGACGGCGATTCTGCGGCTCGACGCCGAGAACGACTGCCTTGACCTTTTCACCCTTCTTGACGATCTCGGAGGGGTGCTTGACGCGCTTGGTCCAGCTCAGGTTCGATACGTGAACCAGGCCGTCGATGCCGTCTTCGATTTCAATGAAGGCGCCAAAGTCGGTCAGGTTGCGTACGCGACCCTCAACCACTGTGCCTGCCGGATACCGCTCGGTCAGGTTCTCCCAGGGGTTGTCGAGAAGCTGCTTCATGCCCAGCGAAATGCGGCGGTCGGCCGGATTCACGCTCAACACAACGGTCTCGACTTCGTCGCCGGGCTTGACCAGCTTGGAGGGGTGCTTGAGGCGCTTGGACCAGGTCATCTCAGAGAGGTGAACCAGGCCTTCGATGCCCTGTTCGAGCTCGACGAACGCGCCGTAATCCGTAACAGAAAGCACGCGGCCGTGGACATGGGCGCCCACCGGGTAGCGTTCTGTGGCATCGAGCCACGGATCGGGCGTCAACTGCTTGAAGCCCAACGAGACGCGCTGCTTATCCTTGTCGAACTTGAGAACCTTGACCTGAATCTCGTCGCCCACATTGACCAGATCGCGGGGGTGCGTGAGGCGGCCCCAACTCATATCGGTAATGTGCAGCAGGCCGTCGATTCCGCCCAAGTCAACAAACGCGCCGTAGTCGGTCAGGTTCTTCACCGTGCCGGTGAGCACGGCGCCTTCGCCCAACTGCTCGAGAGTCGTGGAACGCTTGGCGTTCTGTTCCTCTTCGAGGATTTCCTTGCGGCTGACAACAACATTGCCGCGCTTCTTGTTCAGCTTGATGACGCGGACTTCAATCTGCTGGCCGAGATAGCCGTCGAGGTTGCGGACGGGGCGAATCTCAAGCTGCGAGCCGGGCAAGAATGCCTTGAGCCCGATATCCACGGTCAAACCACCCTTGACGCGGCTAACCACCGTGCCAATCACCGGGGTCTTGTCGTTTGCGGCCTTTTCGACCACGTCCCAAACACGGAGGCGCTGAGCCTTCTCGTAGCTGACCAGGTAGCCGCCTTCCGGCTCCTCGCGCTCGATGACCACCTCGATGACGTCGCCAGCCTTGAAGCGCACCGCTCCGGTGTGATCCAGAACCTGCTCGATGGGCACCAGGCCCTCGGACTTCAGGCCCACATCGACCACCAGGTGCTTCTCCGACTGCTTGATCACCGTACCGGAAACAACCTTGTCTCCGTAGGCTTCAACGGCAGCGGCCTCGGCAGCCTGTTCCCGTTCAAACGCCGCGAGGGCGGCGGAGAAGTCATCCATCGACTCCAGGCCGTGTTCGTGGGCGTGATCGGCAACATGCCTGGGGGCGGGTGCCTCGGCTACCGGGGCGCTCTCGACAACAGGCGCGGGGGCAACCGCAAGTTCGGGTTCCGCAACGGCTTCCGTCTGTACTTCAACGGCGGGCGCGGCCTCTGCTGTGGGTTCCACAATTGTGGCTTGTTCCACAGGCGCGGCCTGGACTTCAGGCACGGTTGGGGCATCGGCGTCCAGCGCGGTCAATTCAGCTACTTCGGCGACTTCGGTGTTGGACGTGGATTCGTACGACGGCTGTTCAAGCTCCGTCGCAGGCTCTAGCGTAGGGATTTCCATCTCGGTGTTCAGGGTTATACTCTCGGGTTCGGGATTGAGGACGTTTGCCATCACTGCAGCTCCGGAATTCCTGGCTCCCGCGACGGATATGGCTTGCCGCTGGGAGTGGCTCGAGCCGCGATTGCCGCCGGCAAAGAGCCGCTGGACCGCTTCCGGTTCAAAGCTGCGCTGTGACCCGAAGTGCTCTCTCAGAGACAGTCCTCCCAGCCTGCTGCACTGGATTACGCGGGACTGAGCTCCTTGGGAAACACCCGGCAGGCAACGCTTGCTGGAGGGCGGCCGCAACTTGCTGCTGGAATTCGCGCAGTAAGCTACGCTCACGAGTGTAGCAACCTCTGGTTTGCGCAGTCAATCAATCGGCCCTCCCAACGGCGCGGTGGAAGCGCCCCAAAGGGCGCCAACCCCCAGCGATATTGGCGCATCAAAGGGCTTACCGCATCAAGCCGGATTTTCATTCACACGTAGGGCTAAATCTCACGAAGTGAGACAGCGCGAAGAATCGTGTCATGGCGCGCTTCGATTTCGCCGGCTCGCGTTTCACACAGAAAATATTCGCTTCCCCGAAGGTAAGCAGTTTGGGCACACTCAGGCCGTCGACTCGGCAAAACGGCATGGCGGTTTTGAGAGCCGAGAGGCTTGCCTTCTATACTGAACGCGACCTCTATGGATATTCTCTGGACTCCCTGGCGCTATGCCTATGTCACCACCGCGGATGGCGCGCCTCGCCCCGGTGTTCCGGCTGGCTTGGCCGCCTGGCCCGGCGACCACGACTGCGTGTTCTGCAACCTGATTGCCTCGGTCGATTTCGCCATCGCCAACGGCATG
>CAZLMY010000013.1:0-60185 GCA_964560845.1 uncultured Occallatibacter sp. | reverse complement strand
CGTTCTGCAGCGGGCCGTAAACCACATAAGAGTGGCCGGTGACCCAGCCGATATCGGCCGTGCACCAGTAAATGTCCTCGTCCTTGATGTCAAAGACATATTTGGTGGTGAGGTAGGTCTGCACGGAGTAGCCGCCGGTGGTGTGCACCAGGCCTTTGGGCTTGCCAGTGGTTCCTGAGGTGTAAAGAATGTAGAGCGGGTCCTCGGAATCCAGTTCTTCGGCCGGGCAATCGGGCGACGCGTCGGCCATCAGGTCCTGCCACCAATGGTCGCGGCCCTCCACCATCTTGACCGGGCTTCCCGTCCGCCGGTACACCACCACATGCTTCACCGTGTGGCAGGCATTCATGGCCTCATCCACGGTCTGCTTGAGCTTGATCTCGTTGCCGCGCCGGTAGCTGGAGTCCTGGGTCAGAATCGCCACGCACGACGAGTCGTTGACGCGGTCGGCGATGGCGTTGGCCGCGAAGCCGCCAAAGATGACCGAATGCACCGCGCCGATGCGCGCGCAGGCCAGCAGGGCAATGGCCAGCTCCGGCGTCATGCCCATGTAGACGGCCACGCGGTCGCCCTTCCGGATGCCCAGGGACTTGAGCGCGTTGGCAAACTTCTGCACTTCGACATGCAACTCGGCGAAGGTCAGGCGGCGAATCTCGCCCGGTTCGCCTTCCCAGATCAAGGCCGTCTTGTCGCGCCGCGCTCCCAGCGCATGGCGATCGACGCAGTTGTAGCTCAGATTCAGCTTGCCGCCCACGAACCACTTGGCCCAGGGTAGATTCCACTCCAACACCTTGTCCCAGGGCTTGAACCAGTGCAGATCCTTGGCCACATCTGCCCAGAATCCCTCCGGATCTGCGATGGATTGCTTGTACAAAGCCTCATACTCTTCCAGGCTCTTGATATGAGCCTTTTCACTGAATTCCACCGGAGGCAAAAACACACGGTTTTCGCGCAGGGTTGAGTCGATATCCTGATTGGCTGGAGCGGGTGCGGGCAGAATTGACATATATACGTCCTTTTTGGGGGGAAGATAATTCCGTTCAAGGGCCGAGGTAGCGGGCGCATCCCCGCGCGTAGATCTCTGTGCGTGTCACTCTACCGAGATGGAGGCACACTCGGCAAGTGTGGCTCGCTTACATAGACGCAGAGGTGGCACGAATCGCATCGCTGCTCGGGCCTGCAGAGGAATGCGCAACGGGAATAAACTGGTACCGACGTTCGACAGCTTGTCCCGGCTCCCCGGCCGTGGACAGGAAGGAGGCAACCCTTGCTCCTTGAATTGGCCCGCATCACGTCGTTCTTTATGGCGATCCTGTCGCTCTACCCGGTGATGCTAAGCGCCTTTTTCGTCCCCGGAAGCCCATGGCAGGAACGGCTAGGCATGGCTCTGCTCCAGCTCGCGCTGGCAGCCTGTGTCTCGTTTGCCAGCGGACTCCTGTTCAGCTGGCCTACGCGCACCTGCGCCGGCCAGCCGCTGCTGTCGACCCTGCCGGTGCGCCTGTTTTTCTGGGCCATGATGGGGATGGCGATCCTGTTCGCCCTCTCCTGGTACCTGGAGATCTACTACCTGCCCTGGATTCGCCACGACTGCTGCCGGCCGTGACCGGTTGATTCAGATGCAACTTCCGGAATTAGCCCTGCACCTGCGCTGCTTCGAGTTGCTTCACATGCTCGGCGCGCACTTCGACGGCGGTGAACAGCCTCAGGAACGGCGCGCCTTGCGCAGCCGCTTCCACCGCGGGCCGGCCATTGGCCTCTTCCCGCTCCACGATGCAAACCACTGCGGCAACGATCATACCGGCCTCGCGGGCGGCTTCAATGGCCACAACCGTCGAAGCGCCGGTGGTGCACACGTCGTCCACAATCACCACGCGGGCGCCTTCTTTCGAGAAGCCCTCGATGCGGCGACCGGTGCCGTGCGTCTTCTCCGCCTTGCGTACCAGGAAACCGTTGAGCAATTGCGCCCCTGGATGCTGAAGGGCGCGCCAGGCGCTAGCCGTTGCCACGTTGGACACGATGGGGTCGGCGCCCATGGTCAATCCACCGACGGCTTCGGCTTCGATGCCGTTTTCGTCCAGCAGTTCCAGGATGGCGTGGCCCGTCAACCGTCCGCCCTCAGCATTGAGGGTGGTGGTGCGGCAGTCCACGTAGTAGTCGCTGGTGCCACCGGAAGACAGCTTGAACTGCCCGAGCCGAAAGCTCAAGCGGGCGAGGATGGAGAGCAATTGCTGGGCGTGCGTGGGGGTAGTCATCACTGTAGATTGTAATGGCACGCAGCCGAACGAATCACCGCGCTTAAATCTTATCCAGGTGCTTGAATCCGCCCGTGCCGAGAAGCATGAGGGAGAAGAGCAGGAAATTGTAGCTGGCGTGGACCAGCACGCTGGCGGCCAGCGAGCGGGTGCTCAGCCGCACCCAGCAGAGCACCATGCTGACGCAGAACAACAGCAGAAACGGGCCCAGCGACCAGCCGGTCTGATCGGCATGCATCAGGGCAAAGGGAACACTGGTAAGGATGGTGCCAAGCACCATGGCGCGCAACGACCACTGGGGATGGCCGTTGGGGTCGAGCGGGCGCTCGAGTTGATTGGCAAAGCGCTCGGCTATCCAGTCCGCCGCCGTGCAAATAGCCGGCAGCAGGAAGCCTCTGAAGATGATCTCCTCAAAAAACGGCGCGAAGGTGACGCCGAAGGCGAACAGCGACCAGGCCGCTCCCGGGGCGCGAAAGATCTTGTCGATGGGGGTGTTGTCGGGGCCGGGCATGAGCACGCCGTTGACCAGTGCGAGAAGAAAGCAAACGAAGGCAGCACCAAAGAGCCGCCAGCGCAGGTGAACTGCCGTCATCCCGTTCCACTGCAGCCCGGCAAAGAAGCCCTTCCGCCAAACAATGGGGAACACCAGCAAACAGGCCCCAAAAGGCACCAGGTAGAGAATCGCCATGCTGCCCAGCGTGTAATGAATGTCCGTCTCGGCCTGGACGCCGGTGGAAATGCCGAAAAGATGAAAGTGGAGGGCCACAAAGGTCAACAGCCCGGCGCTCAACCATCCTAGAAAAGAGACCGCGGCCAGCAAGCCAAGATGGCCGAAGTTGGGAATGCGCTGGGGTGGGTGGTACTCCGGACGCAGCCAGGATTGAAACATGGGCTCGTCGGCGCCAGCCGGCACAGGAGAATACAACACGGGGAAATTGCCGGGGGAACGCCCCAAGGCATTCCCTTCCGAAGCAGCGCCATCGCCTCCAGATTGTTGCGGCGTGCCTTCGACATCGTCGAATTCGCTCATGCCAGCCCCGTCTTCTTTTTCAGCGGGCCGGGTTTGGCCGCAGCCTCATCGGCCGCCGGACGGTTGGCTTTGGCGCGCGAAGTGGCCAGATCCTTCTCAGCAGGGGTCGAACCTCGGGTACGCTTGGGCTTCGCCGCAGGCGCCACGACGGCAGCAGCCGCTTCGACCGCCGCAGCCCCAGCATCGGCGTTGGCCTGGTCTTCGAGATCGATCGGCGAAAGTTGCCCGCCGTTGCAGGAGTAATAACGCGTCAGGAACTGGCCGGTATAGGAGCCCGGGGTCGCCGCAATCTTCGAAGGCCTTCCCTGCCCCACCACGCGGCCGCCGTCTTCGCCGCCCTCCGGGCCCAAATCCAGTATCCAGTCGGCGTTCCGAATCACGTCCAGGTTATGTTCGATAATAATGACCGAATTTCCCAGGTCGGCCAGCCGGTGCAGCACTTCGAGCAGCTTGCGCACGTCGTCGAAGTGCAGCCCCGTGGTGGGCTCGTCGAGCAGGTAGAGCGTCCGCCCCGTCTGCCGCTTTGACAGCTCGCGTGCCAGCTTCATGCGCTGCGCCTCGCCGCCTGAGAGGGTAGTGGCGCTTTGGCCCAGGTGCACATAGCCCAGGCCCACATCCACCAGCGTCTGCAGCTTCTGCCTCACCTGCGGCACATCGGCTAGCAGCGGCAGAGCGTCTTCAATGGTCAGGTCAAGAATGTCGGCAATCGAATGCCCGTGGAACTTCACCGCCAGGGTTTCCAGGTTATAGCGCCGTCCGTTGCACACTTCGCACTGTACGTAGACGTCGGGCATGAAGTTCATCTCAATGCGCCGCTGGCCGTCCCCTTGACAGGTTTCGCAGCGGCCGCCAGCCACGTTGAAGCTGAAACGGCCGGGCTTGTAGCCCCGCTCGCGCGACTCCGGCAGCATGGCAAACAGATCGCGAAGCGGCGAGAAGACCTGCGTATAAGTGGCAGGGTTGGAGCGCGGTGTGCGACCAATAGGCGATTGATCGATGCGCACCACCTTGTCCAACTGCTCGGCGCCGACCAAGGCTTCGTGCGCGCCTGGTTCCTCGCGGGAGCCGTAGATGGTCTGCGCCAGCGAACGGTAGACAATGTCGTTGATCAGCGTGCTTTTGCCGCTGCCGCTGACGCCCGTCACCACCGTCATCACACCCAGAGGGATGCGGATGGTCAGGTCCTGCAGGTTGTGCGCACAGGCGCCGGTCACGGTCAGCCACTTGCCTGTCAGCGGACGGGGCTGCTCCCGAAGCAACACTGTGGCCGCACCGGAAAGATAGCGCCCGGTGAGCGACTCGGGCACCGCCATAATCTCGGCGGGAGTGCCCTGCGCCACCACGTAGCCGCCCAGCCGTCCGGCGCCGGGACCGAGGTCGAGCACGTAGTCCGCGTGGCGAATGGTGTCTTCGTCGTGCTCCACCACCAGCACGGTGTTGCCCAGATCGCGCAGCTTCTCGAGCGCCTGGATCAGCCGCATGTTGTCCCGCTGGTGCAGCCCGATGGAGGGCTCGTCGAGCACGTAAAGCACGCCGCGCAGCCGCGAGCCGATCTGCGTGGCCAGCCGGATGCGCTGGCCCTCGCCGCCCGAGAGCGACGCCGCATTCCGATCCAGCGCCAGGTAGGTCAGGCCCACGCCACATAGAAACTCGAGGCGCTCCACAATCTCCCTGCGAAGGCGTTCCGCCACCAGCGCCTCGCGCGCCGTGAAGGTAATGTTGATGGCTGCGGAAAGCGCCCGGTTCAGCGGCAGTGCCGTAAAGTCGGCAATGGACAGCCCGCCGATCTTCACAGCCAGCGACTCCGGCCGCAGCCGTTTGCCGCGGCACACCGGGCAGGGCGTGGCCGACATGTAGTTCATCATGTACTCGCGGTATCCATCGCTGCGCGCTTCTTCCACACTGTCGCGCAGAAAGCTCAGGATGCCGTGAAAGCCGGTTCGGGGCGCCTCGTTCTTGGCCGGCCCGTAAACCAGGATGTGCTGGTGCTTGACGGGCAGATCTTCAAACGGAGTCTTGAGATCGATCTTGTAGCGGTCGGCGGCCAGGTGGATCAGCTTGAGAAGATATTGCGAGCTCGAACCCGGCCCAAGCCCTCCGTCCAGAATCGGTTTCGACCAGTCGGTAATGACCTTGGCGGGGTCGAAGTCGTAGAGCGAGCCCAGCCCGTGGCACTCCGGGCAGGCGCCGAAGTTGGAATTGAAGCTGAAGCTGCGCGGTTCCAGCTTGGGCACGTCGAGGCCGCAGTCGGGGCAGGCCATGGACGACGAAAACAGTTGCTCTTCGCCGCCGGCCACCGCTACCAGCGCCAGCCCGTTGGCCAGTTGCAAGGCCTTGGCCACCGCAGTATCCAGCCGCTTTTCAACCGAAGGCTTGCCATTCGTCGGCGCCGGGGCATCGGCTGGTGTCGGCTTCAGCAGAATGCGATCGATGATGGCTTCAATCGTGTGGTTCTTGCGCCGGTCCAGCATCAGCGGCTCTGACAGGTCTTGCACTTCGCCGTCCACGCGCGCTCTGAAGCCCTGCTGGTCAAGCTGGTCCAGCATGTCCTTGAACTCGCCCTTGCGTCCGCGCACGATGGGGGCCATGATGGTGACCCGCTCACCCCGGCCCATCTCCAGAATGCGCTGCACGATCTGCTCCGCAGTCTGGCGCGCAATGGGTCGCCCACAGTTGGGGCAGTGCGGCGTGCCGACCGAGGCGTAAAGCAGACGCAGGTAGTCGTAGATCTCGGTAATGGTACCCACCGTGGATCGAGGGCTGCGGCTGGTGGTCTTCTGCTCAATCGAAATGGCCGGGCTGAGTCCTTCGATGGAGTCCACGTCGGGCCGTTCGATCTGGTCGAGAAACTGCCGCGCGTAGGCCGAGAGGGTTTCGACATAGCGCCGCTGTCCCTCGGCATAGATGGTGTCAAAGGCCAGAGAGCTCTTGCCGGATCCGGACAAGCCGGTGACCACGGTGAGCGTATTGCGGGGGATGCGCACATTAATGTCGCGTAAATTGTGCTGGCGCGCCCCGCGCACCGAAATGTGAGTGATAGCCATGAATGAGTTCGGTGCTGAAACAACAAACCGGCACCCGTCGGGGACCTGCGGAAGCCCAGAATCTCAGCAGCCTCTCCCCCATGATACATACCCTCTTGTAATCGAGCTGAAGCGACCACTGATGAGCACGGTTGCTCGGTCTGTGAAGAGTTTTGGAATCTGTCCGATATAGGTTACCAAGGGAACTCCGCCGAAAATCCTGGCATCTGAAAGAACGTGGCGGTGGTTTTGGTGTATCGATTCGCGACAAGAGTGAGGTAGATCACCGGAGCCTCAGCTTTGAGGGGGTATTCTGTTGGTCAACAGAGAAAAGGTCCAGGGATGCGGGATTTCTGCGAAGATCGCAGAGGCGGCTGATTGTTGTGCTGGAACGTTTTTCCGGCCGAGCTGCCAGTGGGTTGTATTCCAGACCTCAGACCATAGCAACAAGGCGGGACAATGAGTGATTTTTTTAATTTGGCGATGTTGGTTGCAGCCTGTGCCGGTTCTCTTGCCTTCGGGGTTCTGGCCGCTTACGCCATCCTCCGCGCAGGGTTTGAACTGATGCGTCCGCGGCGCCGTCCGGTGATGGTGAAGGCCGCTGTGGAAGCCGCACGCGCTTCGTAAGCATCGAGTCGGCTGCTCCCAAGCGATGCAAGGCCAAGATGCGGCGGGCCGCCCGCTTTCAGTTCGCAGTTAAAGTCACTGTTGCGATGGGCGTTCCCATCCTGCCCTGTCAAAGTCTTAGTTTTGAGGTTGAGCACGCTGCATCTGCTGCTGACGCTGCTGCATTTCCTGCATGATTTGTTGAGGAGTCCGCGGCGGACCGCCGGGCGCAAAGCCGGGGCGGTTGGGCGCTGGAGCTGGTTGTTGAGCCGGCTCATCGGCATCGGCATCTTCGTCGCTGGGCTGGGTGGGGTTCGCCGGCTGCGCGTCCCCGCTGTGGCGCTGAGACAACAGCACCTCCCGGGGAGTTCCCTGCCCCTGATCGCCCACCATCAACACGTTATAGCCAGAGCCCTGCAGAAGCTGTGAGATCACATCGCGTGCCTGCCCCGGGCCAAAAGCCCCGAAAATCCGCGCATCCGATCCCAGCCCTTCCACCTTGGTTCCTGTCGCTGCGGAGACATCTTTCAGAATTTGTTGCAGGCTGGAATTGGTGGCGTCTACCCGCAGTCCCTGGCTATCCCAAACCACCAAAGCCTGCCCCGGAGGATCGTTGGCAGGCCACTTCGGCAATTCGGGCGCGGGCGGAGCAACGACAGCGGGAGGGGCTTCTACCTGCGCTGGGACAAGCTTGGATGCGCTGGGGCGAGGGTGACGATGAACAGGCTTCTGCACTGAGGGGGTAGCGGGCGCCTGTGCGGCCAGCAGCTGAGCATTCGATAGCACGACAGCCGCAAAGACAGCAGCCAGCAATCCAAGGCCGCGAGCCAAACGCGCGGAATGGGAATTTCGCGGATTCGACGCGATCAGACTCGGTGCGATCATACGTTTCTCCCGGCCCGGCCTGGGGCTCGCAGCGGTTGGGGGTGCCTTGTGGGCGCAACCCATCCCTTACCGCCTCACTGTACTAGACTAACAGTGGCCTTCGGACGCTCATCAAAAGCGTTGCAGGCGGAGAGGAACCTGAGCATATGCGCCTCTGCTTGAAGCTTTGCGCCACTGCGGTTCTGCTGGCCGTGCCGGCGGCCGGCCATGCCACGAGCTGCACCATGGGGGCTGCCCTGCCTTCGCAGGATCGCAATGCGCTGGTAGCAGCCGGAGGACGGCTCTCGGAAGCCGTTGCCCAGCAGGATTACACCGTGCTGCAGGCCGCGCTGCTGCCAGCCGAAGCCAGCGATTGGGAAGGCATGCGCGGGGCTGTCGAAGCGTCCGCTCCCTTGTTCAAAGGCGGACAAGTGCAGCTGCAATTCGGTTACGCTCTCGATACCCTCAGCCTGACTGCACCGGCCGATACGCAGTTCTTTTGCTCCAACGCCAGCGGCTCGGTGACCGTGACCATCAGCATGCATGCCATTCCCCCAGGCCGCTATGCTTTGGTGCTGGCCAACACGCCGGGAACCCCGCTGCGAGGCCAAATGGGCATTCTGCTGGCCTGGGACGGCGCCGGGGCGACAGCGGGATGGAAGCTGGCAGGGTTGAGCATGAGGCCTGGCGTCCTGGAAGGCTCGGACGGCGTGGAATGGTGGAAGCGCGCCCGCGAACTGGCCCGATCCGACCAGCCCTGGAGCGCCTTTTTCTGCTACGACATCGCACGGTATCTGCTGGTGCCTGTAGATTTTCTTTCCTCTCCGAATCTTGAGAAGCTGAGTGCGGAACAGGGCCAACTGAAGGGTTCGCCGCAGGACGCATTCCCGCTGTCGATTCCGGCTGGCGACCGGGTGTGGAAGATAGACAGCATCAGCCTGGACCCCTCGCTGGGCCATGCTGACTTGGGTGTCGCCTTCGAGTCCACCGGAGTCACCGATCCGGCCGCGCAGCGCACCGAAGCCGTGGCCGCGTTAAGCGCGGTCGCCAAGGCTCATCCGGCGCTCCGCGAGGCCTTTCACGGCATGTGGGCCTATGCGGTCAAAGACGGCAAACGCACTCCAGTGATGGAATTGCCCATGGCGCAGATTCCGTAAAGGCAGGGAACAGGGGTCAGGGGTTAGGGGATCAGCGATCTCGCAACCAGACGCGTACGAACCGCATTCCCACAAGACTGTCATCCTGAGCGAGGCGCTTTTCAGCCGAGTCGAAGGATCTGCGGTTGCCTCTCGGGCTCTCCAAACAAGACCCCCGTTGATGGACAGAACACCACTCGGACGACAATGATCGATCGGCTTTTGAAAGATTCACGAGAATATCCCCGACTGTTCCTCTGGAACGGTGGCGTCGACCGCATCGTCTTGGATGAATGGAAAAGTAGCGGTCCCGGTTTCGTGCATCCAGATGTACTTGAGATTTGGAGCAAGTTGGGCGGAGGGGACATCTTTGAAACCGAGACAATTCTCAGCCTTAACCACAAAGACGAGTCAGACGCAGTTAAGTCAATGAGCAAACACCATTGGAGCCTAGGGTTGCCCTCGCGTGCGCTCGTATTTCATGTTGGTCTTTGCGTCTCTGCGATGATCGATTGCGATCTCCCAATTGTTGCGTATGATTTCCAGACATATGCGGAGCTGGGCAGATTTATCGATCTTGATTCCTGGTATCTCAACGTTTTGCGGTCGGAGTACCAACACAGATATGGACTTGAACCTGGCACCTGAATAAGCCGAATCAGTCCCAGTTCTGCAGACGAAAGGAAACATCTTGGCATCATTGATCGATTTACGCTCAGACACAGTGACCCGGCCCTCGCCCGCCATGCGCGCGGCAATGGCTGCGGCCGAGGTAGGCGACGACGTTTACGGCGAAGACCCCACGGTCAACCTGCTGGAGCGGCGCGCCGCCGAGATCTTCGGCCGCGAAGCCGCCCTGTTTGTGCCCACCGGCACCATGGGCAATCAAATCGGCATCCGCCTGCATACCCAACCGGGTCAGGAAGTCATTGCCGAGTCGCGGGCGCATATTCTGGATTGGGAGATGGCCACCACCGCGGTCTTCTCCGGCTGCCTGGTGCGCGCCGTCGCCGCCGATCGCGGCATTCTGACCTGGCAGCACATCGAACCCGCCATCTATGCGCGCGGAGCGTTTCGCGCCGCCACGGGCCTCATTGAAATCGAGAACACTGCCAACCTGGCCGGAGGCAGTGTAACGCCCCTGCCGCTGCTGGAAGAGATCTGGGCAGGGGCAAAAGAGCGCAAGCTCCCCACGCACCTTGACGGCGCTCGCATCTTCAACGCCGCCACAGTTCTGGGCGTGGACGTGAGGACGCTTACCCGCGGCTTTGACACCGTCATGTTCTGCCTTTCCAAGGGACTGGGCGCCCCCGTGGGATCGATGCTGACCGGTTCGCAGGAGCTCATGGACCGCGCCCGACTCTTCCGCAAGGCTTTAGGCGGCGGCATGAGGCAAGCGGGAATTCTGGCTGCCGCAGGACTCATCGCCCTGGAGCAGGGCCCCGGGCGCCTTCACGAGGACCACGCCAATGCCCGGTTGCTGGCCGAGGCGCTGTCAAACATCGAGGGCGTCACCGTCGATCTGGACGCGGTAGAAACCAACATTGTGATCTTCCGGCTCACCGGAGGCCGCAAGGCCGCCGACCTGACGGCGCGGCTCAAGGCGCGCGGCATTCTGATGTCTGCCGTCGGACCGGATGCGGTTCGCATGGTCACCCACCTGGATGTGGACAGAGCGGCGTGCGTGGCCGCTGCCGAGGCCCTCGGACTTGAGATTGAGGCAACTGTGCCGGTGGGTTGAAGTGTCGAGGAAAACCGTCGGCGCGTGCTCTCCCAGGGGCCGCCCTACGCTCCCTCTTTTCCTCAAAACTCCATCTGCCGATCCCGCATCCAAACATCCAGATTTCATCCCGTCCCGGCTCCGCGTCCGCGCGAGGCCTTGGTCAAAAACAGGGTTGCGTTCCGTTGCCGCGCAACAAATTCAGCCCCAAACCGTTGATATCACCAGGCCGGAATGTAAAGCGCATTCCGGAGTGAATGAAACTCGAACCCTGGAGGATTAGTTTGATGAAGAAGTCTCTACTGGCTGTATTGCTTGGCCTCGTGCTGCTTCCTGCGACGTCGTTTGCGCAGGTCGTGGTGCGCATCGGCCCGCCACCACCGGTTTATGAGCGCCGCGGTCCACCGCCCGATCGCGGGTATGTCTGGATTGCGGGGTATCACCGCTGGGAAGGCGACCATTATGTTTGGACCCCGGGCCGCTGGGATCGTCCGCCGCATCCCGGACAACGTTGGGTTGCCCATCGCTGGGTTCACCACGGCGATCATTGGGAAATGCAGGAAGGACACTGGCGCTAGTTCAGAATCCAAACCAAAAGAGCGAGGGAGCGGCCAAACCCGCTCTCTCGCTCTTTCTCATTGCAGCAACAACACTTTATCCGGCGCCTTTTTTCTGGCGCCGGCCCGCCGAAGGCCTCTGCCGCACCGCAGGTGCCCGCATCACAGGTGCTAGCTGATCTCGATCACGTCGCTTGCTGCGGCTGCAGCTTGTTCGGCGCGGGCCATGGTCTTTTCCGCCACGGCATAGAACTCTGCCGCCTGGGGACTCTTGGGACCGGCCAGCGCAACGGGCAACCCGCGGTCGCCGCCTTCCCGAATCGCAGGAACCAGCTCGATCGATCCCAGAAAGGGCACATTGAACTGCTTCGCGGTGCGCTCCGCCCCGCCTCTGGAGAAGATGTCGATCTCTTTCTGGCAATGCGGGCAAGTGAAGTGACTCATGTTTTCCACAATTCCAAGAACCTCGACATTCACCTGCGCGAACATCTCCAAGGCCTTGCGTGCGTCTTGCAGGCTGACATCGCTTGGCGTGGAAACCACCACGGCGCCGGTCAGCGGCACGGTCTGCACCAGCGAGATGACCACGTCGCCGGTTCCCGGTGGCAGATCGACAATCAGGTAATCGAGTTCGCCCCACTCCACCTGCTGCAGAAACTGGCGAATGATCTGGTGAAGCATGGGTCCGCGCATCACCAAGGCCTTGTCTCCCGGTGAGATGTAGCCAATGGAGATGGTCTTGATGCCATGGGTCAGGTTGGGCTCAATCCGGTTGCCCGGGCCCACCTTGGGCTGTTGCGCCGAACCCATCATCAGTGGAACATTAGGGCCGTAAATGTCAGCATCGATAAGGCCTACGCGTTGGCCTAGCCGGGACAAAGCAATGGCCAGGTTCACGGCGACGGTGGTCTTGCCGACTCCGCCCTTGCCGGACCCGACAGCGACAATCTTGGAAACGCCGGGCAGAGCCACCGGCGAGGGCATGGCAGGTGAATGCGCCATAGTGTGTGTTACTCCTTAGCTTTCTATTTGGAATTCCTTCCCCACTTCGGGGTATCTTCTACTTCGACCCGATGCCTCGAGGATCGAACAATCGACCGGCTCCGGCCGATCTTCGGCCAATGGTCCACAATCAGAATACCGTGCAAATGAAACCGGCTGCGGAGAAACGCTCCCGCAGCCGCCTATAGCCCGCATTCCATCTGGCCCGTGGGTTCAGAATATCCTGTAGCCCACGCCTACGCTAACGCCGTAGGGCATCAGCGTGGTGGACGGAACGCCGGGTATATACGGCCAATTGGGCCATTGCTGAAACTCGGCGTCGGCACGCGCGCTGAGGCGTTTGCTGAGCTTGATGTCTAATCCCCCACCGTAGGCAATGTCGGTATAACGGCCGGTCGGTTGCCCATCCGCCGAATTCTCGAAGGTCATGTAGCCGAAGCCGATCAGGGCCTTGACATACGGCGTGTATCGCCCGAAATGGTGGATGGGAAGCCGGGGGCCAATCAAGTAGTTGGTCTGGCCGATCTGCTGGTATTCGTTGAAGCGCAGCCAGCGGCCTTCCCCTTCGAATTGCACCCAGCGATTGAGTTTGAGGTCGACGAAGGCGCCCGCGCCATAGAGGCGATTCGGGCTAGTCGAGGGGACAAACCCGCCCCCGTAGTCAGGCTGAAAGACCGAGGCCATGCCGCCGGCCGTCAGGGACATTCCTCTGCGCTCAGCCGATGGAACCACCTGCGCGCTGGCGGCCGTGGTCGCGGCAAAGAGGAACATGCAAAGGAACGCAAGGCTGGTTTGTTTCATAACCAAAAGGCTAGCATGGAGAAAGCCGAGCGGCACACAGCCGAGCGCGTGTTTGTCCTTGATCTTCAAAGGGATACCTGTCTTGTTTGTTCTTGGGAAGCGCCCCTGCACAGCGTGTTTGACACCTGAAGCAGGGGCTCTTCCATGGTTTTGCGATGCGACCACTTGACACTAAGCCGGTGGCGGAGCAGGGTTGGAAGGAGCCGGCTGCGACTGGGGCGAATTCGCATTCGGAGAGTCGGCTGAAGCCGGTTGACCAGCAGGCGGATTGGACGGCGCCGAATCGGCAGCGGGGGCGGGAGCCGGCGGATCTGCCGCAGGGATCTGTGCCGGGGCCGCGGCGGGAGGCGGCTCCACCTTGGCTGCTTCGTAGCGTTGCAGCTTATAGAAGATCGGCGTCACTTCCAGCGGCATCTTGTCGCGCGGGTTCATGGGCGCATAGATCTTGGCATTCAACTGGTGCACCTTGTCGTCCCAAGGATCGGTCTTCAGCCAGCTTCCCAACGGCAATGCCGCCGTCTGGGTCAGGTCGTCCCAGTTCAACTTGGGCGACATTTTCTGCAGATCCACCATCCACGGGGTTCCATCGGCCTTGAGCAGCGAGTCACCCAGCTTGGGAGTGTTGAGGGCCTTCAGAGCCTTTTCGCGGTCAACCAATTGCGCATAGTACAGGCCCGCGGAGGGCAACTTGTCCTTGTACATGGAGGCCTGCAGGTACTCCATGGCCCGTTTCGCCGCTTCCAGGTTGTCGTGGTCGGAGTGGTTCATGTCGATCTTCTGAAAGGTCGACTCGTCTGGAAACATCAGGCGGTCGTTGAAGGCATAGCGCGTGTCGATGTGGTGGCCCATGGCGATGTGCGCCAGTTCCATGGCCAGCACCGAGGCAATCGCCTCCTCACTCGGCAAGCTGTCGATCAGACCCTTGCTGATGAGAATGGTGTTGCCGACCGTGGTGGTCTCAATGGTGTCGGTAAGCAGCACACGGGTATGCAACTGGTCGGTAAAGGCCAGATTATTGGGCACGACCAGATTCACCACAATCTGATCGAGGATTTTGTTTTCATAGCCGCCTGCATTCAGCGGCGCCACCAGCCCGGCTTCCACCAGGCGGTCGATCACGTTGTTTTCAGCCTGCGTAACCCAGGCACGGGTAGCCTGCAATGGGCCGACGTCCTGGGAGTCGTCGCTCTTGTCGACGGCGTCGTCGACCTTCACGCTGACATTTTCGCTGTCCCGGGTAGGCAGTTTGAGGCTATAGCCCCAAAAGTGCGTTTGCGCCTTGAGACCGATCTGCTTTTCGCCTTCGATGCGATTCGACTCTTCGACATAAACGGCCACCGGGAGCCAGATGCCGGGCTGGACATTCATCCGCCAGCTATCGAAGTGGAAGTAATACTTGGACGAATCTTCGTTGCTTGGCCCTGTATAGGTGCCGTTGAAGCGGACGACGTTTCCGTCCTGATCCTCGATCCAGATGCGCCCGTAGAAGCGGCCCATGCCGGGCACTTTGGGGTGTGCGTCGAAGACCCAGGTGCGCACGGAACCCAGAAACTCGCGCCGGACATAGCTGAACACATAGTGGTTCGAGTCGAAGCCGGTGGGGTCGAGGAACATCATTTGCATGAAGCCGTTGGGGGAATACGTGAATTTTTCCAGTCCCAATGCCTTGCTGAGGCCGGTCATGGCCGCAAACGAGCCCTTGAAAAAACCGTGCTTGGCCGCAACCTTCGGTTCGTATGCCTTGTCAATAAAAGTTTTGGCGAAGTCGACGCGGCTCAGAATGTATTGGTCGTCGATGGGCACCTGATAGAGCTTGATGTCCGGGCGCACGTCCTGAATGTAGGTTTCCACCAGGGGCGTGCGTTGCTGGATGTTCTTGATCAGCACCTTTTCCTGCCCGATGGCCTTTTCTACCAGTGCGGCCTGTTCGGGCGTCAGTTGGTGCGCCTGTTCGTACTTCGGCTGCTTTTTTGCGTACGCGCAAGCTGCACCCAAGGTAATGATCAGGAAGGCGAGGGAGATCTTCCGAAACGACATTTCAAGCTCCTAGGGTGAAATCCTTACCGATCTGTTGCTGGTCGCAAGCACCGACCGCGCATCCCGGCCAGGTTCGGCCGTTCTTGCCTGGTGCTGGTTTGATGCTACGCCAGTTGGAAAGTGATGGTTATGTTCGTCGTGAGGTCCACTGCCTGTCCGTTGCGCGTGGCTGGCCTGAACCGAATCTGTCCGGCCACCCGCCGCGCTTCCTCGTCGAGCCCATGGCCCAGTCCATGCACCACGCCCTGTACCGTCACTTGGCCGGCAGCTGTAAAGGTGACCCGCAGCACGACATCGCCCTGAACCCGAAGTTGCTTGGCTTCACTGGTGTATTGCGGAGCCGGCTTGGAAAGTACCTCAAGCGAAGTGCCTTGGGGTTGAACCGAGACTTGCTGGTATGCCACGGCCTTGGTAGCCACAGGAATGGCAGCCGCAGCCACCTTGCTGTTGCCGTAGGTGTTCGAGGTCCCGGTGGCTCCAGGAATGCCCGCGGAGGCGACTCTGCCGACCACTCCAGCATTGGAGCCCGATCTGAGCCCATTGCCAATCCCCGCCGAACCGACAACCCCGTGGGGCGCAACCGCCGGCCCCTGCATGCCGCCATAGGGGTTGCCAATGGCCGCCACAGTGGCCGGCCGGGTTGCATTGGGGTTGGGCGTAACGCCGAAGGTCTGGCCAAGATGCACGGGGGCTGTCGATGCCTTCAGATGGTTGTCCTGAGCCGGCATGGCCGCCGTCAGGGCCGCCTTGGCCTGGGGCGCCAGGATCACCGCGGGCTTGGCCGCCTTCACCACCGGCAGCACCATCTTGGCTTCCATCTGGATGGGCTTTACGTCCGGCTTGGGCTCGGGCTTGGGCAAATTGATGCGCGGCGCGTCCAATTTCACCTCTGGCGGCTTGGGCGGATCCGGCATCTTGGGTGGCGGGGGCATCTTCACTTTGGGCGGTGGTGGCGGAGTATTGGGGATAATCAGCTCCGTCTGCTCATAGTGGTGCGTATCCAGCACATGTTTGGCTGTGGCCCCGATGTACAGGAAAATGGCGACGATCAGCCCATTGATCACGGCACTGGTGATCATCGAACCAGTGCTCCGCTCGGGTTCAGGGAGTAGACCGAAGGTGGCCCGTCCAGGGGCAGATTTCACCGGCATGGTTTCAGTCCTCTTTGGCTTCTGTCGATAGAGTACTCGATCGTTTCGTCAAAAACAGTTACTTTCGGATCGGTTTGATGCAAATCCTTGCACCACAGAGATTGCGGACCTCTGTCGGCGCGCAAAACTACGTCTATTTCAATTGATCGGCACGAATTAGAAACACGCAACCGGCATCGACTGGATAAATTCAGTTTTTTTCTCGGTCTGTGCCCCTCAGCACATTCAATCGGGAAAAGCTTGAGCGCGACGGGCCGGGAAATCGGCTCAAGACACGCTACGCCAGAGACCCATTTTCTTTGAAATGAGCGTTCTGTCACCTTCAATGTCAGGGATTGCCACGGGGAATGCAAATTGTGATACACACCGACCCTGGACATTCTAAGACTCCAAAATGGACCGTCCAAGGCAATCCGATCAAATCAGCCTATATCCCTTCAAGGAGACCTAAGGCTGCTCTTTCGGCAAGATGACGCAGTTTTCAAATTTTTGCGCCCGCGCCGAGATAAATCCATACCACAATAGAGTTAGCCGTCTGTACGACGATCTAAGAACGGGCCCACCCTGCGAGCCGACTCTTCTCTACTGTAATAGACTCAAGTTAAATCAAAAGCGTTCAGAAAGGGGCAGCTTTTTTTATGAAGATCTTGGTAACCGGGGGCGCAGGATACATCGGGGGAACCGTTGCGGGATTGTTATCCAAAATGGGACACGAGGCGGTGATTTTCGACAACTTCAGCCATGGGCACAGGCATTTGCTGCCTGCAGGGATCGAAGTTGTCGAGGGAGAACTGGCAGATGGGGCTAAGCTTGTAAACCTTTTCAAAGATGCCACCCGGACGGGAAATCCCTTCCAGGGTGTGCTTCACTTTGCCGCCCTGATCGAAGCCGGCGAGTCCATGGTGCGGCCCGAGGCCTTCTTCCGCAACAACACTGCCTCCACCCTCACGCTTCTTGAAGCCATGCTGGCCCACGGACCCCGCCGGCTCGTCTTCAGTTCGACGGCCGCCGTCTACGGGGAACCGGAATCCGTGCCGATTCGGGAAGATGCGGTGCTGCTGCCCACCAACGCCTACGGCGAATCCAAGCTCTTGGTGGAGCACATGCTCGCCTGGTTTAACCGCATCCACGGGCTGCGCTGCGCCTCGCTGCGCTATTTCAATGTGGCTGGCGCCCCCGAAGGCCCGGATGGTGTTACCCGCGGCGAGGCCCACGAGCCCGAGACGCACCTCATCCCCCTGGTCCTGGACGTTGCCCTTGGACGGCGCAAGTCGATCAAGATCTTCGGCGACGACTATCCCACAGCCGACGGCACCTGCATTCGCGACTATATCCACGTCTCCGATCTGGCCGATGCCCACTTGCTGGCCTTGCAGGCCCTCGAAACAAAGGACCGGCTCATCTTCAACCTGGGCAACGGACAGGGATTCAGCGTCCGCGAGGTCATTGAATCGGCTCGCCGCGTCACCGGCCAACCCATTCCGGCCGAGATGCACCCCCGCCGCCCGGGCGACCCCGCTGTGCTGATCGCCAGTTCTGAAAAAGCCATGCAGGAACTGGGCTGGGCACCGAAATACACCAAACTGGACGACATCCTGCGCACGGCCTGGATCTGGCACCAGAAACGCTACGCTGCATAAAGCGAGCCAGGGCCGCTCGTCTGTCGAGGGCGAGCGGCCCTGGCTCGCTCCCCTGCTCGGAGAGATTCTACGCCCAACTACGCATACACACTCACGCTCGTGGCGAAGCTCTCATTGAGGCTCCTCCTGTCGGAGTCGGCACCCATCGTTGTTTCCGCCAGACTCGCGGACTGACTTCCCATCGGAATGGAAGACGTGTTCATCACGGTTTCGTAGGCGGTTGCCACGGGATCGAGTGAAATCGAAAAGGACTCGCTCGTGGTCAGGTTGGTCTGGCTGGCTGAATAACTGTCAAACGTATCCGACCACTGCGAACTGGCGGCTCCATTCGTCCCGCCGCCGGTGCTCATGTCATCTATCGAGAAGACATAGGCATAGGCGGTATCCCTGGTGGTGGCGATCGTGCCGTTGGTTGTGATGTTGGCTGCGCCGCCAATGGCCATGACAGTGTCAATGGGGCCGGAGTTCGTAAAGCTTTCCGTCTGCAGGGTCGCCTCGCTGCTGAAGCTGGCGTTTGTGCTGCCGGCGGTGACCACGCTCGTAACAGAACTGGAGAGAGCGAAGGCGCCGCCATCCGAGACTTCGGCGATGTCTTGAGCAAATCCGGCAGCCTGCGCAGAGAAGACGCCTCCGGAGGCAGAACTCTGGCCGAGCGATTGCCAGAGCGGTTGCGTCGGGGGGAGATATCCCTGAAGCGGTGTCTGCAGGGATTCGACTGTGCCTGAATAGTACGCTCCCGCAGATAGCGCACCGGCCGCGGCACCATCGTAGGTGGCTTCGGTGAAGGCACCCTGGTCTTGAGATGACTGGGATGCAGACTGGGAATAGGAGGACGCGCTGAAGCTAAGCGAGCCGCTGGAGGCGGTCTGGCCAGGGGTGTAGAAGTCAGGGGCCAGCCGTGCTGAGAAGAGACTCGCGTCTGAGTCGCTCTGGGTCAGCCGCGGCTGCACCTTTGACACGGGGGTAATCCAGCTCGGCGCAGAGATGGGTAGCAAGCTTGAAGCGAGTATTGAGGTGATTGCCATTTGCACCTCGATCGGAATCTACGGAGACTTCCGCTTTCTTTGATCGAGAGCTTGACACAAAACTCAACCATTCACACAGCTCGTCCTTTTGGAATTTGCGCAACCAAGCGCAAATTGGTCCCGATTCACAAACGGGAAGACTCGAGCTTTTGCGCCGAAACTGCAGCCAAACACAAGGGTTACAATCCTGAGTAAGCTTGCTATCTACCCTGGAGGTCTGTCTTGTTAGTCGAGGATGCTCAACGCGAGGTTCGCACGGTTTTCGTTGGAGGTTTTTGGGGACAGCTTGTCTCTTCCGCAGTCTGGTTGGTGTCCGCCGCGCTGGCAACGTGGATAAGCCCACGAGCAGGCATCGTCGCGGTGGTATTGGGCGGCTTCCTGATCTTCCCACTCACGCAACTGATGCTCCGCTTGAGCGGGCGGCGCACCTCTCTTACGCGTGAGAATCCGTTGAGATTTCTGGCCATGCAGATCGCCTTTACTTTGCCCATTTCCATGCTACTGCTGGCCCCCGTTGGCGCCTATCGACTGGACTGGTTCTATCCAGCCTTGATGATCCTTTTGGGCGCCCATTATCTCCCGTTCACGTTCCTCTACGGCATGAGGCTGTTCATTCCGTTGAGCGCGATTCTTGTCGGTGGCGGGCTGGGGATTGCCCTCTACATTCCTGGGCCGTTCAGTTTGGGCGCCTGGGTCGGTGGCCTGGTGCTGTTCGTCTTCGCATGGATCTTGCGGGCCATGGTGTGGGCTGAATTGCGGGGCAACGGAGGAAAAAGGTCGATTCGCACTAACTCGATCCCTGCTTGACGAATTGCCGTGCCGCCAACACGACCGCAGCGCAGCCCATGAGGGTGAGCACCGCGCCTTGGACCCACAACTCCCGCAGGCCGGCCCCGCGCAGAATGATGCCCCGCAGAATCTGGATGTAGTAGGTGGCCGGAATGATGCGACTGATGCCCTGGAAGAACGGTGGCATGTTCTCAATCAGGAAGATATAGCCGGAAAGAAACACCGAGGGCAGGATCGTTCCCATGGAAAGCTGAAAGGCTTCGGCCTGGGTATGCGCCTTGGTGGAAATCACCAGGCCCAACCCGAGCACCGTGAGCAGGAATGGGATGGACATGAGCAGCAACACCAGGACGCTGCCGTGAATGGGCACCTGAAAGACCACGCGCATGACCGCAAGGATGGCACAGAGCTCCAGGAAGGCAAGCGCACCGTAGGGAATCATCTTGCCCACCATCAGGCCCAGGGGTGCTACGGGGGTCATGGTGAGTTGCTCCAACGTGCCGCGCTCGCGTTCGCGCACAAGGCTCAGGGCGATGAGCAGGATGGTCATCACCTGCAGAAGGATGGCGATCAGCCCGGGTACGAAGAAGTTGGCCGAGCGGGTAGCGGGGTTGTAGAGCACCGACGGACGCACTTCGATGGGCATGGCGCCGCCGGGCAAGACGCGGGCCAGCGATTCCTGCAACGCCACACCGGTCGAGGTGCTCACCGCCTGGCCGGCCACCGAGGAGTCCGATCCATCCACCAGCAGGAGCACCTCGGCGGTAGTGCCGGCCTGCAGGTGGCGCGCAAAGTCGTAGGGAATGCGGATGCCGACGCGGGCCTTTCCGGCACGAATGGCCTCGTACATCTGATCCTTGTTCTGCGCGTAGCTCTTGAGCTGGAACACGTCGGAGGCGGCGAACCGCTCGATGAGCTGGCGGCTGTCCTGGGACTGTGATTCATCGAAGATCACAGTCGGAATCTGCCGGATGTTGGTGTCGATGGCGAAGCCGAAGAGAAACAACTGCAGCATCGGGATGAGCAGGGCAAAGAACAGCGTGCCCGGATCCCGCGCGATGTGCAGAAACTCCTTGCGGCAGATGGGGACGAGTCCGTGAAAGAGATGCCTCATAGGCTGCACCTCTCACACAGCCATGCTTGGTGTCCCGCGAACAAACTCGGGTTCCCCGCCCTCGCGACGTTTTTGTTTTTCTCGCTCGGGTGGGAAGACACAGGCCCCAACCCGCCAACGCAAACCTGATCCCTGATCCCTGTTCCCTGTTCCTTTCTGTTCATGAGGAGGCCTCCATGATCTGGTTTGTGAGGGTGACGAAGACATCTTCGAGCGACGGCTCAATGACCTGGATCTTCGCTTGCGGCCACTGGGCGCGCAGGGCTGCAAGGCAGTCTTCGTTGGCCAATGCGTGGATGCTGCGGCCGAAGATGGTGGCTTCGCGCACCCCGTTGAACTGGCGCACCGGGTCGAGCAACGACGAGGTGTTCGCGGTCTCGATTTGCAGCCGCACGGTTCCCGGGGGGCTGGCCTGCGGTAACTTCTGCAATTCGGCAATCGTGCCGATGGCCACCAGATTGGACAAGTAAATGTACCCAACGCGGCCGCAGCGTTCGGCTTCGTCCATGTAGTGGGTGGTGACGAAGAAAGTCACTCCCTCGGACGAAAGCCGAAAGAGCAGATCCCAGAGTGCGCGCCGGGCCACCGGATCGATGCCGGCGGTGGGCTCGTCGAGGAAAACCACTTCGGGCGAATGAATGATGGCACAGGCCAGGGCCAGGCGCTGCTTCCAACCGCCAGAAAGCCGGCCGGCACGGCGGTCGTTGTAAGGCGCGATGCCGGTGAGTTCCAGGACTTCAGCCTTGCGTTTCTCGGCCTGCTGGCCGTGAATCCCGTAGACGCCGGAGTAGAAATCGATGTTTTCGGCGACCGTCAGGTCCTCGTAGAGGCCGAACTTCTGCGACATGTAACCAACATGACGCTTGATGCGAGCAGCGTCCTTGCGGATATCCATGCCCAGGATGGTGCCGGTGCCCTCGCTGGGAGTAATCAGGCCGCACAGGGCCTTGATGATGGTGGTCTTGCCCGATCCGTTGGGGCCGAGGAAGCCGAAGACTTCCCCCTTGCCGATTTCAAAGCTCACGTTGTGGACCGCGGTGAAATCCCCAAAGCGGATGGTGAGGTTCTTGGCTGAGATCACGGCGGTCATTGCAGGCGCACCGTGGCCGACATGCCCGACTTGAGAATGCTTTGAGGATTGTCGACATTGACCTTGACGCCGAAGACCTGGTGCTCGCGGTCCTCCTTGGTTTCCACGTTGCGGGGCAGGAACTCGGCCTGCGAGGCGATTTGGCCAACCGAACCGTTGAAGAGGCGGCCGCCCAGCCCATCGATGCGGACCTCGGCTCCCTGCCCCACGCGCACATGCGACAAATCGGTCTCCGGGACATAGACCTTGACCCAAAGTTGAGACGACTCCTGCAGACTAAGGACGATCTGGCCAGCAGGAACAAGGTTGCCGGGGCGAATGCTGACCACTTCGACGATGGCGTCTGCCGGGGCAGTCAATTCGGCTTCGCGAAGCCGCGCATCGAGCTCGGCTATGTGCCCTTGGGCTTGGGCCAACCGTCCGCGAGAGGCGTCAATATCTTCCCGGCGAAAGCCCTTCCGCGCCAGCACCGCCGCTGCCTGGGCTTGGTGAAACCGCCCTTCGGCTGCGCGCAAATCTTCCGAACGCGTGCCGGCCTGGAGTTCGGCAAGCCGCTGCCGAGCCGATTCGGCTCGCTGGGCAGCCGCGTCGCGCTTGTCGCGGGCATCGTCAAATTGCTGCCGCGAGATGGTGTCGGTAGCCACCAGCTTCTCCATCCGCTTGAAGAAGATCTGGGCATCCAGAGCGTCAGCATGCGCGGCCGCGAAATCGGCTTGCGCCTGTGCCAGGTCCTCTTTGCGGGGTCCGTTGCGGGCTTCGTCCAAAGCGGCGGCCTGGGTCTTGGCTGCGGCTTCCGCTTGCTCAATCTCCTCCGGCCGGTTGCCCCGCATCATGCGGTCGAGATCGGCCTGCGCCTGCTGCAACGCAGCGGCTGCCTGCACGCGCTGGGCCCTCAGTTCGTCGCATTCAAAGCGAACCAGCACCGTACCAGCCTTCACCTGCTGGCCTTCTTCAACAGGAACTTCGATGACCCGGCCGCCGATGCGGGACCCGATCTGAATCTCCCGGGTCTCGACAGTGCCCGAATACTCGTAAACGCCGCGGCGCCGCAGGTGGGCGACAATCAGCCAAATTGCGACGACCAGAACCACTGCGCCTGCTGCAAGAATCAGCCGCTTCTTCATGCCACTCCTTCAAGAATCAGAACCAGGCGTTCGCGCATGGTGTTTACCAGCCACTCCCGTGGAACGCCCTCGCGCATCAGCCACTCCATCATGGTTCCCATATAGGCCGCGAAGACGGTTTCGGCCAATTGGCGGGCGGGTTTGCTGTCGCGGCGAGGAATGCGCTCAATGGCCATCCCGAGGGACTCGACGGCCTGATCGCGCGCAATCAGCAACGGCCCTTGCGAGGCCTGCCGAAAGATTGTTTCAAGCAGCAGTTTTTTGGATTGTAGGCTGATTCGAGCGTTTTCTTCGGTGATGTTCAAGACCAGCTCCAGGATGTTCTCAAGGGTGGGAACTTGCTTCGAGGCGCCGAACCCGGCCAGCAGACTTTTCAGTTTCTCCACCCGCGCCGAGGCGATTTCGCGCAGGATCAGGTCTTTCTGGGGAAAGTAATTGAAGAACGTGGCCCGGGATATGCCGGCGGCTTCGGCGATCATTTCAACGGAGACTTTTTCAAAGCCGAGCTTGCCGAAGAGGTCGAAGGACACAGCGACAATGGCCGCACGGGTCTGGGCCTTCAGTGCAGAGCGGAGCGATTTTGGACTCGGGTTCACTAATTGGACTGTAGTTCACTTTATGGACTCGCGTCAACATAGAAACCGACCGGGGAGGGTCTGTTTTTGGGCTCCGCCATGCTCGGATGGCCAGTGGATTTGGCATGGGCACGTCTAGGGTAGATAATCAGGAACAGATGAAAGGTTTTTGAAGCAATTCCTGCTTTTCATAGGCTTATTTGATAGTTTTTTCAGTCGAAACCGATCAAAATCGCCGAGACCATCCCGGCGCCTGCAATTCGAACGATGGGGTTGGTGATTGAACGACTGGAAACTTGAACGGGCCCCCAGGATTGCGTTGGTTTTCCATGAAGAAGCCCACTGAACGAATAGAGGCGATACCGGAACCCAATCTGTCAAAGACAGGCCCCAGCGAATGGGGCGGGGGCGTCGCGTTGGCGTTTGGCCGTTTCCGGCTGGAACCAGATGGTACCCTGTTGCGCAACGAAACGGTGGTTCACCTTCCACCCAAGGAATTGTTGGCGTTGCGGATTCTTATATCGCACGCCGGGCAGGCGGTCTCGCCGCTGGAGTTGCAAAGGGCACTTTGGGGTGACGTTCATGTCACTGCCGACAGCATTCCCAAATGCCTTTCGTCGTTGCGAGCCCGACTGGAACCGGAAGTGTGCATCCAAACGGTATATAAGCGCGGCTATCGGTTCGCCGCCTCGATTTGGCGGTATGCAACCCCTCTGGCGACATCGTTGCCGCGCTTGGCGATTGTGCCTTTCGCCGCGGGGTACGCCATTCCCGAGCATTTGGGTGCTTCCATTGCCGAGGAGACCGCAACCCAGCTCACTTCACTAAGACCGGCTTTGGCTACGGTGCTGGCAAGGGATTCAGTTTTCACTCTGGCACGCCGCGGCCAGAGTGCCCAGCAGATCGGCGACACGCTGAAGGCGAATTTTGTGCTGACAGGCACCCTTCGCGCTCTGCCATCTCACATCCGCCTGCGGGCAGAGATGGTGCGGGTCGAGGACGGCGCCCAGATCTGGGTTGAAGATGTCCTGGTTGCGGAAGATCGGACAGCTGGGTTGGAAGAGGCGTTGGTTGAGCGCCTCGTGTTTCGCCTTTCCTGTGGCTTGCGAGGCATTGACGCACCTCTGAAGGCAACAACGGTGGCCAGATCGTCGCCCAGAATTAAAACCGGAGATGTATCTCTGCAGGCAGCAGCCGGCCCCACCTGGGACGGAGAACCCTCCGGTGAGCTTCGGGAAAAGCGGGAAGCCTACGACCTGTTCCATCGCGCCCATTTCGAGTGGCAGTCACTGCAACGCCATCGCATGCAGGACAGCCTGCAACATCTTTACCGTGCCATCGAACTCGATCCATCGCTGATTCCCGGCCGGGTCGATCTGGTGAATCTTTGCATTACCCAGGCATTCTACGGGTTCATGTCGCCCACCTCAGCCATCGACCACGCCCGCCGGGCTCTCGAACCGTGGTTTCCAGCATCGGGGACTTCGACATGGGACGATCTTGCCAGCGTGTGCCTTCCCCCGCAAGCCGAAGGAGTCCTTCCCGCTGTGGGCTGGATGAGTTTCCATGTGAATCACAACCTGGATTCAGCGTTGAAAGCGTTTGCGCGCTCGGCCCATCTGATGCATGATCCCTGGATCAGCCGGTCGCGGGCCATGTTTGCGTTGAGCCGCCATCGTTTTGATGAGGCCATCGACTTTTTGCGCGAAGTCATTCGCCAGGATCCGTATTCGCCGTGGCTGCAGGCGCGTCTCGCCTGGGCTCTTCACTTGGCCGGCCGAAGCGCCGAAAGCGTCACTGCCATCCATGAAACCCTGCGTGTGTTTCCCGAGCATGAAGGCGCCAATCTGTATGGCTCCATGATTCTGTCGTTTAACGGGGAAACAGCGCGCGGCGAGGAATTGGCCGGCTCCCTTGCACAGCGCCTGCCCTATTTCGATTTGGCCACAATCGTTCATGCCTACACGCTGGCCTGCGCCGGCCGAAGCGAGGAGTGCCGGGCCATGATGGAGCGCGTGCAATGGATGAGCCGGGAACGGTTCGTGCTGAGTTCGTTTTCGCCGGCCGTCTATGTCGCTCTGGGGGAATTCGATGCCGCAATTGGCGAGTTGCGGGCAGCCGAACAGTCCGGATGCCCGTGGTTCTTCCAGATGCTGGCCGATCCGCGCCTGAAGCCGCTAGCGGACCGCCCGGAGTTTCAAGCCTTGCGAGGGATTCTTACACGAATGGAAGAAGAAGCCGGGATGGAGTAATGACAGACCATCACCTTGTATAGAAAGGCGCGGCCGAAATCGCGCCCTGCCGTACACGAGATTCTCTCAAAAGGCTGCTAGGGCTTCACAGCTTGCGTCGGCAACTTAACTACCGCATCGAATGCCGGTTTTGGCTTTCCGGCGCGGTCGAAGAGCAAGGGATAACTAGTGCGACCAACGACCGGCCAGTCGTTGAGCCATGAGTCAGCGTCGCTGACTCCCCAGAGCGTGACCCGGCTCACGACGTCGCGATGCCGCAGATAGACGGCGAACAGACTGGCATACCTTTTTGCCAGCGCCTGCTGCATGTCCGCGGGCAAGCCCGCCGCATAGGGATTCAGCTTGGGATCGGCCTTCACGTTCAGGGAGACATCGGCCGTGTTGGGCGCAACGCGCGGCAGCAGGTCAATATCGAGTTCGGTGATGGCGACCTTGACGCCGGCCGCGGCAAGTTCGGTAACGGTCGCCTCTTCCGCATCGGTCGAGGGCCAGTCCAGGTGCAGATGGCCCTGGCTTCCAACCACCGCAATCGGCACGTCCGCGGCCTGAATCTTCTTGATCAGCGCAATGGCCCCGCGACGCTTTTCAGGGTTTTCGAGGTTGTAGTCGTTGTAGTTCAGTTGGGCGCTTGGATCGGCCTCGTGCGCCCACTGGAAGGCCTTTACGATATAGTCCTCGCCGGCGATCTCGAACCACTTCGAGTGTCGCAGGGTTCCATCTTCGTTGAGCGCTTCGTTCACCACATCCCAACTTTGGATGCGGCCCTTGTAGCGGCCGACCACGGTGAAGATGTGGTCATGGAGCCGCTTGAGCAGCGCATCGCGGGTGATCGGCTTGCCGTCAGCGTCTTGAAAGACCCAGTCGGGAGTTTGCGCGTGCCAGCACAGGTTATGTCCAACGATGAACATATGGTTCTTCTCGCCGAATTCCACATATTTGTCGGCGGGCCCAAACACGTAGGTATCCGGCTGGGGGTGAATACGCTCCCACTTGAGAACATTCTCGGGGCTGATGGAATTGAACTGGGCTTTGACAATAGCCGCGCCCCGCTCATCGCTGCCGTCGGCCTGCGCGGCATTGATGGCAGCGCCGATATAGAAGGATCCCTTATAGGCGTCTTTGAGGGTGGTGGGGGCTTGCGCGCCCGCCGCCAAGCTGGCAGCGACAATTCCGGCAAGGATCATGGCCCGTCGATTCAACATTTCCGATTGCTCCTGAAGTAAGACGAATGATACCTCCGAAGAGGCTCTGAATGAAACCAAACGGCCGCAACCATTTTCGGGTTGCGGCCGTTTGGGCTGATGCTGAGTTTACGATTGCGACGAAAAGCCCTTGCGGCGCTCGGCGAGATCGTGCGAAATGGTCATGTTGAGTTTCATGGTGATGCCGTAGAACAGCAGGCAGACGGCGCACAACAGGAACGCCGAACCGGCCCAGACCGAAGCGATCATGCGAATGCCCAGCAGGGCATGAACCGTCTGCTCGACATTGGACTTGTACCCGTAGAGCGCGAGCAGCCAGCCGGCAATCGCGCCGCCCAGAGCCAGGCCGATCCACAGCGCAAACACGACCGCCGAAGTGACAGTGGCTGTGGCTCGGCGTCCCATCTTCCACTCGCCAAAGTCCGCCACGTCGCCCATCATGGACCAAAGCACCGGGCCCGAGCAGCCAAAGGCGAACTGACGCAGCACTTCGAGACCAATGATCGGCACGATGGCCGACGCCGGAATGAAGAACAGCACGATGCACAAGGCGCCCGTCAGGAACATGCTCCAGAAGAAGAGCGTCCTCTTGCCCATGCGTTTGGTTAGCGCCGTCGAGCAGGCCACGCCCACCAGCAGCGCGATCAATCCGAAGCCGTTGAACCAACTGAAGAGAATCGATTTGCCGGCGCAGTATTTGAAGTAGGGCAGCATGATGCTGCCGCGAATCATGAGTCCGATGAAGTAGAAAGTCGTGGTCAGGAAGAGCGCGATCCAGGGCCCGTTCTTCATCAGATCGCCGAGGTCCCGCAGAACAGACGACTCCTGCTTCGGATCGGGCTGGATGCGTTCCTTGGTTACAGCAAAGGCAATCAGGAAGAAAACGACACTGACGCAGCAGAAGGAGCCCATCGTCAACTGGTAGCCGCGGGCGCTGCTGCCCTGGCCGAGGAACAACACCATGGGAATTGCCAGCGCCTGCACAATAAAGCCCGCGCCGTTGGCGAACATCTGCCGGTACGTTGAGATACTGTTGCGTTCGTTGGGGTCATCCGTCATGACGCCGTTCAGCGAGGCGTAAGGGACGTTGTTCATGGTGTACACAAGGCGAAGAAGCAGATAAGTAACCCACGCATAAATCAATTTGGAAGCGGGACTCAGATTGGGCGTGGTGAAGGCAAGAACACCGATCACGCCGAAGGGCACCGAGGTCCAAAGCAGCCAGGGCCGGAACTTGCCCCATCGGGTGCTGGTGCGGTCGGCGACGACACCCATCACCGGATTGAGGCAGGCCATTCCCAGGCCAATGATCAGGAACATGCTTCCTGCCTGAGCCGCCGACAGGCCATAGGTGTCGGTATAGAAGCTCAGTTGCAGGGCCATCATCGCCTGGAAGACGAAGTTGGCGGCCATGTCGCCCAGGCCGTAGCCGAATTTTTCTGTGAAGGAAAGTCTTACACTCGTGCCGCTCATTGACTTCTACCTGCTTTCGCTGGAAGGCTTTGCGTGTGTTCAGCAGCGTTTGTGGCGCCCCTGACAACCTGCGATCTCGCCTTCCGATTTCGACTTCCTGAATTCCACCGTCTTGCCGGTTTTCCGCGTTCCCGCCGTGGGGGCCGCGCTAGTCTGGAGCACCACCTTGGCTTCGTGGGATTCCAACCAAGTAAATCGCATTACTCCATGATTTGGCAAGCACAAAACCAAGGAATTAATTTCTGCCGTGAGCTGTATCCGGCAGGTGATTGAGGACGCTACAATCATCGCGGACCGCGCCACCCCCGAACCACAGGCCCAGAGCTTGGAGCCTGCTGGCCTTCCTAGACCGCCGGAATCTGGTTGAAGATGGGTTGGCCGACTTGAGGTTCGTCAAAAACCGCGCAGCCTGACCGAAACAGAGCGCGCGGATCGGGGACATTCAGTCTGGCTTTTGCTTCTTGCCTTCCATTTCAAGCTCCACCGCACAGCGTTTTTTCCGTGCACGAAAAGACCCCGCAACCGTGACTTCGGTCACACTAGTAAATGGCTTTACTTGGGTGTATTGTGGTGTACTGTATGCGGCGCCGAACCGGATCGCCTCCGCAATCGAGAAGGTGTTTCCCGGCGGGGTTCATTGGACCCCAGGGTGCGCGAACAATCCTGGCTTGCAGTCCTGATCCGCCAGCCCCGGGGCTCCAGCTTGTGTCGAGCCCCAAGAGCCGGGCGGGTAAAGTTTCCAGCGTAAAATCTCCATCGAGGATCGACGATGACCAAACGAGCACCGCTCTCCTGCCAACTCGGCTTTAACGCGCAGCACTCCCCCATGGGCGCATTCATGAGCTTTACCTGCGGCAACTTCGGAACCCGCGGCGGAATTGGCCTGCAAATCGGACAACCGGGCGACCAGGAAGTCTTCATCGGCTTCAAAGAGGGCGATCGCGCCTCCGACGCCACTTTGAAATGCCTGCCCTTTTACACGGCCGCGGTGAACAAAGCCTCCGACGCCTTTCTGGTGGAGCAGGCCGGTCCCGCCGAAGCCAACGTCAAGCCCGACGCCGTGCCGTTCGACGCCAGCGAGATTTCGCGTTCCTATGGCTGGGCCACCGATCAATGGGCTGCCGAGGGCCTGAGCTTTTCGGTCTACTCTCCCTTTGGTCCCATCCCCGACCCCGCGGTAGACGGCGAAGAGCGGATGCGCGAGGGCTTGCTGCCTGCCGTCATTGCACGCCTTGAACTGGATAACACCGCGGGCTCAACCACCAAAACGGCCATGTTCGCGCTCAATCACGCGCGCAACGGCAGCCGCATTCTGAACGACGACCTGGGCGCCGGACGCTTGGCCTTTGCCTTCCGCCGCGAGGCCGGCGGCGCGGCCGAACTCCGCGACTTCACCACCTCGGAACAAGGCGTCGCGGTCGACGATCAGCCCTTCGTCTTCATGCGCTGGTCGGCCAGCGACGGCGTGCGGGAAAAGCACAATCCCATTCACCTGCTGGGCTCCTGCCCCGGATTCGGATTTGAAGTTCCGGCGGGCAAGAAGTACGGCATCACCATCGCGCTTGGCTCCTACCTTGAGGGCTTTCAAACCAACGGGCTCGACGGCAGCTACCTCTACACCCGCTACTTCAAGAGCCTCGGCGATGTGCTGAAGACGGCGCTCGATAATTCCGCCAAGATCGTCGCCGCCTCCGAGACCCTCGACGCCAAGCTGGACAGCGCGGCGCTCTCCGAAGACCAGCGCTTCATGATCGCGCATTCGACCCACAGCTACTACGGCAGCACGCAGTTGCTCGAAGTCGACAGCCAGCCCTTCTGGGTCGTCAACGAGGGCGAGTACTGCATGATGAACACCCTCGACCTCTCCGTCGATCACGTCTTCTGGGAACTCGAACACAATCCCTGGCTGGTCCGCAATCTGCTGGACAACTTCGTCCGCCTCTACAGCTATACCGACGAAGTCAAGGTCTACACCTCCGAGTTCGCCCTCCCCACCGGAACCACCCAGGTCGATCCCTCGCAGACACCGCCTCCGCCCGACGAGGCCCAGCTCAACCGCCCCTACGACACCAAGCCCGGCGGCCTCAGCTTCTGTCACGACATGGGCGCGCACAACAACTTCTCGCCCAAGGGACGCAGCAGCTACGAATTGGCCTATCTCACAGGCTGCTTCAGCTACATGACCGTGGAGCAGCTCTGCAACTGGGTGCTGACCGCCGGCTGCTACGTGGCCAAAACGCGTGACTTTGCCTGGCTCAAAGCCAATCAGGCCGTGGTCGATGCCTGCCTCGCCAGCATGATCAACCGCAGCGGCGACGTGGGCTTCGCACAGTTCGACTCGACGCGCTGCGCGGGCGGCCAGGAAATCACAACTTACGATTCGCTCGATCATTCCCTGGCCCAGACCCGCAACAACATTTACATTGCCGTGAAGAGCTGGGCAACTTACAAGGCCTTGGCGCTGCTGTTCCGCGAACTTGGCGACGCAGCCAGCATTGCCCGCTCGGAAGAGTTGGCCGCCAAGGTTGCTTCTGTGGTGTGCGATCAGGCTGTGGACGGCGTGCTTCCGGCGATCTTCGAGAAGGCCAACCCCGGCTACGGCAGCCGCATTCTGCCCGCGGTGGAAGGGTGCGTGTATCCGCTCTATTTTGTGAAGACCGGCTTTGCCGGCTGTACGGAGGAAGAAGTCTACGCAACCGAGGCGGAAAAGCGCATGTTCGCCGTGCTGAAAGAGCACACGCGCAATCTCCTTCTCGACCCCGAGCGGCGCAATCTGTTTGCCGATGGCGGCATCAAGCTATCTTCCACCAGCAACAACTCGTGGATGAGCAAGATCTCCATCTTCATGCACGTCACCCGGAAAGTCTTCCATCTGGATGAGGACGCCCAGGTGGCCGAGGTCTTCCGGCAGGCGGATGCCGCGCATGTGAAGTGGCAGGTTGAGGGCAGCTCGTATTGGGCCTGCTGCGACCAGATCGTGTCAGGCGAAGGCAAGGCCAGCCGCTACTACCCCCGCATCATCACCAGCGCGCTGTGGATGGAGTAGGCTGCGTCTGACGGGGCGTTGAGCAAGGCCCAAGAAAAAACTTCGCTGCGGGATCGCGTGGAATGCTGCCACGCGGCCCGCAGCGAGGTTTTCTTGGGTCTGTTTACCTGGGGATAGTTTCCGGATTGTCGGTCGCTCGGAACACAGAAACCGCCGAAAGTAGACTGAATATCGACATCATAGGGAAGGCCGCCCGACGATAGCACTAATAACCAAAGAAGCTGGCGGTCGGCGCCACAGCGCCGCCGTAAAAACGAACCCCGTGCTGTCTGAGAATAGAGAAGAATTCATCGTCGGCAATATAGTCACTATTGCCTCCGGTGGGTAACCAGGAATGTTCGAGTGCCTCATAAGCAATAAGCCAATGGTTATCATAAAGTTCAGCAGATTGCATATGCGCGCCCCACCTCGCGAAATCAGTCGACCCGAACAGACCATGCTCGTGTAGATCCAACGCGGCAAGCGCAACCAAATCATCGTCAAGTCTGACGATAATGTCGGCGACTTTATTCGAAATTGTAATACTCATCTCTTTGGCCAGCCACAAAGCCCACGCAACCTCGTTGCCCTGCTGAAGTGGAGCGTGATACGCACAGATACTGTGGATCAACGTGGTCAGTGAAGAATTGTCGGTATTGTACCCCGCAAACTTCGCGTAGACCTCGCCCAGCACTGACAACATCGTGGGCTCAGCAAGCGCGGCCTTCAGCAGCAAAGCTTGGCAAAGAGTCCAATTATCACCGGCTATATTTGCCCCAAGCGTTTGCTTGGCTGCGTAAGTGAGGACGCTGTCCGAAGGAAACTGCTTGGAATATTCAAACGCTCGATCAAACAGCGTGAGCAAGTCGAACGCCTGCGGTGCAGGCGCGTCCCTGATTGTGAATGATCGAAGGTCGTTCTTCCATCTTGGTTCGAGCGAATCTGGCAGCAGAACGATTTCAGTTTTGGATTCATTGATGTCGAGTTCAAACTCTCGTCCGATCTCGTGAATAGCGGCTATGCAACTCTCTGCCTCAGAAACAGTCGAGAAATAGAGATAATAGTCATCGATTGATCTGGTGCCACGTGCAGAAGGCATCTTTTCCATCAGTTGCAGGTCCATCGCGGTACCTATTATCTCACTGACAATAAAGGAAGTGTCTGGCCCAATAGGTATGCCGCCGGTTTGCTTGTCCTGGCATTCGCGCATCCAAAGGTCAAGCCGGTTCCCAGAAAGCGCGTACCTAGTGTCAGCACGTGCCCTCTCTTTTGTATGAAGTGCCCAAGGGATGCTGTGCGTATAGATCGAAGGGTAATAACGCGCAATGTCCGTTTTGAGAAGATACCGCGCACCCACCGAGCGCTGAGCTCGTAAGGCTGGTTGCTCATTCAGAGAGTTGGTTGCTTCAATTGCACGTAGAGTGCTGATCTTGGGTGTGCTCAGCGACAACCGGGACTTCGCACAGAAGGTGCTTAACTCACTCCAGCTAGTCGATATCTCTTCGGACAGAACGCATTGGATTAAAGGGTTTGGTATTGCAAGCGTTCTTCTCAGATGCTTTCGTTTGGGAATTGAATGCGTGACCGACAGGCTTCGATGAATACCAGGCCTGGACCTCTGCATACTTTGGATAGCCTTCGGTGTCACATATCGAAGAATGTCGGGAATGGCTGGGGAAATTGAGAGAGAATTGATCGGCGGGATGACGCGATCAGGGAAGTATCCACGGGTCATCAGGTCTTCCGTAGTTAGCGTCGGCACTGGCACCATAGTAAACATAGACTTTCCGGGAGAGATGATATTAGCACCCAGCCTATCAAATCCGCCAGCATCAAATGGCGCTCTGCGATTAGTCCCCGAAAGCGCGAAGAGCAATGAACAAGGTTGCGCTTGGATCGTCGCCAACCCTGCGCTGCCCCCTCGGCAGGCCCTCCAGAACACCTGCAATCCGCCTCTCATTCTCTCCCCCGGAAGGTCTCTCCCACGTGTCCTGTACCAGGACACAATCAGGACCACAAAGAACGGGGCGAAAACCAGAGGCGCCCTGTCTCACCGCAAAGGACGTGCCGCGGCAGGATAGAATGGGCAGGCAGGGAATCTCCCAGGAGGACGTCTCATGCCGCATCGCCGGCCTTTTCTTTTGTTTTTCGCCTTCATTTTTGTTGGAGCATTGGCCCTTTCCGCCCAGGACGTGAAGCCCGCTGAAGATGCAAATGCGGCTCAGCCGCCCGCCTACCTGAACACCACGCTCCCCCCCGCCGAGCGCGCCCACGACCTGGTGGGGCGCATGACGCTGGAAGAAAAGGCAAGCCAGCTCGAAGACTGGGCCGTCGCCATCCCGCGCCTGGGCATTCCCGACTATCAGACCTGGAACGAAGCCCTGCACGGCGTGGCGCGCGCCGGCTACTCCACCGTCTTTCCCCAGGCCATCGGCATGGCCGCCACCTGGGACCGGGAAACCGTACATGCCTTGGGTTATGTCATTTCCACCGAGGCCCGCGGCAAGTTCAACATGGCTCAGCGCGAGGGAAATCACCGCATCTTCTACGGGCTCACCTTCTGGTCGCCCAATATCAATATCTTCCGCGATCCTCGCTGGGGACGCGGCCAGGAGACCTACGGCGAAGACCCGTTCCTGACCGGCAAGTTGGGCGCCGCCTTCATCAACGGCGTGCAGGGCGGCGACCTGAACCACCTGCGCGCCGTGGCCACCGCCAAGCACTTCGCCGTACATTCCGGCCCGGAATCGTTGCGCCACGGTTTCAACGTCGACCCCTCGCCGCGCGACCTGGAAGAGAGTTACCTGCCCGCATTCCGCGCCGCAGTGACTGAAGGCCATGTGCAATCGGTCATGTGCGCTTACAACTCCATCGACGAATGGCCGGCCTGCACCAACAAGATGCTGCTGAAAGAGCATCTCCGCGATGCCTGGGGGTTCAAGGGCTTTGTGGTCTCCGACTGTGGTGCCATTGTCGATGTGAACCAGGGGCACAAGAAGGCTGCGGACATCATGCACTCCGCCGCCCTCTCCATCGACGCCGGCACAGATCTCTCCTGCAGCATGTGGACCCCCGGCTTCAACTCGCTGGCCGAGGCAGCAAAGCAGGGGCTGACGACCGAGGACCTCATCACCCAGTCCGCCGAACGGCTCTATACCGGCCGCTTCCAGCTGGGCATGTTCGATCCCCAAGGCTCCAACCCGCTGGATAACCTGATGTTCACCGCCGGCATTCAGAATCAAGACCGGCAAACCTCGCTCAAGGCCGCCGAGGAGAGCATGGTTCTGCTCAAGAACAGCGGCATTCTGCCCTTCAAGACCGCGCCGGCCAAGATCGCGGTCATCGGCCCCACCGCCGACCTGCTGCCTTCGATTCTGGGCAACTACGTGGGCACCCCGATTCGCCCGGTCACTCCGCTGGACGGCATGATCCAGCAGTTCCGCGCATCGCAGATTCTCTATGCCCAGGGCTCGACGCTGGCTACGGGCTTCGCCGTGCCTGTGCCGCGCACCGCCTTTGGCATGAGAGATGGCCTGAACACCGAGTTCTTCGCCACCCCCGACTGGACCGGCCGCCCCGTCGCCGTCACCCGCCAGCCGCTCATCCAGGCCGATTGGGAGAGCGCTTTGCCGGTGCCGCAACTGGCCACCCACAACTACTCCGTGCGCTGGAGCGGCCACATCGCCGTGCCTTCGGCCGGCCACTACGTGTTCAGCCTGGAAATCGGAGACAGTTTCCCCTATTCGCCGGTTGAAACCTACCGCTTCATCCTGGACGGCAAGGTTCTCTCGGAAGGCAGCTTGCGCCAGGTTGCCGACCTCTCGATGTTAGGCAACTTCAGAACCGAGGCCGGCGCTTCGGCCAGCGCGCCGCCCTTGATGCAGTTCCCCAAGACTCCGTCGATCCCGGTGGACTTCACCGATAGCCTGCCCCACCAGATCGTGGTCGAGTATTCGCACAACGGCGACATGGCCGGCGGCGGCCTCACACTCAAGTGGATTCCCCCGGCCGACGACCTGATCGAAGAGGCCGTGGTGCACGCCAAGGAAGCCGACGTGGTGGTAGCCTTTGTGGGGCTTTCACCGCAGCTCGAGGGCGAAGAGATGCCCATCAAGATCGACGGCTTCAACGGCGGCGACCGCACCAGCATCGACCTGCCCGCTCCGCAGCAGAAGCTTCTTGAGGCCCTCAAAGCTACAGGAAAGCCGCTTATCGTGGTTCTGCAAAGCGGCAGCGCGGTGAGCCTGAACTGGGCCAAAGACAACGCCTCCGCCATCCTGGAAGCCTGGTATCCGGGCGTCGAGGGCGGAACGGCCATCGCACGCACCCTGTCAGGCCTGAACAACCCGGCCGGCCGCCTGCCCGTTACCTTCTACGCCTCGCTCGACGGGTTGCCGGAATTCACCGACTACGCCTTCAAGAACGGCGACAAAGGCCGCACCTATCGCTATTTCCCCGGCAAGCCATTGTGGGGCTTCGGTTACGGGCTGAGCTACTCCAGTTTCAAATACAGCAGCCTCAAGCTCTCGGTCGATCCGGCAACGGCTACGCTGAAGGCCGGCGACCCGCTGACCGCAACTGTCACCGTCACCAACAGCGGCACCGTGGCCGGCGATGAGGTGGTAGAAGCCTACGTGAAAACGCCCCAGGAGGGTGGACCGATTCACTCGCTGGTGGGCTTTGAGCGGGTCAACCTCGCTCCCGGGGGCAGCCGCGAAGTGAGCATCGTCATCGATCCTCGATCGCTTTCGAGCGTGGACGACAAGGGCGAGCGGTCGATTCTGGAAGGCAAATACAACTTGACCCTGGCCGGCGCCCAGCCGCAGGACACCAAAGCCAAAGTCGAGGCCGACTTCGTGGTTGCCGGATCTCTGACACTGGAAAAGTAAAAACACAAACAGCGCGGGCAGACCTTTGGAAGGTCTGCCCGCACTGAAACTGGACGATTATCCTAGAGCCCGACAACCGCGGTGATGCGCTTTTTACTCAGAAACTGGTATGCCCAACCCTTCATGAGCCTCTTCTACTCTCTGGTCTTTTTGCGAATCTCGATGCTCAACCGCTTGATCTTCTGGTTCAGCGTCGAAAGAGGGATGTGGAACTGCTCGGCTGCATCGGTCTGGTTCCAGTTGCAGCGCTCCAGCTTCTCAATAATGATGCGCCGCTCAATGTCCTCGAGAATATCGAAGAGCGAGGCGTTGGGGTTGTGCTCCAGCAATGCGTCCTGGAAGCTGCGGCCCGTAATGTGGCCCGGCAGTAACTCCGAGCCGATTACAGGGCCGTTGGAAAGCACGACACCGCGCTCGATGGAGTTCTCCAACTCGCGGACGTTGCCGGGCCACTCGTAATCCACCAGCGCGCGCAAGGCGTCGGCCGAGAGCCGGCGCGGCGGCACTGCGTTCTCAGCTGCATAGAACTCAAGAAAGTGCGCAGCCAGCAGGGGAATGTCTTCGCGGCGGGCGCGCAAGGGCGGCAGGTCGACAGTGATGACGTTGAGCCGATAGAAGAGATCTTCGCGGAAACGCCCGTCGCGCACAGCCTGACGCAGATCCACGTTGGTGGCGGCAATAATGCGCACGTCCACCTGGATTTCCTGAATGCCGCCCAGATGCATGAAGCGGCGATCCTGCAGCACGCGCAGGATCTTGGCCTGGGTGTCCATGCCCATGGTGGCAATTTCATCCAGAAAGAGCGTGCCGCCGTTGGCTACTTCAAACAGGCCCTTCTTGGACGCGATGGCGGAGGTGAATGCGCCCTTGACGTGTCCGAAGAGTGTAGACTCGAGCAATTCCGAAGGCATGGCCCCAGTGTTGATGGGGACGAAGGGCTTGTCTTTGCGGGGCGAGTGGGCGTGAATGGCCTTGGCGATGAGCTCTTTGCCAGTCCCGCTCTCACCCTGAATGAGTACCGTGGAGCGGCTAGGCGCGATCTGCGCTACCAGGTCGAAGATCTTCAACATGGGCTCGCTCTTGCCCACGATGTTGGCGAAGTTATAGCGCTGTTTGAGCGTGCGTTTGAGCTGCAGGTTCTCTTCTTCGGCGCGATGGCGGGCCACGGCCGAGCGAATATCGGCCAGCAGCTTTTCGTTGTCCCAGGGCTTCTGGACAAAATTCTCCGCACCGGCGCGGACCGCTTCCACCACGTTGTCTACCGTGCCGTAGGCGGTGATCATGATGACCGGAAGCTCCGGCTGGCGATCCTTGATCTGCGGCAGCAGTTCGATCCCGCTTTGCCCAGGCAGGGCCAGGTCCAGCAGCACCAGATCGAAGTTTTCCAGTTCCAGAATGCGCAAACCCTGCTCGCCATCGTTGGCCATGCGTACCGCATAGCCCTCAAGCATCAGCAGCACTTCGAGCGATTCGCGGATCCCCGCCTCGTCGTCGATTACGAGGATGCTTGCACCTGCGGCCGCACCGGAGCTGGCGGATTGTGAAGCGGAGACGTTCAGGGGAAAATCAACCTCAGGCATGGACAGATTTCCTTAACAGGGGGAACTCAAGATGAAAGGTTGTGCCGGCGCCGACAGCGCTCTCGACATGAATCTTGCCCGCGTGTTCCTGGATGATGCCATAGGAGACGGAAAGCCCCAGTCCCGTGCCGCGCCGGTCGCCAGGCTTGGGCATGGTCTTGGTGGTGAAAAAGGGATCGTAGATGCGCTTCAAATGCTCGGGGGCAATTCCCGTGCCTGAATCGCTGACTACGGCTTCGACGTGTCCATTGGAAAGCGTCGCCACGCGCAGGCGTCCGCCACCGGGCATGGCCTCTTTGGCATTCAGCAGCAGGTTCAGGAAGACCTGTTGCAGCTTGCCGGAGTTGCCGTGAATGGTGGGCAGATCCTCCGTAAGATCCAGGTCAACCACGATTTGCGCAGTCTTGAATTGGTGTTCCAGCAGCGAAAGTGTATCGAGAATGACCTGGTTGAGATTGGTTTGACGAAATTCAGTGGTCGAGGTGCGAGAAAAATTGAGAAGGCCGTTGGCGATCTCCGCGGCCCTGAAGCTCTGCTGCGTGATCTTGTCCAGCACCGGACTCAGCCGGGCGTCGCCCTTCATCTGCTTCGAGAGCATCTGCGCATAGGAGGAGATGACCGCCAGAGGGGTATTGATCTCATGGGCCACGCCGGCCGCCAGCAAGCCGATGGAACTCAGCTTGTCAGCCTGAGTCAATTGCGCTTCCAGCGACACGCGCTCGGTGATGTCGTCCACCAGGATGATGCGGCCCACGGGAACGAAGTTCCGCGACAGCAGCGGGGCGATGGCAATGTTGGCGGTGCGTTGTTCGCCGGCCCGTGTGGTGAGGCGGAACTTATAGAGATGATGCACGCCTGATTCGTGGCGGAATCCGTCCATTGCATCAACCAGCTCGACAGGGAAGACGGTACGAAGTACCTGGCCGATGGCCTCCGAGCGGCTGAAGGCGTACATTGCTTCCATCTGCGCATTCCAGCTCTCGATGCGGTCGTTCAGATCGACGGCCAGGATGCCTACGTTGATGGATTCGACGATGTTCTCGTTGAACTCCTTGAGGCGTTCGAACTCGGTGATCTTCTCCTGCAGGCTGGCATAGAGGCTGGCGTTCTGCAGCGCGATACCGATGTAGCTGGCCAGAGACTCCAGCAGTTCCACGTCTTCGCTTGAGAGGAAGTCGCCACCGATCGTGCGGCCCAGGCCAATCACCGCAATGGTTCGCATGGCCGACCTGTCCTTGATTTCGTTCAGCGTCTCGCCCTGATCGGGCGCAGGAGCCACCCGGCAGGGCAGGTAGTAGTTCAGATCGAGCAATGCGGCGGTGCGGCGCTGGTCCTCGGGAAGATGCAGGGCCTGTTGAGCATTTTCCAGGAAGATGTGGGAGTGATCCTGTGCGTGGTCGAAGTCCAGGAAACCGACAGCCAACTGATCGTGCGTGCTGCGCGCTTCAGGCGGCAGGCCGTGCGCTGCGGCGAGGTGTAGACGCCCCGAGCCCTCTGCCAGGAAAACGGCTACCCGCGCCACCAGAAGCGTGCGGGGCAGGCGCTCGACAATCGACTCCAACAGGGCGTCTATATTCGTCTCCGCGCTTAGTCCGCGGCCGAATTCAACCAGCGCTTTGCGGTAATCGTAACGGTGGCGATCGAACGCCCTGTCAACCCAGCCTTGGATCCTGCGCTTGAGAGGATCGAAGGACGCCGCCACCAGAACAATGGAGACAGCCTCGCCCAACTCCCGCATCGACTCGGGAAGACGATTGTGTGCTACACCGGCAGCCAGCGCGATCAGTCCGAAGTAGCCACCGAGAATCAACCCAGTGGCCAGCGTGTAGCTGACGCCGCGTTTGAAAATCAGATCGGTGTCCATCAGCCGGTAGCGCACAATCGCCCAACTGAAAGTCAGCGGCAAAAACAGCAGGGACAAGCCCCCGAGATTGGTCAGGAGCTTGTATGGGTGCCAATCCAGCAAGTAAGGAATGGCGGAGAGCAACGTGAATGGGAGAACCGCGAGCAGCGTGCCCCGCGTGACCCATTTCAACTGCTGGCGCAGCAGCGGAGTGTCTGCCCGGCTATAGGCCCGCAGGAACAGCAGTGCAGCCAGGATGTAGAACCCTGCTTCATAAGCAGTGCTGATGCGGTCAAGCCAACTCAGCAAAAGCCCGCTTGCCTGCCTTGTTCCGAGGGTCCAGATCCAAAGAGACAGAACTCCGGCGCCCGGTGCATAAACCAGCGGCAAAAGCCATAGCCTGCGGATATTCTTGAACCGCTCTTCAGGGAAGCTGAGCGCGAAATGAAGGAACAGCGCCGGCTGCAGCGCTTGAGCCAGAATATTCAACCAGAAGACGGTCCTGTCCAGAGGGTCCAGTGCGCCTGTGTACTTCAGCGTAAACAGCGCAAACGAGACTAGGCAGAACATGTAGAAATGGGTGGCTCTCGGCGCGGTCCAACGGCGGAAAAGGACGTAGATCCCGATGGCCAGGTAGACCAGCCCGATCACGCGAAGCCACTGCGCCAGGCTGCGGTCCAACGGCTCCGGGATCACCTTGACAGGGGAATCGAGAGCTTCTCCGCCGCGCAGAATGGTGTAATAGGCCTGACCGTAGCTGCCGGTGTGATAGAGAACCCGCACCAGATCGGGCACGCGCGTGATGGGAATCTCGTCGCAGGACGCGCAGGCCGCCACTCCAGTCAGCAAATCGTGTGCCTGCAGACCGGCCACCTGGCCTGGCATATTGGGCAGAACCTTGTCGGCTTCCAGCCCACCCGCTACCTCGCGCCACCACACCCCGTCATCCGGCTTGTCGAAATTGCTCTCCTGCCGCAGATTCAAAACCGCCAGCACGAAGAGACCAGCCGTAGCTACGGCCAGCAGAGACGCCTGCAAACGGTTGAAGAGACTGGTTACCATAGGGGAACGCTCGACGTACCTTTAGTTGCACGTTGCTTGCCATGTCCAGGCGGCGCGCAACTTTCCCTCGAGCGCTTCGGCAATCGGTTGAGAATGCGCAAGATAGTGACTTCCCCTGAGGCTGAAAGGTCAACCAGGATTTTCCGGATGTCACGATCATAATGCAGGAAATGGTAGGGAGTCTACAGTTAAGAGGATCTGCATATGGAAATAGGTAGCTGCTTGAAGGGGGACGGGTTATTACCTAAAGATGCAATACTCCGCGGTTACTGAAGGGCTTCCTGGGTGCCTTCTGCCCTATGCCTGAATGGCCTAATACGGTTCCTCTCCGTATTTTAATCATCGAAACGATCAATTCTGACCATAGGTGGCCTTGGGTCCGTGCTTGCGCTGGTAGTGGTGTTCGGAGACGTACTCCGGAATCCCGGATTCGGGCGCTCCCAGCAGGATGCTCCGGAAGGCCAGGCGGGCGATGTACTCCAGAACATCGGCGTTCTCGACTGCATCCATTGCAGTCTTGCCCCAGGTAAACGGCGCGTGGCCGGCCACCAGGACGCCTGGAACAGCCAGCGGGTCAAGCCCACCTGCGCGAAAGCGCTCAACGATCACCTGGCCGGTATTGCGAACGTAAGCCTCTGCTACTTGCTCGGCAGAAAGAGGCAAGGTCACCGGAACTGGTCCATGGAAGTAGTCGGCATGGGTGGTGCCGAGACAGGGAATGGCGCGGCCAGCCTGCGCCCAGGAGGTGGCAAACTCCGCGTGCGTATGTACCACCCCGCCAATCTGCGGGAATTCCCGGTAGAGCAGAGTATGCGTGTCCAGGTCGGAGGATGGGCGCAGGCGGCCTTCCACGATCTTGCCATCCAGGTCGGTCACCACCAGGTCTTCGGGGGCCATGGAGGCGTAATCCACGCCGCTGGGCTTGATCACAACGAGCGGCTGAGGACCGGAGCGATCGATGCCACTGGCGTTACCGAAAGTATGCGGGGCGAGCCCGCGGCGGGCGATTTCCTGGTTGGCGCGAAGAACCTGATGGCGAAGATCGGTGAGCAGCATGGGGACAGTCCTTGAGAGAGACGGTAGCGGGAAAGCGTTTACCGTAAGTAGTTTATCACCGTCCCATTCCGAATCCTCCGTCCCGTCTGCGATTTTCCTGCCCGTTCGGCTCTCCCTCGTTTGCCTCTCCGGTTTTCTGCACTTGCCCGGGAACTTTGTTCGTCTGAGCCCTAACCAAATCCATAGAGGTATCCGATAACCAAAACGGGATCTCGTCGCAGAAGAAAGGTCGACGCGAGCTCCAAAGAACACTGGCTGTCTCATTGAATAGAACCCCAGGACGGTTGGTCGGTTTCCCGGCCTGGGACGACGAGATTCGAAGAACATCGCGGGGCATGCATTGCGTCGAGTGGATAACGCAGACGGTTCTTCAACCAAAGTTGCGCGGAACGCGCTGCTGGTGGCGGCTAGTCTCGCGCTGGCAGGCTCGATATTGGGCGTGGCCGCCTCGGAACGGGGCACCGTTACCGGTGTTGAAGTCGCTCTGGTGTATGTCGGTGGCGTGTTCGCCGTGGGCTTGCTGTTGACGCTGTTCGTTTTTCGCCGGGTCCCGGTGCAGAGCGCAGCCACTGTCTCAACCGCGTTCTATACGTCCTATCTTTGTGCTGGATTGTTGATCTGGCGTTTTGCAACGTCGGATTTCAGCAACCTCTGCATTTATATGATGTGGTTCTTTCCTCTCCTGGTTTTCAACAGGATGGTCAACTCGCCCGCCATCGGGCGATTCCTGGCCCATTTCATTCGCTTTGCTCCTCTGGTTCTTCTCGCCTGTTTCTTCCCCCGGTTGATGGCCGCTCTCTCTTTCGGCCATTTCAACGTCGTGATGGTCTTCTGCCTCAGCTACATCTGCTTCGGCCTGATGTCCAACGCCGAGAGCCGCTACCGCGAAGCCTATATACGGGAACGCGAGCGGGCCGAGTCTCTGCGCATCGAATCCGAAGTGCTGGAGAGCATCTCCGACTGTTTCATCTCTCTCGATGCGGAGTTCAGGCTGGTGTATCTGAACGACGCAGCGTGCGCCGAATTCGGCGTGAAACGGAATATGGCTCTACAGGCTACTATTCCGAATGCTGTCCTTGGATTCTTTTCTGCGCCCATGCTGGCAGCCTTGTGGGACGCCGCCGCCAAACCCGCTGCCAGCATGTTCGAAGCCCAGTGCGAGAGCCGCGGCGAGTGGTATGAGATGCGCTGCTTTCCACGCCCTGACGGCATGAGTGTCTATTTTCGCAACCGCACCGAGGCCGTCTTGTCGCGACACAAACTGGAAGTGGCGCTCCAGGAACTGAGAGAGCAATCCGACCTGCTTGACAAGGCGCAGGACGCTATCTTCCTGCAGGACCTCCAGAGTCGCATTCTCTACTGGAACAAGGGCGCCGAACGCCTCTTCGGATGGACAGCGGAAGACGTGATGGGGCGCAAAGTTGCAGACATTTTCGACCAGGACGCGGCCGGAGTCAAACACGCCTTCAACTCGGTAGTCAAGCAAGGCGAATGGACAGGCGAGATTTCCAAACGGCACCGCAACGGCACCAGACTCATCGTGGAGAGCCGCTGCACGCTGCTGCGGGACGAGGCCGGTAATCCCCGCGCCATCATGGCCATCAACACCGATATCACCGATCGCAAGGCAGGCGAAGCGCGCGTCCACCAGCTTGCCTTTTATGACGTGCTCACCGGCCTGCCCAATCGCGTGCGCCTGCGCGATCGTCTTGAAGCCACGCTGGTGACCGCCAAGCTGAAGCAGAACATGAGCGCGCTGCTGTTGATCGACCTGGATGACTTCAGGACTCTCAACGACAGTTCCGGACACGCCATCGGCGACATGCTGTTGCAGCAGGTGGCGCAACGGCTCACCACCCTGGCGCAAACCTCCGATTCTGTGGCGCGTTTGGGAGGGGACGAATTCGTTGTCTTGCTGGAGGGGTTGGCCGCCGATGCCCTGACGGCGGAGGCGCAGGCAAAGACCGTCGGTCAAGAGGTAGTTCGAGCGCTCCGGGAGCCCTACAATCTGGGCGGCTACGAATACGAAGGCACTGCCAGCATCGGCGTGAACCTGGTCACGGGAAATTGCGTTCTGGCGGACGATCTGTTGAAGCGCGCCGACCTGGCTCTTTATCGGGCCAAGGCGCAAGGCAAAAACTCCATCTGCTTCTTCGACCCCGGCATGGAGACGCGCGTGGCTTCCCGGGTCGCCTTGAAATCCGACCTCAAGCGCGCCTTGCAGTACCGGGAGTTCGAATTGCATTACCAGCCACAGGTCGACACCAACGGCCAGGTGACCGGAGCCGAAGCACTGCTGCGGTGGCGCCATCCCCAACGCGGTATGGTTCCTCCCAACGAATTCATCCCCCTGGCCGAAGAAGCCGGACTGATTGTGGAACTCGGATACTGGGTGCTTGAAACCGCTTGCGCCCAACTGGCGGTGTGGAATCGCCGGCCCGACATGGAACAGCTCACCATCGCGGTCAACGTGAGCCTGCGGCAGTTCCTGGACTCGCACTTTGTGGCCCTGGTGGAGAAGGCCTTGACCGAAACCCAGGTGAACCCCAAGCGGCTCAAGCTGGAGATCACCGAAAGTTTCCTGATGGAGAAGGCCACCGACACCATTGCCCAGATGACCGCGCTGCAATCGCATGGGCTCGGCTTTTCAATGGACGATTTTGGAACCGGATATTCTTCGCTATCCCAGTTGAAGCGCCTGCCCCTGAATCAACTCAAGATCGATCGCAGCTTTGTTTGCGATGTGCTGACGGGCGTGATGGACGCCTCCATTGTGCGTACCATTATTGCGCTCGGCCGAAGTCTCAATTTAGAGGTTATTGCCGAGGGCGTTGAGACCGAGGGGCAGCGCGCTCTGCTCCAGGAACTGGGCTGTTACGCATACCAGGGCTATCTCTACAGTCCTGCGTTGCCGGCCGTGAAGTTTGAAGCCTTCGTTGAGAAGACAACTCGAAAGATCTTTGACGTCGCCTGAACCTGGCTTGCAAGGCCTTCCGTCTCATTCAGTCCAGTCCAGCCCCTCCCCGGAAGAGCCCGCGCTCAAGATGAAATTCTCTTCCGCCGATTGCGAGGCATGAAGCGGCAGGTCTACCATGGAGGCAAATCTGGCTATAGCCATTTCGAGGGGTGGTTTCCATGCGTCGTACGTTCTTTTCCTGTTTAGGCGGGGTGGCGGGTTGTTTGTTGCTTTCAACGGCGGTACTTGCCGGTGGGCGCAATACGGCCGACTACCCCTTGCGGGTGCATATCTTCCAATACAACGGGCATTCACACTACCACGACCGGGTTCTGGATTATGTCGATGGCGAGGGTCGGGCCAATCTTTACGAGAATGGCGCTCCCCGGGGCTTCGACTTCAGCTATCGCTGCTCCGACCGCCTGCGGGTTTCGCCGGGCTATGAAACCTATATGGCCAAGTGGAGGAAGCCGGGCAAGGAACTTGAGATTCTGCTTCCCGAATTCGGCAAGCCGGGGGCGGAGGAGGCCTGCGGGCTCAAAGTGGACATGAAGGACACGGCGTACTTTCGGCACAATGGCGGCTTGGACGAGGAACCGGCGGCTGCATTCAAGCAGTGGATGGACAAACACCAGTACGATCCTGAAAAAGGGTTGAATTTGCCCATTTCCGCAGCACCACCTGCGCCCAACCTTCCGTCTGCAGGACCGGCCGGACCTCAATGAGGCGTTGATCCGGCCTTTGAGAAAGGTCGAACATGAATCGTAGAGGCTTCGCCAAAGGCCTTGTGTGCCTTCCGCTGGCTGCAGGGGCCGGGCAAGGCTCCCTGCGTGCGATTGCACAGGCCGCCCTTGAACCCGGGGCGGCCGCATCGGGCGCATCGAGTTCGGGCTCCACACCTTCCGGCCCGCTCGAACTCCGTCTCCAGCAAACCCTGAATCGGGTTCTCTCCGGGGATGGCCCGGCCTACACCGAGGAGTTGCTGCTCGCCGATGTCCGTCCCACCGCGGAGCGAAGGTTCACCGAATACAGCGGCGACCTTTCCGGGCGGTACGTTGGCGCGTTGGCCGTGGTGTCGGAGGGCAATCCAGGGCGCTTCCCTGCCCTGAAGGCCCTTGTAGAGAGAATTGTCGCGCTGCAGAAGTCTGACGGGTACTTCGGCGCTGCGTTTCACTACGACAAGCCGACCGACGACGATCTCGCCCTGCTCTGGGGAAACGGCCGCCTGTTGGTGGGCCTTCTGGAGTACTACAAGCTGAACCCGGCTCCGGAGGTACAGGTCGCGGCCGTGCGCCTGGGGGATTTCCTGGTCCGCATCGGCCCCCTGATGCTGTCGAAGGAGACGCGGGATGCCTTCGGTTCCAACCACTTCGCCACCAGCTACATCTGCTGGATGCAGCAGACCGAAGGTCTGGCCCTGCTCTACAAGGCGACCCGGGATGAGCGGTACAGGAAGCTCGCCGACCAAATTGCCGCAGTGACCGAGCGCCGGGCCGGCGATCATGTCCACGGATACCTGTGCGCCTTGCGAGGCATCGTCTACCTCTACCGCGAAACGTCGGATCCCGTCCTGTTGCGGCAATCTGAGACGGCTTGGCAGCAGGTGGCCGAGTCGCAGGATCTGCTGTTGACGGGCGGCGTTCCCGAGGGTTGGAGCCCCAACAGGCACCGCACAGAGGGTTGCGCCGAGGCAGACTGGGTTCGACTCAGCCTTGCTCTCTGGAAAACGACCGGGAACTCCAAGTATCTGGCTGCCGCCGAGCGGGCCATCTTCAACGAATTCGCCTTCAACCAGTTTCTCAGCGGAGATTTCGGACATCGCGTCTACACCGAGACGGGCTTCGTGGCGGCAGGGGCCGTCCGTGGATGGTGGTGCTGCACGCTGCATGGCCTGCGATGCTTTCCCGATATCCAAAGCAGCTCCTTCCGCAGCCAGGATGGGGCTGTGTGGTTCGATCTGCCCGTCGACGGACGGCTGCAAACGGATACCCTGGCCGCTAGCGTTGAATCGTCGCTCGGGCACAACGGCGCGCTGCAAATCCGGATCACGTCTGCTGGAAAGGCCTCGACTGCGCTCCGCATCCGCAAACCGGCTTGGGCCACGACGGTCGAGATTCGCCTGAACGGCAGAGCAGGAGAATTCCCGGCCCAGGACGGATACCGAACCATCGAGAGATCGTGGGCTGCCGGGGACACGGTCGAGGTGAAGTACGGTATGGAGCTGCGCACTGAACCGGCCGGCAACAACCGTGTGGCTTATTCCTTTGGGCCTTGGCTGCTCGGTGCCTCGGCCTCTTCCAATCCCGACTACTTCAATGAGCTCACGGTCGACAACAGGCTCATGGTCGAAAAGCGGGATTGGGTCGCCGCGGCAGGCAAGCATGCGGCTCAGGGGCAGATCCCCATCGCGGGGGTATCCTTCGCCTATCGCCCTGCCGAGTACCCCGATCAGCCGGGAACGGTGATGCTTCGTCCCATCGCCGAACAGGCTTTCGAGCCTCCTACGTCGTGGGAGCTCCGATTCCTGCGGGAAGACGCCTGAGCGCGCATTTTTCCCAATTCGCGGCCATTCACGGCGATTTCCGCACTCAGGTAAACTTGCGCACAGTGCGGGCGTCTACCTGAGTGATGGCAGCCAGCACAGCATTGGAAGCAATCAATATGACCACGGTGGAAGAAGACGCCGCGCGAGCGTTTGCGCTGGTCGTGGAACGGCACCGTCCGCAGATCTTTCGATTCTTGCTGGCTTCGTCGCGCGACGTGGATCTCGCCGAGACGCTGACCCAGGAATGTTTCCTGAAAGCGCACCGCAACTGGAAGGGTTTTCGCGGAGACTCGAGCGCCATGACCTGGTTGATGCGCATTGCCATCAACCTGCAGAAGGATCACTGGCGTAACCGCCGCATGCAGTTCTGGCGGCAAACACGGAGCAACTCCGTGCCCCTGGACGAGGCCAGCGACTGGCTGCCTAGCGGAGAACGCTCGGTGGAGCAGAAGATGCTGGCACGGGAGCAGGTGGGGCACGTCTGGGAAGCGGTAAAGGGCCTCAGCGAGCGGCAGAGAACGGTGTTTCTTTTGCGCTACGTCGAGGAGCAGGAGTTGAGCGAGATTGCACGGGCCACGGGGTTGAGCGAGGGAACGGTGAAGGCGCATCTTTCACGGGCGCTGGGAAGAGTGCGCGCGGAACTGGGAGGCAAACGATGAGTTTCCTGAAGATTTGGGCAGCAAAACAGGATGATCGGAAAGAGCAAACGGAGATGAGCGGTAAAGCGGTTGAGGATGTGGAGTTGGAAGCGGCGCTCAAGAACTTCAGGGAGTGCGTCACGGCGTGGAGCGACGCGGAACTCAGCCGGCCTCGCACCCACGTAGAACTGGTTCGGCACCGTAGTTGGCGGCTGGCTGCAGGGTGGGCGCTGGCCTGCGCGCTGCTGGCCGGCGGGGTTTCCGGTGGTTTGTACGGCCACCACCAGAAACTGGAGAAAGCAAGAATCGCGCTGATCGAGCGCCAGGCAGAGCAGCAGCGGCTGATCGCTCAGGAAAGGGCTCGCGCCGAAGAAGAAGATTTGCTGGCCAAGGTGGACAGCGACGTTTCGCGCGAAGTTCCAAGCGCGATGGAACCATTGGCCCAACTGATGAACGGCGACGAGATCAAGTAAGAACCTGGACCACAACAGAATTACGAAACTGAATTGGACCTTTGCGAGACAAAGGGGAGGAATGGGAAATGAAGGCAAGCATGGCAGTACGGCTGGGACTGGCAATTGCAGGACTCGTGATCACAGGATCGGCGCTAGCGATGGCGCAAGGCGGCGAAATGGGCTCACGGCCCGGGTTTGGCGAGCATCGCCCTCCCTTTGAAAGAGCGCTCGGGCCACAAGGCGACCACGGTCGCTGGTGGAACAACCCCAACATCGTCGAGAAACTCAAGCTCACCGCCGAACAGCGCAAGGCGATGGACGACACTCTCTTTCAGCACCGCGAGAAGCTGATCGATCTGCGCGGCTCCGTGGAGAAGGCGGAGTTGGAACTGCAGCCGCTGATGCGGGACGACAAGCCCGATGAAGGCCGCATCCTGGCTCAGATCGACAAGGTAGCCCAGGCCCGCGCCGAGCTGGAAAAGGCCAATGCCCGCTTCCTTCTGGCTATCCGCAGCAAACTCACGCCCGAGCAGTGGACCGCGGTGCAGGCCTTCCGCGCCAACCATGAGCAGGAGCGCGGTGGTTGGGGCAAGGACGGCAGGGGACGCGACGACCGCGGACCGAACGAGCCAAATCGGCGCCGCATGCCGCCTCCGCCTGCTCCCCAGGGCGCGGGCCCACAAGGCCCGGGACCGCAGGGCATGATGGACGAAGGCCCCGGCGCGGGTGAGCCTGGGGCTCCTCAGGCGGGCGCCGGAGCAGAGCAATAAATTTATTTTTCAACCAGAAGTTTCAAGCAGAGAGCAAAATGCGGTTGCAGTTGAGACCGGTGGCGGCAAGGGGCGATCCTCTTGCCGCCGTTTTTTTTGGTCTCCCGAAAGGGGCCTGCGCGGCCCTTTTCGGGAGATGGAGAAGCGGTAACTTGCTGCAAAGAGGGAGTTTGCCGCCTTCCTCACCCAAAACCTGTCGCGAAACGAAGCAAATCGATGCCCTGGATCGAGACACAGAATGGAGCGCATCGAGGCACATGCTGCGCTAAATCGAGTCATCTTGCGTCATGGCGGAACACTGTGTTCTGAAAAAGAACGAAGCGCCATGACTAAAGTTATTTTGGGAAGCACCGATGAGATGGTTGGATGCAAGGACGCTCAACCGGTAAAACCGGAGGGTCAGACGGAAAGAAAAACACACCGTCGGCTGGATGCGAACCAAGCAATCTCAGAAGGAGTTTGACATGGCCCTCGGTGTATTGAACAATTTGTCGGCAATCTACGCGGAAAACAATCTCAACAACACCAGCAACAGCCTGCAGACCGTTTTGCAGTCTTTGTCTTCCGGTTCGAAAATCAACTCTGGCGCGGACGACGCTGCCGGCCTCTCCCTGGTTGACGGGTTGCAAGCCAACGCCACTGCCCTCACCCAGTCGTCCACCAATGCCCAAGAGGGCGTAGGACTTTTGCAAGTGGCCGATGGTGCACTCTCGCAAGTGACAAACCTGCTTAACCGTGCCGTTACGCTGGCTACCGAAGCCTCGAACGGTACCCTTGACTCTTCGCAGGAAGCTGCTGCGAATCAGGAATATCAGTCGATCCTTTCAGAAATCAACAACATTGGATCCACCACCACCTATAACCAGCAGCAGGTTTTTACCGGCAACCAGGCAGGCGTGTCGATCTATACCGGTGACTCCTCCTCGGTGGGCAGTGCGGTTGACAGCCTGTTCTTTGCCAAGCTCTCTTCTTCCAGCGTGGGCGACCAGGGTGGCACGGTGAAACAGAGCTCGGGCGGGCAGTTCTTCGATCTGTCGAAGGATACCGTTCCCGGCACGTTGACCACTGCAGCAGCAACAGGCAATGCCCTTACGGGAGCGCTTACCTTCACCACTCTGACTCCTACGGGAACTTCCACCACCTTTACCACGACCGCCACCACGGTAAGCGCGCTGCTTACCCAGATCAACGCTGCGAACATCCCCGGGGTGTATGCGACGTTTACCACGGCCGCCGCGGTGGGCAACTCGAGTTCGACAATCGCTGCAGGCGATACCGGCATCCAGATCACCAACACCAACTCGAACGTGACGATCGCTTTGGGTACGACTGCGCTGGCCGATACGCCGACTGGCGCCACCACGACTGAGAATGCCAACACCGCAGCCACCACGACCATCAGCTATGCAGTCAATGCCACGGGCGATAACTCCGCCAATCTGGCCGCCACCAGTCTGAGCACGCAGTCGGGTGCGCAGAACGCCGAGACCACGTTGAACGCAGCCATCACCTACGCCGCGGCACAGGACGGCTACATCGGCGCCCAGATCAACACGCTGAATGCCATGTCTCAGGTCATGACCACCCAGCAGGAGACCGTGGTCGGCGCGCAGAACGCAGTGCAGGCCACCGATTACGCCTCCGCGACCTCGAACATGTCGAAGTACGAAATTCTTAGTCAGACCGGCATCTCCGCGCTGGCCCAGGCCAACACGGTGGAGCAGGAAGTGACCAAGCTCTTGCAGTAATCGGGCAAGGGTGACCAAGTTTACCAGTAGGAAACGCAAAACTGCAGTACCTTCAAGACAACCCAGGGACGGGCGGCGGCAAGGATCCAATCCTTGCCGCCCATTTTTTGCGTCCGCAATCGAGGGCGAGCGAGTATGAAAGTGTTCGAAATCGGACACCTGGACCCTCATAAGTCCTTTGTTTTCAGCGTAAGCCGATCTACTGTTTTATGTAACGCCTTTGTTTTGTAGCGGTTAGGCTGAAAATGGGGGTGGGGGAGGCTAGGGGTGGGGGTGTTTGCGTTTTTGGCCACCGCAGTTGGCCTCAGAAGGGCCTCTGACTTCTCTATCATGCGCCAATCGGAGCTAATTCTACGCAACGGCAAAGAAGTTCACGATCTGGGCGTGGCGGGAACAAGAGCAAGGCCGGCTTGGGGAAGAGTTATAGTCCTTCCAATCGACATGGGCGTTTTCCGTTACCGAACCCACCCTGTTCCGCGTGCAGATGCTCCGCCAAGAATTCCCTATCTTTTTCGTCTTTTATTCGCTAAGATAGCTTCTTACATCGGCACCTACCACAAGGGCAGAATACGCACCGACCAGTGACACGTGCGAGAATTGGATGCACAAGAAGAGGTGCTTTCAAGGGAAGGAACGGAGCCATACGGTGGCCACAGCTATTCAGCCGCAAGCAATCAGGGCTCCCCTTATGGCCTGTGGCTATAGGCCCGATCTTTTACGCTCCGATTTCAAGTTTGGGAGTGGCCAAACCACGCCTATTGTGGGGTTTGCGCAAGCGCCGACGGACTCCCGCTCGGCCTGTATCGCGGTCACCTCATCCACTAGTGATCCCCGCTTCGCAGCTGAACAATGCCGCGCTCTCGGAGCTCCGATTGTTTTTGTATGCGCCGGAAACATGCTCCAGTGGTGGAAGCAAGGGAGCAAATCGCCAGAATTCCTTGAAGGCATCCCAAGCGCGGACGTAGCGCAGTTTTTTGATCGACGCAAGAGCGAATTCGCTCCAGAGGTTGTCTATCGTGCCAAGACATGGGGCCGTTTCAAGACGGAATACCAGCTGAGTTTCGTGGACATGGGGTTGATGCCGCTGGTCGAGGAAGAAGTGGGAAGGTCACTTGCGGACCTCATCGAACGCAATGTATCAGACCTTGAAGACCGTCTCGGGCGACCAAACATTTCAGCTGCCACCGGTCATTGGCTTCTGCAAACTGTCTTCTGGCTAGTCTCCGGCAAAATTCTGCATGACAAACAGGTCGGAGCATTTAGTAACTTAGACCTGACAGATGCGGAGCAGGTCTTCACTCGTCTCGCTGCTCATTATGGAACGGTCCCGCTTACGATTCGGAATGCCAAGGAGCGCGAAGGTCTCCATGCCGCGGCGCAAACCATCGGTCGTTTCAGCAGCCTTGCTCTGACGACTACTGAATCACTCGCGTATGTGTACGAGAACGCCCTCATTTCTCAAAAGACCCGAACCGAACTTGGTACACACAGTACTCCGTCTTTCTTGGTGGACTATGTAGTCGGAAACCTGTCGGATTGGATAGCTGAAATTCCCGTCGATGAGAGGAGCGTTTTTGAGCCTGCCTGCGGCCACGCAGCATTTCTTGTCTCGGCCATGCGACTCCTGACTGAGTTGCTGCCGCCTGACAGGGCGACGGCAACCATGCGGGGACCGTATCTCCGCAGTCGATTGCATGGGTCCGATATCGATCCATTCGCACTTGAGTTAGCACGCCTCTCTCTCACCCTCACCGACATCCCGAATCCCGATGGATGGGATCTGAAGGCCGGAGATATGTTTCTCGGCGATGGACTCGGCGAGCAGGCAAAGGCAAGCACAATCCTCCTTGCAAATCCTCCATTCGAAAATTTTTCGTCCAAGGAACAGGCATCTTATGGGAAGAAGAACTCGGAGCTAGCTTTCGTCAATAAATCCGCCGAGATGCTGTGGCGCACTCTTCCTAAATTGAGCGGCAGAGCGGTATTTGGGCTCGTGCTTCCCCAGTCGTTTCTGCACAACAGCAATGCTAGGGAAGCCCGGGAAATGCTCCTGAGCACCTTTGAATTACAAGAGATCTGCCTTTTCCCTGATCGGGTGTTTTCTTTCTCCGATGCCGAATCAGTAGTCCTTCTTGGCCGCCGTAAGGAAGCGAGGCATTCAGACTCTGTACGGTACCGTAGGGTGCGCGAACGGCAGTTGCCATCTTTCCGGGCGACCTATGATACATCGAGCACCGCGACCGTCACCCAGTCGAGATTCCTCGAGAGAAAAGACCAGTCTCTGCGACTTCCTGACCTCGGGGAAATCTGGAGCTATTGCGAAGATAATCCAAAACTTGAAGATGTTGCTTCTGCGGGGCAAGGTTTCACGTTTCACAGCGCTGAACTCCCGGAGGGAAACCATACATATTCTGGCAAGAGGTTCGCCGGAGGTCAGGTGGGTTTCGTACGTTTCGATCAGGGCCTGCAACTGCACGAACTACCGATGGAGTATTGGGTCAACCTCGACCCAAAAGTGATTCAAGGCGCTCGAAGTGGAACGGTTGTTGGAGTTCCGCAAGTGCTTCTTAACTACGCTCCGTCCGGTCGTGGGCCCTGGCGTTTAAAGGCGCTTTTCGACCCGAAGGGTCATCCGGTTTCGAGCCGCTTTATTGCTGTTCGCCCGAATGCTGAATCTTATTCAACCCTCGCTCTTTGGGCCATTTTCAATTCGCCATTTGCAAACGCCTTCGTCTTCGCCCATTTGGGGAAACGCGACAACTTGGTAGGGGAGATCAGAAGAATGCCGATGCCCCTGAAGGCGTCGTTTGGTGCGTTGGAAAAGGCCGCCGCTCAATATGTTAAAGAGGCGTCATCGAACCCCGGCTCCCCGAGATTGAAAGATCTTCTGTTGGATGTTGACTGCGAGGCACTCCATCTTTATGCACTCCCGGCAGAGCTTGAACGACTCGTACTGGAGACTTTCACTGGATGGGAACGGGTTGGCGTTCCGTTTAGCCAATCCGCTTATTTGCCAGAAGGCTTTTGCGCTGATATCTCTCTCGCAGACTTCAGGAAACTCGAAGCTAGTTGGCCGAGAACGAATCGGGAACGGGGCAAGTTAATCGACCTAAAGATCGCTGGCAAGTTGAACGATATCCAACGGGCCCGACTGGAGGTTCTGCAAGAGTACGCGGACTATCACATCAACAAGGTTGCCCCCGTACCGATCAACGAACTGGATGAGTTCGAAAGAAGGATCCTTACCAAGTTGATCGACGGGGGTGAGAAGCGTTGACGAACGCATTTCAATATCCCACCCAGCCTCACGTTCGGCGACACGGTCCAACCGGGTATTCGGATTATGAGAGCTATCGCGATTGGCTGCGGGACGAGTTCCTTTTTCGGTGTGTGTATTGTCTCCATCGAGAGCAGTGGTATAGTCGAGGTGCGACTTTTCATATCGACCATTTCATCCCAGTGAAATCAAATGCGGGCGGAGTTTGCGAATACACGAACCTCCTGTACGCCTGTGCGGCCTGCAATGAAGCGAAGAATGCGATCCTCGGGATACCCGATCCATGTCAAATTGCATTCAGCGAATGCCTTCAGATCAATTCGGACGGACACGCAGTTTCACTCAACCAGAGCGGTGAGAAGTTGCTTCAGGCATTGCGCCTGGATAGTCCAAAGAATGTTCAGTATAGATCGCGCCTCATGCGTATCCTCAATGCCCTCCAGAAGAGCGATCCAGGCCTATACCAGGAAATGATGAGCTTTCCGACTGATCTTCCAGATCTCCGAGTGAAGCGTGTACCGTCGAACACGAAACCGGAAGGCACGCTCAATTGTCATTTTGTTTTGCGCGAAATTGGACAGTTGCCTTCCATTTATTGACCGCCATAATCGAACGCGAAGAGACACGACGACTCAAGCATTTGGGCCAATTCGGTTTATTCAGCTAATTTCTCCTACGAGATCGCTGAGTCTGCGAATCGATCCCCAAATGTCGCCTGGTGTTTAGCGAAGAGTCGAGGAGATATGGGACTTCCCGGGTTTGTGGCATCCCAGGTCTCAAGATCGAGACCTGGGGCACCCAAGGTGAGTGGCTATGCGTGGACCGGCTCGGCGGTTTGTTTCACTTCGCGCTTCAACAGCCGGCTCAGGATCACGTAGAGCACGGGGATGAAGAACAGGTTCAGGACCGTCGAAAGCAACATGCCGCCGACAATCGTGGTTCCCACCGAACGCCGTCCCAAGGCGCCCGCGCCGGTGGCAAACACCAGGGGCAGAACGCCGAGGATGAAAGCGAACGAGGTCATCAGGATGGGGCGCAAGCGGAGTTCCGCGGCCTCGATGGCGGCCTCGGCGATGGAGCGGCCCTTGCGGCGAAGCTGCTCGGCGAACTCGACAATCAGAATCGAGTTTTTAGCCGAGAGTCCGATGAGCATGACCAAGCCGATCTGGCAGTAGACATCGTTGGCCAAGTGGCGCAGCGAGACCAGGCCGAGCGCGCCCAGCACCGCCATCGGCACCGCCAGCAGGATGATGAAGGGCAGCGCGAAGCTCTCGTATTGGGCCGAGAGGGTGAGATAGACAACCAGGATGCCCAGGCCGAAGATCAGCGGCGCCTTGCCGCTGGATTCGATTTCGTCCAGGGTGAGGCCGGTCCATTGGAAGCTCATGCCCGGCATCATGTTTTTGTGGGCCAGGTCTTCCATGGCCGCGAGACCCTGGCTGGAACTGTAGCCGGGAGCGGGCGAGCCATCGATTTCAACGGCGCGGAAGAGGTTGTAGTGGGTGATGACCGGGGGGCCGGCGCTTTCGGTGACGCGAACCACGTTATCCAGCGGAACCATCATGCCGGAGTCGGAGCGGACATAGTAGCCGTGCAGATCTTTCGAGGACATGCGGAAGGGCTGATCGGCCTGCACAAAGACGCGGTAGGTGCGGTTGTTGTAGTCGAAGTCGTTGATGTATTCCGAACCCATGAACACCGACAGGGTGTTGGTGATCTGGGAGAGCGGAATGTTCATGGCCTTGGCTTTTTCGCGATCGATGGTGACCAGGACTTGCGGGTCGTTGGCCGAAAAGGTGGTGAGCAGGCCGGTTACGTCTTTGCGTGCGCGGCTGGCGCCGACTATCTGGTGCGCTACGCGGTCAAGATCGGCGAGGGTGTTGCCGCCTTGATCCTGCAGCATGAACTGGAAGCCGCCATAGCTGCCCACGCCTTGAACGGCAGGCGGCTCGAACATGGCCACCAGGCCGCCGTTGGGCGCAAACATCAGGCTCATGAGCTTGGGCGAGAGGTCGGCCACAATGTCGGCGGTGGAGTGGCCCTTGGCGCGGCGCTGATCCGAAGGCGTGGTGCTGATGAACATCATGCCGGAGTTGGAAGCGCCGCCTGAGAGCGAGAAGCCCATGACGGAAAAGGCGCCGGCGATGTCCTTGTTGGTGGAGATGATGGCCTGGGCGCGGTCGGCCAGCGCCGATGTGTACGCCAACGAAGATCCCGGAGGCGCCTGCACGATGACCATGAGGAAGCTTTGATCTTCCTGCGGGATGAAGCCGGTGGGAACATGCTGGTAGGTCCACACCGTAGCGCCGAGGCCGACAAAGAACAGCAGGAGCAACAGGTAGCGGACCTGCAAGGCGACATGGATGGCTTTGGCATAGCTGCCGGCCAGCCAACTGACACCCGCGTCGGCGCCGTGGATGAAGGCAGCGAAGGCGCGCGAGACGGGACGGATGTGGAGAAAGTCAAGCTGCTTGGGGCGGTCTTCTTCGCCACGCAGGAAGAGGGCCGAGAGCGCCGGCGACAGGGTGAGGGCGTTGAAGGCCGAGATGGCAATGGCGAAGGCGATGGTGAGCGAGAACTGCCGGTAGAGAATGCCGGTGGTGCCGGGGAAGAACGAAACCGGCACGAAGACGGCGATGAGCACCAGCGAAGTGGCGATGACGGCGCTGGTGACTTCTCCCATGGCGCGAGAAGTGGCCTCGTGCGGGTCGGAGTGCTCCATGGCGATGTGGCGCTGCACGTTTTCGATGACCACGATGGCGTCGTCGACCACCAGGCCGGTGGCCAGGGTGATGCCGAACAGGGTGAGCGCGTTGATGCTGAATCCGAACATCTTGATGAAGGCGAAAGTGCCGATCAGCGAGACCGGAATAGTGACGGCGGGAATGATGGTGGCGCGCCAGTCGAGCAGGAAAAGAAAGATGACGGCGATGACGATGAAGATGGCCAGGCCGAGAGTGGAAAGCACTTCGCGAATGGAGTCGCCGACCACCGTGGTGGAGTCGAATGCGACGGCATACTGCAGCCCGGGAGGAAAGCTCTTGGAGAGCTCCTGGAGCGCAGCTTTGCATTTGGCGTCGACGTCGAGCGCGTTGGCGTTGGACAGCTGCATGATGCCGATGCCCATGGCCTCGCGGCCGGCGTATTTGAGCGACGAACTGTAGTCTTCGGCGCCTATTACCGAGTGGCCCACATCCTTGAGCAGCACCAGGCCGTTGGTGGAGTTCTTGACGATGATCTGGTCGAACTCGGCGGGACTGCTGAGGCGGCCGACGACGCGCACGGGAATCTGGTAGGCCTGTTTGGCGTCCGATGGAGGCTGACCGAGCTGGCCGGCAGGGATTTCGACGTTCTGTTCAACCAGGGCGTTGATCACGTCGGTGGCGGTGAGGTTGTGTGCCGCCAGACGGGCGGGATCGAGCCAGATGCGCATGGCGTATTTGCGCTCGCCGAAGATCATGACGTCGCCCACGCCGGGGACGCGCTTGATGGCGTCCTTGACGTAGACATCGAGGTAGTTGGAGATGAATTCGGAAGAGTAGCGCCCATCGAGCGTGTAGAAGCCCGCGCCCAACACGAAGTTGCTGTTGGCCTTGGTGATGCTGATGCCCGTGGCGTTGACGGCAGAGGGCAGGCGGCCCTGTGCGCTGGCCACGCGGTTCTGGACGTCGACGGCCGCGATGTCGAGGCTGTAGCCGGTCTGGAAGGTGGTAGTGATCTGGCTGGTGCCGCTGTTGGTGCTGGAGGAGCTGATGTAGCGCATGCCCTCGACGCCGTTGATGGCCTCTTCCAGCGGGATGGTGACGGCCTTTTCGACCGTGTCGGCGTTGGCGCCGATGTAGTTAGTGGAAACCGAAACCTGGGGCGGGGCCAAGGTGGGGTACATGGCGACCGGCAGGTTGGGAATGCAAATCGCTCCGCCCAGAATGATCAGCAGCGCGCAGACGGTGGCAAACACAGGCCGATGAATAAAGAAATCGACAAACAAGATGAGCCTTCCTTTTTCGCTTGCAGGCGGCGCGGAAACCTCAACGCTCCTGCAGGCCATCCGGCGGCGGCCGGACGGCGCAGTTCCAGCCTGGTTCTAGGCGCCCGGCAGGGGCATGACCGGCATGCCATTGACCAGAAACTGGGTGCTCGACACAATGACTTTGTCGCCCACGTTCAGCCCTGAAGAGATGGAGTAGGTGTTGCCCACGGTGTCGCCCAGCGTCACCGCCGTCTGTACCGCCATGGTCATGCCGTTCTGCTGCTTGGCCACAAACACAAAGCTCTGTCCGCCCTGACGGGTGACGGCAAGCACCGGAATGACCGGCATGGGTGAGGTGCTCCAGATGACGCGTGCCTTGATCATCTGCGCGTTGCGCAGAACCTGCGGCGAAGCATGAACCGGAGCCTTTACCAGGATCCCCTGCAAGGTGCTGTCCACTTGCGGGGAAAGAAAGTCGATCGCTGTCTTCTCGATCAGCTTGCCGTTGGTGTCCATCAGGTCGACAGCCAAACCTTGGCGAACCTGGCCGGCACGCTCGGTGGGAACGTAGATGTAGGCTTCCAGGTCCTTGTTCTCGTCGACCGTGGTCAGCAGCGTAGCCGGAGCCGTCATGGGCGAGACGAAATCGCCCACGTGCACCGGGATGTCGCCCACCACACCGTCGAAGGGCGCGCGGATGGTGTAGTACGCGAGCTGCTCTTCCTGCGTCTTCCTCAGTTCCAGCGCCGACTCGTAATCGGCCTTGGTGTTCTCGTAGGTCTGCTGCGCCTGCTCGAAGACATCGCGGCTGGTAATGCCGGCGTCAAACAGCTTGCGCTGGCGCTCGACTTCCTTGGTGTTGTAGTCGTAGAGGGCCTTTTTCTGCTGCTCCGTAGCCCGCGCCGCGGCCACCGTAGCCATTTGCATCTTGGGATCGATCTCCATCAGCACCTGGCCGGGCTTCACGTGCTCGCCGGACTGGACGCGAATCTGCGTGAGTGCACCGGATACCATCGGTTGCAGCGTGGCCGAGCGGCGGGACTTGATGGTGGCCACATACTCGCTGCTCTGCGCCACCGGCGATAGCGCAACGGTCGCGGTCTGCACAGGCATGGCTTGCATGCCGCCGCCCGCCCGCGGCGCTGCCGCTTGTTGCTTGCAGCCGGACACCGCCAATCCCACACCAACTAAGAAAGTCATACCAAGAATGCGCTTGAACGTGCCAATTGTCACTGAATTCCCCTGTCATGGCCGGTTGAGGCCAAAGCTCTCGAACTTTCCGGATCCTTTGGGTTGCCGGGTTGAATCGTGCACAGCGACCGGTGATGCAGTTCGCCGCGGCTGGTCCCTGCTGCAGTGCCCACCGCTTGCGGGTGGAGTTTCCTTGAAGCGGAGCCATCTGTATAGAGACGTCCGAAGGGTCTCCATCGACGCAAAAATCTTAGCATTGCAGGCGGTTGGAGCCCAGGCCGGCTCCGCGACGGGAGGGGCGGACCCATCGAGCGGCTCGCCGGATGCAGGGATCGGGCGTTTTGGGACGAGGAGGGGGCGGAGCTTTGACATAGCGGGTCCGACTTGGTAAATTTCAAAAGGGCGCTCTCGTGCAACCGAAGCCGTTTTCAGCCCTTCATGCGTCCCCGTCGTCTAGCCCGGCCTAGGACACCGCCCTTTCACGGCGATAACACGGGTTCAAATCCCGTCGGGGACGCCATATAGTCAATAACCTACGATGAATCTGATCGCATGGCAGTAAACACCACTGCGATTCCTATCCAAAATCAATGTAAATGGCCATGTTTTGAGTGGCGCAGCCCGCATTGAACCGGCAACAGGACGCCGTCATTCCCCCACCGTAGAGCGATTCCAGAATAGGTGTGCCCTATCTTGCATCGTGCAGGGTCGCCGCTC
>CAZLMY010000012.1:0-61055 GCA_964560845.1 uncultured Occallatibacter sp. | reverse complement strand
GTGTAATATGTGATCGTTACAGCGAGCGACCCGGTTTTAGCCGGACACTACTGGAACAGCTTATGCCCATGCTGACGGCAGACTCCAATCAGCGCATCGTTGCCGGCGTGCGCTCCCACCTGCACGATAACCTGGGGATTCTTGAATCTCAGCTCAAACGCGAACATGATTCGCCTCTCGGGATGGTGCCTTGCGTTGAATGAAGTTGAGGATCTCGTCTGTCGCCCGGCTCGCGCCCCCTGCTGCCCGCAACGACTCGCCCATCTTCGCGGAGCGCTCTCGAAAAGACGACTCCTGGAGCACGTGCCCGGCATGGGCGCGCAGCGAATCAGCAGTGGCCCGACTGCGATGCAGCATGACACCCGCACCGACAGCCTCCACTTGTCCAGCGACGACAAAGTGATCGGCGGCCGCTGGCAACACGACCATGGGAACACCGCAGAGCATCGCCTCATGCGCGCTATTGATGCCGCCGTGCGTAATAAAGAGCGCTGATCGGCTCAACACGTCAAGCTGCGGCACGTAGCGATGCACAAAGACATTGCTGGGGATGATGCCCAATTCCGAGGCGTCGACGCGATGGCCGATGGCCATGACAATCTGATAGGGCGATTCGCAGAATGCTTCAAAGCACTCCTTGTACAAGGCGATTTCCTCGTTGTACATCGTGCCCATGGCAATGAGGATCACCGGAGCGCTGAGTACGGAAAGGTCGAAGTCCGAAGCAGCATCGCCGCCCTCCACCCGGATGCCGGAAGTGGGGCCGACAAATCTATAACTTCCATCGAATGTTTCCGCGCCTATTTGAAATTCGCGCGAAGTGAAGACAATGTTCATTTCCTGCGGATTGCCGAGATAATCGATCACGCCAGGACTGCGTGTTCCGTAGCGACGATCGACACGGCGCGCAATGGCAAAGTAATGGTTCAACTCCACAAGCCCTTCGCACGCGGATTCAGCGGATGCATACAGATGTGCCGCCAGTCGGTCGACGGAGATGAGCCTCTTGTTCATGGCAAACATGGAGCAAAGCGTGATGGTTGGCAAAGAGAGAATCTGTGCAAGCAGGTTTCCCCACAGTGCATGAGCCTCAACCAGTAGATAGTCCGGCGCCTCGCATTCGACCTGCTTGAGCAGCGACGGGAGCATTGCCTCAGCGGACGCGATCAGGCCCGACATGCCGCCGAGGATTCCGCCTCGGGCCAGATTGCGCTCAAATAGGCTGTGATCCCCGAGAGAACGGAACACCGCGCCGGTCTGTTCGATCTTGGCGCGAAACGGGTCCGTTGCAAAGTAAGCGACCCGCTCGCCTCTTCGCACGAGTTCCGCAATGAGAGGCAGCGAGGGGTTGATGTGCCCCGGCGCGGGATGCCCGATCATGCACACTGTCGCCATCAGACCTCGCTGCTCACTTTCTGGGAGGTGGAGTTCTGAGCAAACTCGAAGATTGCGTCTGCCGCAACCGCAGCACCGCCGCCACGTGAAAACACCCGGGCGACAGCACATGCACCGGCCTTGAACCGCGGTTCGCACAGCAGCGTCTCAGTAAGCTCGCGCAGGCGCGCGACAGTAATATCCGCGGGAGCGAGCCTTATGCCTGCGCCCACACGCTCAACCTGAGCGGCAACAAGATGCTGGTCGCCGTGCTGCGGAAACACCAGCAGCGGAACTCCGTGAGCCAATGCCTCGCTCACGCTGTTCATGCCTCCATGACTGATGAAGAGAGATGCCTGCATGAGAACTGCGAGTTGCGGCACGTAATCGCAAAGTTGAATATTGTGCGGAACAGGATCCAGAGTCGCTCGGCGGACCCTGCTGCCAATGGAGATAAGGACGCGAAACGGCGCACCAGCATAGGCCTGAATGCAGGTGCGATAAAAGTCGGGCAGATCGTTGAAGATGGTGCCCATCGATATGTAGATCAGCGGTTCATCTCCGGGGGGCAGAGTCGCATTCGCAGTAGACTCATGCCGCTCAAACTCGAGCATGGGGCCAACAAATCTGTAGTCCGCGCCAAAGCTGTCGCCTTCCGGATGGAATTCCCGCGCCGTAAACAGCAGATTCAGTTCCTGACGGTTGGAGAAGAATTCGACGATGTTGGGACTGAGCGTTCCAAAGCGACGATCGATGCGTCGCGATGTCTCAATGTACGTGTTCAATGCATCGATACCGGCGAGCAGAACCGGCTTAGGCGCCTGGCCATAGGCTAGCTGCACCATCTGTTCGACGGTCACGGCGCGGTCGTTGGGCACGAAGACCGAAGCCATGCATACGGCTGGAATGTGGAGAATCTGTTGCACAAGATTGCCCCACACGCACATGGAGTCGATCAGAAGATAGTCCGGATTCGCATCCGCCACTTCATCGATCAAGCGTGGCAGAAGATGCTCGGCGAGTGTCATCTCCCACGCCATGACCGAATGCAGACCGCCAGTGTGAGCGCCGGGTGTGAAGATCTCCGTGTCGCCGTAACGCGCGAATTCCGCTCCTGCCGCAATCACATTGGGGCGAAAGGGATCGGTTGCGTAATAGACAATCTTTTCTCCGCGACGAACCAATTCGGCGACCAACGGATAAGTGGCATTCATGTGCCCGTGCTCGGGCAAATTCAATTCGACAACCTCTCCCACACGCGATCCTTTCCGAGACTATGCTTCAGCAAACTCAACCCTGGTGACGACTGGTTCCAGTTGACGCAGACTCTGCTCCATGACCGAGGCCAACCGGTGCACATGCGGAGGACGCAGCAGCGAAAGATGTTCGCCGGGCACGTCGACGACTTCAACATCCCCTGCAGCGCCCCAGCCCCAGGACCTGTCATTGACAAGCTCGGGGCGATGCCCCGGCGTGTGTTCAGTGCGATACAAATAATTGCGGGCGGCGATCCGCTTTGTGGGAATGCTGTAGCGGACCGCAGCGTGCGCCTTGAAGAGTGACAGTGTGTGCTCAAGGCCATCGACGCCGGCCTGCTCAGGAAACACGCCGGCAGCAATAAGTGCGTTGCGGAAGAACTCCATCTGCGCAGCGTGATCGAGGCCGGCCAGCGCTTCTTCCTCGACATTCAGCGCAGGATTCAGCAATTGCGCAATCCGTGTGGAGAGCTGAGCAATCCAGCGCGCATCGGTCCAATCGCCGCGTCCAGCAATATCTTCGGGCGCGGGGACTGGAGTGTCGACGATGCCGAGGAATGCAACTTCTTGGCCGTCAAGTTCCAGACGATGCGCCATTTCAAAGGCCACCCATCCGCCGAGCGAGTGTCCAGCGAGTTGATAGGGCCCCACGGGCTGCACGCCGCGAATGGCTTGAAGATAGAAATCCGCCATTGCCTCGACCGATGTGTGCGGCTCGGCCTCGCCATCCATGCCCCGACCTTGCAAGCCATAGAAAGGCTGTTCGTTGCCAAGCTCATGTGCGAGATTGTGCAGATAGATCGCGTTGCCTCCCGCACCTGGCACGCAAAAAAGCGGAGGATGCGTTCCTCTTGGCTGAATGGGAACGAGCGCAGAGCTGCTCATGGCGGAAGAACCTGCGCGCAACCAATCCGCCATTGTGGCTATGGTTGCGTAACGAAGAACGGCGGCCAACGGGAGCTTGCATTGAAACTCATGGCCGACGCGCGCAACGAGACGAACTGCCAGAAGTGAATGGCCGCCGCACTCGAAGAAATTGTCGTGGATTCCAATCGGAGCGCCAGGGAGCAGATCCTCCCATATGGCTTTGAGGCGCACTTCGAGGCTGTCGCGCGGTGGCGCGTCCGCGCGGAGTTTTCTTTCGCTTTGCGGCGCAGGAAGCGCACGGCGATCGACTTTTCCATTCGCGGTGAGGGGCAGTCTATCTAGAAAGACAAACCATTGCGGAACCATGTAGTCCGGCAATTTGGCTTCGAGTGCTTTGCGCAGAGTATTTTCAGAGGCAGTAGCCACCAGATGCGCGGTCAGCGCCTCCCCGTAAACGCCGACCGCGCACTCCCGCACACCCCGCTGCTCGCGGAGCACAGATTCAATTTCTCCTGGCTCGATGCGATAGCCGCGCAGTTTGATTTGCATGTCCGCGCGGCCGAGGAATTCCAATTGGCCGTCGGCGCGCCAACGCGCCCGATCGCCGGAGCGATACATGCGCGCGCCCGCTTGGGTGCTGAAAGGATCGGGCACAAAGTGCTGGGCAGTTAAGTCCTCGCGATTCAAATAACCGAGAGCGACACCCGCGCCGCCAATTGCGAACTCGCCTGCAACACCGCGAGGGGCAAGCTGACCATTAGCGTCAAGAATGTACAGCGTGGTGTTGGCAATTGGCTTGCCGATGGGAACGATAGCGCTTTCTTGAGGATCGGGGGCACCATCGTAGTCGTAGATGGCACAGCCGACGACGGTCTCCGTAGGCCCGTATTCATTAACGATGCGCGTGCCAGGCGCATGACGGACCCATTTCTCAAGGATGTCCCGATGCAGCGCTTCACCACCGACAACGAATGCGCGTGTGCATCCATATGCATCCTCGTCCGCAAGCAGATGGCCGAGCATCTCGAGTTGCGCGGGTGTGATCTTGACGAGGCTGAAGCCTTTGCGGGCGCGGAACAGCGCCGCCAACTCTTCCATGGTGTCTTCTTCCGGCAGAAGAACGACGCGTGCGCCGGCAAGCAGCGGTGAGAACAAGCTGGTAACAGTTGCGTCAAAGGCGAAGGATGTGTTGACCGGCGCGCCAAATCCTTCGCTTACCCGATAGGCGCCAAGACACCATGTCAAGTAATTGGCCAGGCCCGATCGCGTGACGATGGCGCCTTTGGGCCGGCCTGTCGATCCCGAGGTGTAGAGGATGTAGGTGACGTCGGTCGCAGTGAATGTCAGTTGCAGATTCCTGTCGTCTTCCTCGGTGCTGAAGGCGGACAGCGCAATGGTCGCGATTTCATCTGACGAAGCAAAAGGAAGGCGCGAGGCGTCGTGCAGAATCAGATCGATGTTTGCATCGGCGGCGATGAACGCAAGCCGCTCCGCCGGATAGGATGGATCCAGCGGAACATAGGCCGCTCCGGCTTTCAACGCGGCGAGCGCGGCAACGACCATTTCAATCGAACGGCGCGCGCAGATCCCAACGCGAACCGACCCGCCGGCGCGCAGTTTGCGGGCAAGCCGGTTGCTGCGTCGATTGAGTTCCGCATAAGTGATTTCCTTAACGGTGCCTCTATCGCTTGCAAACACTTCCAGTGCAATTGAATCCGGCGTTTGCTCAACTTTCTGCTCAAAGAGCGAGACGACGTCACTTTCGGACAAGTCAGAAGCCGGGCCGGTTCCTGCCTTGATAAGAGCGGCGCGATCGTCGGAAGTCAGCAGAGGCAGATCGGCAATGCTCCGATCGGGATTGTCAACAATGGCTTCGAGAAGATGAACGAAACAGTTTGCCATGGACCGCACTGTCTCTGCCTTGAAGAGATCGGTGTTGTACTTGAAGCACGCGGTGATAGTCCGCTTCTCTTCCGTGCAATGAAGGCTGAGATCGAACTGGCCCTCCTCTTCCACCAGATCGAACGGCTCGATGCTTAAAGAACTGCTTCCCGATGCGCCTCTGCGGAAGGCTGCAGGAGGCTGATTCAACGCGAAGTCGGTTTGAAAGACAGGCAGGCGGCTTGGCTCGCGGCGCTTCATCACGGCTTCTACCACAGCGGAGAACGGCAATTCGCGATGTGCAATGGCTTCAAGAAGAGTTTCGCGTATCTGCGCAAGTACATCTGTGAAAGGAGGATTGCCGGTGAGATTGGCGCGAATGGAAACGGGATTAATGAAATATCCGAAGACTCCCTCGAAACCATTTGGCCGCACGGATGTTGCCAGTCCGGTGATGACATCGCGTTGGCCGCTCCATCGCGACAGCAATACTTGATAGGCAGCGAGCAGCAGTGTGAAGAGCGTAACTTTGCGTTCACGCGCGACATTGCGTAAGGAGGATGTAAGTTCGGCAGCGATAACAACCGTCTCCGCGGCGCCGGTAAAAGTGAACACGAGGGGTCTCTGCTTGTCGAGAGCCAGTTCCAGCACAGGAAGCTCGCCGGCAAGAATGTTGCGCCAGTATTCTCTCTGTCGCTCGCCTTCTTCGCTGTCGAGTAACTCGTGTTGGCGCTGCGCGAATTCAGCGTATGAGTGATTCAGCGGCGGGAGTTGAAGCGCGCGTCCGGCGGCAATCGCCTCGTAGAGTTGGATTATTTCATTGAGCAACATTCCGCAGGATTGCAAATCGCAGAGAATGTGATGGAACCCTAACAGCAGCACGTGCCGGGATAGCGATTGAGAGTATAGGGCGACGCGCCAGGCAGGCCTGGAGGATAGATCGAAGGGCTCGGCGTAGGATTCCTTGACCTGCGCAGTCAGCGTCTCTTCCGTGAGCTGCCGCGCATCGCAATAGCGGAAAACGATTTGAGCTTCAGGCAACACATTCGCCTCTACCTGGCCGGAATCGCCCTCGTGAAATACGGTTCGCAATGCCGGATGTCGCCCGGATAGCATTGACAATGTTTTCGCGAGCAGCACCGGCTCGATTGCGCCTTCAATTCCGATTGCAACACCAACGTTATAGGCTGCGCTTTGCGGGCTGCTGCGATGCAAAAACCAGAGTGCCGCCTGGCCAGGGGACACAACCTGTTCGCTCGGCAGGGTCGTGCTTGCGTGCCGCGGTGGAAGATCGGGTGCGGAAGTCAATAGCGCAATTCGATTGGCGAGCGTGGCAATGTCTGCTCCTGAAACGAACTCGTTGAGGTCGATCGCTACTTTCAATTCGCGCTGGATTGCGCCCATAAGTTCCTGGCTCATGAGCGAGTCAACGCCGAGTGCTATGAACGTAGCATCGACCGGTGGCAGCGCCGTCAATCCAAGTACAAACCGAACCTGTTCTCGGAGCCACTGAGTGATCGATGCGGCATCAGCGGACGCCTCGAGTGTGAGCGACCTTTCCTGAGCTCGATTCGCAAGGTCTCGCGGCAAACAGTCAACAGGATCGGCCGCCGGCGCGAACGGCGCACGCTCCAACGCCCAGAATCGCACCCGTTGAAATCTGTAAGTGGGCAGCGATATTCGGTGGCGCAGTTCCAAGTAGGGCTTTTCAAAGCTCATCCAATCAAGGTTTGCTCCGCGAAGAAAATGCGCGGCACATCCTTCAAGAAATCGACGATCTTGTGATTTTGGTTTTCCATTTGGTGGCATTGCAACACGGTCCGCTGTATGCGCCAGAACGCGGGGTGCGGTCGCCAGCAACGTGCGGGCCTCGGCAATCGACTCCACGATAATGGCGACTCGATGCGGAAATTGCGCGCGGCCTATATTCAATGTGAAGCAGACATCGGCCAACGCGGCGCAGGGATTCGAGTCAAACCAACACTGGATTGCATCTATCTGGGCCTCCAGTGCGGGCGCCGTTTTGGCGCTGAGGGTGAGCAAGTGGCAGGATCTGTCGCCGCCTTGTGAAGCAGTCGGGTTCAGCGGCGGCTCTTCAAGCACCACATGCGCGTTGATACCGCTGATGCCAAAGGAACTGACGCCGGCGATCCGCCGAGTGCCTGGCATCGCACTCACTTGCCGGGGCCACGATTCGCGCTGCACTGGCACACGCACGGGAATTTCTGCCCAGTCGATGTGGGGACTGGGCGTTTCCAAATGCAGATGTGGAGGAATCTCACCATGCTCAAAGATCAGCGCGACTTTAATGAGACCTGCGATGCCGGCTGCCGCTTCAAGATGACCGATGTTTGTCTTGACCGAGCCAACAGGCAGGGGCTGCGTGCGGCCTGCAAAAACGCGGGCCAGTGCATTCACTTCAATCGGATCCCCAAGGGATGTTCCGGTTCCGTGAGCTTCAACATAGCCGACTTCATCGGGTGCGACTGCGGCGGCTGCCAGCGCGCGGCGAACAACCCTTTCCTGCGCATGACCATTGGGCACAGTGAGCCCGGCGCTGGGCCCGTCATGATTGACCGCCGAGCCGCGAATCACAGCAAGAATGCGCTCTCTTGAATTGAGCGCATCGGAGAGCCTGCGCAGGACAACCACACCGCACCCTTCGCCGCGTCCGTAGCCGTTGGCGCTCGCATCGAATGTCTTGCTGCGACCGTCGGGAGCGAGAGCGCGAAGCTTGGCAAGCATGAGCGGCGTAGCGGGATCGAGAATCAGGTTGACACCGCCCGCCAGCGCCAGGTCGCACTCGCGTTGCCGCAAGGCTTGGCAGGCAAGATGAACCGCAACCAGAGACGACGAGCACGCCGTAGCCGAAGCCATTGCCGGCCCCTGCAATCCGAGAAAGTAAGCGACGCGCCCGGCGATAAAGCTCAGGTCGCTGCCAGCAAGCATGTAAGGATCTACTGCATCCGACGTAAGACGATGTGCCTGGCGAAATGCATAGTCGCCGTTCATCACCCCCGCAAAGACGCCGGCCGAGGTGCCGTGCAGCGAGTCGGGCGCGATGCCGGCGTCTTCCAGAGCCTCCCAGCTTACCTCGAGCATGATGCGCTGCTGCGGATCGAGGCGGAGCGCCTCGCGCGGCGAGATGCCGAAGAAAGCTGCATCGAAGCCTTCCACATCGTTGAGAAACGCACCTTCGCGGACATACATTTTTCCTGGAGCATCGGGATCGGAATCATAGAGATCGTCCCGGTCCCAACGGTTGGCGGGCACGGGAACAATGGCATCGACACCATCGCGCAGCAGTTCCCAAAAACGAGCGGGTGAATCGGCGCCGGGAAAACGGCAGCCCATGCCGACGATTGCGATCGGCCCTCGGGCCGCTTCTTCTGCAGCCTGCAAGCGCGCCCGCAGAGAGCGGATAGACAGAAGAGCGTCTTTGAGCAGCTCGGTTTGATCAGCGGCCATGACTTCCACCTTCCGCCATTTCTTCAACCAGGAGCTGCGCCAGATCGTCGCTTGTCATTGCTTCAAGCGCGGCGCGCTCATGGGCTTCGTCCCACAGATCGGCGCCAACAGCGGGTGGCTTCACGAGAGGCGCGGCCACAGGAGCGACAACATCGCGCAGGAAGCGCGCCAGGCTTGCGATGTCGGGATAATCGAATGCCAGAGTCGCAGGAAGAGGCACTTGTAACTCCTCCTGCAAGCGGTTGCGAAACTCAACGGCGGTCAATGAGTCCATTCCCATTTCAAACAGAGGACGCTCCACGCGCACATCGGTATCATTCTTAAAACCAAGCACGCGCGCCAGAATACGCCGAAGGTAGCTGTTTAGAACCGCGCTAGCTTCGGACGGCTGTGCGGCAGAAAGAAGGGCCAGGATATCTTCGGTCCGAGACGTTGAAGACTCCGGAGCCATGGGAGAGAGCCGCGTGCGCATACGCGCGGGCAGCTGAGCGACATATCTTTCCCATTGCGCTGGGAAGATACCGATCTGTGCCGGAAGGTGAGCGCCCGCGCATACAGCCGACAAGATATTCAACCCGGCTGCAAATGGGATAGTCCCAACACCCTGCGCCTTCAGCCGATCAACAACCTCGGGGTGAGCTGCCATGCCTGAGCCGCCCCATGCGCCCCAGTTGAGGCTGATGGCGGGCAGCCCGAGCGAGCGGCGATGATGGGCCAGTGCATCGAGAAAGCCATTGGCAGCAGCATAGTTTGACTGACCGGCCGAACCGATGAGCGATGCAGCCGAAGAATAGAGCACGAAGAAATCCAAAGGTAGCGATTCAGTGTGCTTGTGCAGATTCCAGGCGCCGGCAAGTTTTGCTGCCATCACGCGGCGAAAGCCTGAAGGCGATTGATTGGGAAGCAGCGCATCCTCAGTAACTCCTGCGGCGTGAATCACTCCGCGGAGCATCGGCAGCGCGGCCAACGTTTCATGAAAGAGGCGATCGACTTGATCGGTATGCGCAAGATCGCACGCGGTGACGAAGACGGTTGCGCCCATTGCGCGAAGCGCGTCGATTGCGGCAGAGTCGATAGCGCTGCGGCTGGTGAGTACAAGGTTCCGCGCGCCATCGCGAATCAAGCGTTTGGCCGCGGCGATACCCAAGCTGCCGAGTCCGCCGGTAACGAGGTAAGTGGCGCCGGCGTTGAGCGAACTCGGCGATTCAAGCGGCACCTTGAGCGGCTCGATGCGCGACACCAGGCGCTGGCCTCCGCGCAGGGCAATGCGCAATTCGTCGCCGCCACAGAACAATTCCTCTGCCAGTTCCGCGACCTCACGGTTCGTTGGATTGGGATCGAGATCGATGACGGAGACCTGCAACTCAGGATGCTCGATAGCAATACAAAGTGCGAGTGCAGCCGCTGGCGTCTGCCATGGATCAACGGTAACTGCCCCCGCTGCCTGCCCGCCTCGCGTGATCAGACGGAGCACGGAGCCGGATTGCAGTGCAACCTTCGCTTTGGCCACGGCCAACGCCACACCGCAACCTGCGAGATCGGCCACTGCGAATCGCTCGTCCGCGCCGGGAAGGATTACAACACCGACCCAAGCGTCTTGTGAAAGAAGACGGGCGATTTCCGCAGGCGAACCCACTGCCAGCTCGAAATGGCTGTCATCAACGCGCCGATACTCCGGACCCGGATAAACCAGCGCTGCGCTCTGGCCCATCAATGACAAGTGCACCGCCAGTGAGGTTGGCAACTCGCCTATCCCGGCAAACAGCAGCCATTTCCTGTCGTCGTGTATTTGCAGCGCTAGGCGCGGCTGCGCGATCCATGTCTCGCGAATCAAAGCGCTCTCCTGGTCGAAAGCGTCCGAGTTATGCGGCTCAAGCCGTTGCAGAGCAAGCCCGTCGAGTTCGACGAGCGTTCGGCCAGTCTCATCGAACAAAAGCAAATCAGCTTCAAGTCGGGCGTCACCGGGTTTTCCACGAAGAACAGCCCGACATTGAGTCGCTCTGTCCACACGTCTCATCATTGAGAACCGTTTCACTGCAACCGGGAGATAACCGTGCTTTGTCTCGCCCTGAGCCACTGCAGCCAGTTGCAGCGCAGCATCGAGCATGGCAGGGTGAATGCCGTAACCATGAACCGAAGCGTCTTCGGGAAGACGGATGCTTCCAACAGCTTCGGACTCGCCACTTGCAATTTCGGTGAGCAAGCGAAATGCCGGTCCATATTCAAGGCCCATTTCATGCATCGCAGCAAAGTGGTTCTGCGCGGTAACTGTGCGATGAAATGTGGCCGAGGCACGGTTTCGCGAAGCATCTTCTTCTGCAATGAAAATGGATGCAGGCTGAGGGCAGATGGAGGCGTGCACATGCTGGATCCAGTCTCCATCTTGTGCGCGACTGAACATTTCAACGTTTGCCCCCTCTCCATTTCGTGTGAGCACGGTTTGGATTTCACATGGCTCCCGGTTCAAGCGAAGCGGCGAAACAAAATGGACTTCTTCGACGGCCACGGGGTTTCCAAATATTTGTTCACCGGCCTCTCTCGCCATCTCAAGCCAGGCTGCAGCGGGCATCATGACGGAAGCGCGAACGATATGATCGGCCAAATAGGCAGGCGCGTGGTCGGAGACGCTGTTTTGCCAAAGAGTAACGCTGCTACGAGTGGAAGGCGCAGGCGCAACATCGATTCGTGTTCCGAGCAGAGGATGATAAACGGACGCTTCATTGCTCTCGCCGGAGAAGTGGCGCTCGTCGGCATCCGATGAGTCATCCAATCGAGCGTTATCTAACTGATCGAACCAATACCTCCGACGCTGCCAGGGATAATGCGGCAGAGGCACAACGACTGCAGGATGCGGATAAACAGCACGCCATTTTACGGGCTTCCCTTGCGTGTAAAGGCTGGCGAGCGTCTCGTAGACGCAGCGCAACTCGTCTTCCCTTCCCTTGCGCAAGCTGGAAAGCGCCACCACGGAAGTGCGCGCTCGCGATCTGGCGGTTTGCAGAATCGATGACGAGAGCACGGGGTGCGGACTGACCTCAAGAAAAGTGTCGCAGCCCATTTGAAACAGTTCGTTGGTGGCTTGTGTAAAGAGGAACGGCTCACGCAGGTTCCTGCCCCAATAGACGGCATCGAAGCTCTCACCAGACTGCAGTTTTCCCGTGACGGTAGAGATAATTTGAATTTGAGCTTGGCAAGGTTGCAAATCGGCAAGCTGCGCTACAAGTTCCTCGCGCAGAGGATCCATCTGCGGCGAGTGGAAGGCAATGTCGACTCGAGCAACCTCACGGCAAAGGATCCCGCGTCCGTTCATCTCCTGCATTAGTTGAGCGATCGCCTCAGGCGTGCCTGAAACCACGCTAGAAGAGGGGCTGTTTGTGCCTGCAATCGATAAGTGCGGCAAGAGATAGTGAACGGCCTGCTCGGCTTCAGCCAGACTGAGACCCACCACAGCGGTCTTCCCACAACCGGCCACGCTTTTCATCAAGCGGCTGCGCTGCACAACGATGCGCAATGCCTCTTTGAGGCTGTGCACGCCGGTGAAATGCGCCGCCGCGGCCTCGCCGAGGCTGTGGCCGACAACACAATCCGGAACCATTCCCCATGATCGCCATAGTTCGCCCAAAGCAGCCTGCACGGCAAAGATGGCCGGCTGAACAACGGGAGTGTTGCTGCTCTCAAGTCCGTCATTGAGAATCGCCGAGCGAAGAGACCATCCGCGTTGCTCCAATAACAGTTCTTCGCACTCATCGATGACTTTGTGAAAGACAGGCTCGCATTCATCGAGTTCTCGTCCCATGCCTTGCCAGTGCGATCCCTGCCCTGAAAAGACAAATGCCATGCGGCCAGCGCGGGAACTCGGAGCAGCCCTCCGCGCGGACGAGAGCAATGCTTCTGCCAATTCATCTCTGCTTGCACCAACCGCGGCGATCCGCATTCCAAGATGAGATCGTCTTTGAGCGGCCGCTGCGCAAACTGCTTTCGTATCGGGTTGAGATTTCGCAATCAACTCTGCATAGCGCGCAGTGATTTCGCTGAGGGCCTCGGAGTCCGCGGCCGATACAGGAAGGATATATGCAGGCCGAATTGGCGCAGACGTGGCTGGCAAGAGAGTCTGCGGCGCCTGTACCAGAACAACATGTGTGTTCGTGCCGCCAAAACCAAATCCACTTACGCCGGCGAGAGCGGGTCCGCCGGTTAAGTTTGCAGGCCAGGACTCAAGATTTTGCGCTACGCGAAAGGGCGTGCCCGCAAAAGGAATCATGGGATTCAGCGCTTGAAAATGCGCCGTGGCGGGAATCTTCCGGTTGCGCATGCAGAGAACGGTCTTGATGATAGCACCGACACCGGCTGCAGCTTCGCTGTGGCCCACGTTGGACTTTAACGATCCAACCAGGCACTCCTGCTGCGGCAGACGGCCTGCGCCGAGAACATCGAGCAACGCCTGCGCCTCAACCGGGTCGCCCAATGGTGTACCGGTTCCATGCAATTCGACATACTGCACCGCCGACGCTGACACTCCCGCGCGGCGATAGGCCTCGGCCAGTACTGCGCGCTGCGCCTCGCCGTTTGGCGCCATGATGCCGTTGCTGCGGCCATCGTGATTTACGGCACTGCCGCGAATCACCGCCAACACTGGATCGCTGTCGCGTAGCGCCGCGGAAAGTCGCTTGAGCACCACAATGCCTGCGCCGTCGCTGCGCACAATGCCGTCGGCGGCAGCATCGAATGTGCGACACACTCCTGCCGGAGACAGCGCTCCAGAGCGCGCGAAAAAGACATTGCTCTTGGCCATCAGGTTAATGCTCACGCCCCCTGCAAGCGCCAGAGTGCTCTCGCCGCTGCGCAGGCTTTCGCAGGCCAGGTGCACTGCCACCAAAGAGCCCGAACAAGCTGTGTCAAGCGCAACGCTTGGCCCATGCAGGTCGAGAAAATAAGAAAGGCGATTAGCAACCAAGCTGTTCGCTGTGCCTGCTCCCGAATAGATTTCCGCGCGGCGCAAATCGCTGAACAGCAGATGATCGTAGTCGTTGGTGAGCGTCGCCATAAACACACCGGTGCGACTTCCTGCGAGCGCATCGGGAGGTATGCCGGCATCTTCAAGAGCTTCCCAAGCAATCTCAAGCAGTATGCGCTGACGGGGATCGACATGCGGCGCCTCCCGAGGCGAGATACCAAAGAAAGCCGCATCCATGCGATCCAGATCCTTGAGGAAACCGCCGCGACGCGTGGGCAGCTTGCCAGCTTTGGATACATCGCCATCGTATAAGCCATCGGTGTTCCAGCGGTTCTCTGGAACATCGGTGATGGCATCGGCGCCGCTCAGCAGGATTTGCCACAGCGCGTCGGGGTCAGCAGCGCCCGGGTAACGGCAGCTCATGCCCAAGATGGCAATCGGCTCTACCTGCCTGCCCCGCTCCTCGTCGAGTTGGCTCTGCAACGTGCGCAACGCTGCCAGGGCTTGCTTGACCAGCGAGGCTTCGGGCACCGTGCCTGGAGGCAAACTGCTCATTGAGCGCCTCCCATCAAGTTCAGCCGCGCTAATTCCTCATGCAAGAGTGCTGCTGCGTCTGCTTCCGTTAAATGCGCGATGCCATCCAGGTTTGGCATCATCGGCCATCCATCGCGCTCCTTATGCGCACTGGCGCCATCTTCCTTATCCTTCGCAAAGCAGTGACGCGCGAGCGATGCAACTGTGGAGAATTGCCACGCAATTGTCGGCGACACCGCTTTACCCAACCATGCGCAAAGGTGACCCGCCAATTCGACAGCCATCAACGATGTCACACCATATTCTGAGAAAGGAATACCCCGCAGAATGATTCTCTCGTCCACTTCAAGCGTTGCTGCAAGCCATTCTGCAATGCGCTCTTCCAATGCGCGTGCGCTGGTCACGACCTTAGAAATATCGAGCGAGGCAAGCCGCATCCGCTCAGGCGCGGCGACTACCGTGTTGCGCTCGCGCGAAACTCGCTTGAGCACTTTGCCCGTAGGTCCTTTGGGCAACTCGGCTAGATATTCAATCTGCGCCGGTATCTTGTAGTCTGCCAGGCGCTCGCTGCAAAAGCCCAACAGATCCTCGGCTGCAACCGGCTCGCCGCGCGGCACCACGGCTGCGCATACACGCTCACCGAGCACCATATCGGGACGTCCATAAACGGCAACTTCACGCACTGCAGAGTGCCCGCACAGCACTTGCTCCACTTCAACCGGATACACATTGGCGCCGCCTACGATGACCAGATCTTTGATCCTGTCTTCAATGCTGAGATAGCCTTCTCCATCGAGACGGCCAACGTCGCCGGTGTGCAGCCATCCATTGCGGATACAAGCCGCGGTTTCGTCCGGCTTTTGCCAATAACCAAGCATCACATTTGGCCCTCGCAGCAGGATCTCGCCGCGTTCGCCTGGATCGAGATGGCGCCCTGAACGCACATCCGCAATGGCGACTTCAACTCCCGGCACTGCGGTTCCAATGCTGCCGGGGCGGTAACGATGAATGTGGTTGTAGGTAGCGAAGGGAGAGCTTTCCGTAAGCCCATAGCCCTGGTGAATCACGAAACCAAAGCGCTGCTTCCAGCGATCCTCAACCTCGCGCGGAAGCGGCGCAGCAGCAGAGAAGAAATAGCGCAGCGAGCGCAGTTGCTCCGGAGCTGCGTGATCAAGCAGCAGCACGAAGCTTGTCGGAACGCCGAAGAACATGGTTGCCCGATCGCGCTGAATCGAGCGCAGAATCTCGTCCATCTCAAATCGACGATGAAGCACGACACATGCGCCCGCGGCCAATCCAGCGTTCAGAACGGCGTTGAGGCCAAAGCAGTGGGACATGGGTAGAAAGAGCAGCATGCGGTCGTCTGCAGTTATGCCCAGGCACTCGACCTTTGCCCTCATCACAAAGTCGATGTTGCCGTGCGACAGCGTCGCCCCCTTTGGCTCCCCTGTTGTGCCGGAAGTATAGATAATGGTCGCGGGGGCATCGGTTGGCATGGAGGCGATCTCCACGTCAGGCTCGGAGGCAAGCGCCCCGGCGAACGAACAATCGTTTTCAGCATCGCCCTCTGCAATCAGCACTTGCCGGACCTGCGGCAATCGGTGTTCGGCGGAGTAACTTGCGGCGCGCAGTTGCGCAGTGGTGACAAGAATCTCAGCGCCGCTGTCACGCAGCACTGACTGGAGTTCTACCGCAGTCAGTTTGGGATTCACGGGTACGGCGATGGCGCCAATCCGTACAGCCGCCAAAAAGGTGAGGACGAATGCGGGATGATTGGGCAGAAATAGAGCCACCCGATCTCCACGCTTCACACCCATTCCCCGCAGCGCGGCCGCCATGCAAGCAGACTGGTCCGCTAGAGCTCCATAGTTTATGGCTGCGCCTTCAAATAGAAGTGCGGCGCGCTCAGGGTGGAGCGACGCGCACCGCTCGACATGGTGGAAGATATTCATTGTCTGCTGCACATCTCCTGGCGCCGCTCTCCTCAGTAGTTCATCAAGCTTGCCGTGAGGCCCCCAACGCTCCGCAACACTTCGCCATGCAAACGGATGTCAGAGAGGATGGCGGCGATATGATCGTCGAGAAACTGCTCCTGGTCGTTCCACACAAACGGCTTGCCCTCGGATATCTCGCATCCGGTTGCGTTCTTTACGGCTTCGTAGAGGGACACCGTTGCGGGAGACAGAGTTTGACGCGCGTCGAAGTGGCCTTCTTCAAGATAGGTGCGGAGATCGACTGCCTGGATGCCGAAGATCAGCGACACCGCCAGATATTGCTCAAAGATATCGAGCGAGCGGCGAGCGAGATTCGCCGATCCGTAGCCGAGACTGTTGAGGTTCTGATTGAACTGTTCCGCGTGCGTAGGGAATCGATCGATCAGAGAATTCCCGTAAAACATCAGCATGGGCATGATTGAATTCGCCGCAAGCTGCAAGGCTTTCAGGCCCGTCGACACTTCTCGCGCCGGATTACCAACCAGCGATGGAGGCAATCCGTGATTGAACTGCGGCGCCACCAGCAGCGCAATCTGCACATCGAGATGTTTTGCGGCCATCCCCACAAGGTGGCGCAATCGATCCATGCCCGCGCCCACATAAGGGCCTAGGAAGTTGCCGCAGTGATAGGATGCATTGTTATCCACGTCGATGAGCGGATTGTCGGTGACTGAATTGGCCTCGACCTCGATATCGCGCGCAATCTGCCAGAAGCCGTCCACAAGCGGACCGAGATATTGAGGCAGGCAGCGAATGGAGTAGCGATCTTGGATGAGCTTGCCTTCGCGATGACTGGTGCCGCCATACATCTCATCGCGAATCATGCGGGACCCTTCAAGCAGAGCCATCGTCTGCTCGGCAGCCCATACCTGCCCCGTGTGCGGCTTATGGCGGTGAATGAAGGGATGAAACGATTGGTTCGAGGCATGCAAACCTTGCAGCATCAGTCCATGCGCACCCATGGCGAGCGCCAACAAGTTCCCCATCCGGTAGACGCAGTTGGCTGCAATGCCGGTCATCACCGAGGTTCCATTGATAAGCGCCAATCCCTCTTTGGCCTCCAGGGGAAGAGGATCGAGGCCGAGAAGAGAAAGTGCCGTAACAGAATCCATCTCGGCGCCCTGGAAATCTACCTTGAAGGCAGCATCGCGGCCCGTAATGCTGCCGGCGATGGAGGCAAGAGGAATAAGGTCTCCGCTGGCGCCGATGGAGCCGAATTCAAACACATGCGGCGTAACATCGGCATTGAGAAACACCTCAAATCGCTCCAGCAGCTTGAGCCGCACACCAGAGATGCCACGTGCCAGCGAATTGGCCCGGAGCAGCATGCCGGCGCGCACGTCCTGCTTGGGAATTCGCTCGCCACATGCGGACTTGTGTGACCAGATGAGATTGCGTTGCAACTCGGCAGCGGTATCGTTAGGCACGACGCGGTCTGCCATGCCCCCGAAACATGTCGTCACGCCGTAGATCGGCGTGTTTTTCTCAACTGCCTCGGCAATGAACCGGGAAGAAGCCTCAATTGCGCGCCGGGCCGACGGATCGTCCGTTAGTTGAATCCGAGCGCCCGCTGCAACTTCCGCAACATCGGCAATCGTGAGTCCTGTGCCGGTCAGAGTCAGTTTGGTTGCCGTGGTCGACATTGTCCCTCTCTATTTGGAATGCGCTTCGTTGTCGCGGATTTTGCTACTCAGCGATACCCCACACCTTAATCTGCAGTTCGCTCACCGCCTCCACCTGCATACCCGTCAAACCCACTTCCCGCAGTTGGCTCCGCACGTCTTCGATCGTGTAAGCCGCACACAACGAATTGAAGAAATCCTGCTTGACTAGCGGATGTCCTCGTCCCGCATACTTTTCCACCAGCGCTCGCGCGTCATCCGGATCGACCGGGCGAATGAGATCGACAACCATAATGGGTGCACCTGACAGCGCACATGCGCGAACCGTGTTCCACAAATCTGCCGGTTCAGCCAGATGATGCAAAAGACTATTCGCTACCACGGCATCGGCTCGACCTGCTTGCGTCACCGCATCGCGGAGATAACCGAGGCGCAATTCGATGCGTGCTTGGAGATTGCTTGCGTTTACATTACTGCGCCCTAATTCCAGCATCGCGGGCGATCCATCGATTCCGACGACACTTGCTTCTCGAAATGCGCGTGCAAATCGAATGGCAATATCCGCCGTGCCACATCCGAGATCGAACACTCGCCCGCTGCGAAATCCGTTGAAGTGCCGTTGGAACTCTTCAATCAGTGTCCTATTGATCTGTGAAAGATCGGCGGTACCATAGGCGTGCGCCTGCTCGGAATCGAGCATCAACTCCGGGTATTCAGGGACACGATTCAATTTAGTTGCCTCCTGCTCCGGTTCCGGCAAGAACCGCGTCCACCTGCTCCTCCGCGATGTCGGAGGGAAGATTCACGTTGACGTAACGGCCCCCTACCAGAAACGATTTCACGATGTGCCCATCGTCGATTGCGCACTGGATCAGGTCGGGTAACTCCTTCTCATTACGCGTTTGGTTGATGGGCGTACAGGCAATGTATTCCAGAATTCTGTTACTCATGAGAATGTTTCCCGTACCTTGATATCGATTGACCGGCCTGCGCGGCATTTCAACCAGGCGAAGGATGCGCCCACGCTGGTCTTCCAGCACGGCATAGGTCTTGCGCACTTCGTCGGGCGACTCCGGAACCGCAACCCCGCACAGCGCAAAGACTCCGTCCTCACGGTACTGCTCGATCATGGCCAGACGATTGGGCTCAAGCAGAACCTCATCGGCCAGGAAGAGCATGAAGTCCGAAGCGCCGAGAAACGGAGCAGCCGTCTCGATGGCATGTACCAGGCCGTGCTGTTCCTTCTGAATCGCGTACCGGACGCGCATGCCGGCGTAGCGATTTCCGTAGTAATTCACAATCTGCTCGGCAATGTAGCCGACAACGATCACCACTTCTTCCGGACCGATGCGCACGCAGTGATCCAGCGAGTGCTGAATCAGCGGCTTGCCACCAAATGGCAACATGCACTTGTTACTCTCGGCGGAGTGCTCCTCCATCCGCCTGCCGCGCCCGCCTGCAAGAATCAGGGCTTTCATCTGCCACTCCATTCTCTTTGTCGCAACCTGTTGTTCTGTTACCAGGACAGCTTCGCGCCTGCAGTCAGAAGCCTGTCCTGCGTCTTGACGCCCAGTGCGTCAATGATCCGATTGTCCTGATCGATCAACTGGTATCCCGGAGAAAAGCTGACGTGCTTGACAATGGGAACATCGAAGTTTGCATTGATCATTCCCTGGTGGCCGAGGTAGCTATTAAAGAACTTCATGTAGTTTCCACTCTGCGTTACGGTAAGCTTGTGCGGTAGCTCGAGGCTGTAGGCCTGCATGATCATTGCCCCTCCCCCTGAAGGCGAAGTAGTAGGCAATGCCAGCACCGCAGCATGAATAATGGGACTTGGAATGGAGAGCATACCGGCGGAGTTGAATTGGAACTCGCTGTAGCCAAGCGCGCCGACGAAGGATAGCTTCTGCTTGTTTCTTTTGAACGCCTCAACACCAAACGCGCCATACTCCGTGAAACGGTCGTTCATAAAGATCAGGGTAAACGTGTAGTCTTCGACACCTCCGATCAAGGAAGTGTGTTTTGTAATGTCAAAGTTGCCTTGCTCCCTGAGTAGATTCTGGGTCACATGGGCCGACCCCGCATTGAAGCCATAAGTAATGTTCTGCTTCTGCAGCCATCCCGTGCTGCGCGCGGTGAAGCGCCACTTGCGCAGACTGAAGTCAATTTTGCCGTTGAAGGTCGAGCCGGTGGTATTTCCCTGCGCATTGGTGTACGCCAGCGTGACGTCGACATGCCCCAGCCACTGACGCGGCATGGGCTTGAAGTCAAGGGAGTTCATCCGCCACCAATTGGCGAGATTCTGCCCGGCAGGTGCGGCGGCAGGCTGCTGCACTGCCGCAGCAGAAGCCGCCTGCGCGGCACAATGACTGGGCAGAATACCAAGGCACACTGCACAACAAACTTCAAGGCACAGACTTCGCTTTCTCGGCACGAGGTCTCCTTGCGATTGCACTTTCTCTTACATGAAACACTTCTTGCGATGGCCGCCACATCGCGGTTTTACCCACGCTTGACGAAGTCACTGGACAGTACTGACGGGTTCGGCAAGGCGACTCTGACCTATCGGTTGCATCCTGTTTTGCAAGCCGCGAATGCAGGACTCCGACACACTCCCTCACTCGCTGCTATTGGTTGCATTCAATCGTGCAGCCTGCATGTCAACGTGCGCACTCGGATCATTGGGCCTGAGCAGAGCGAACTATTGCGGCGGCCCAAAGTGTGGTGCGCTTTGAGCAGAAGCAGTTTGAATAAGGCTCGAGCACAACGGCCGGGTTGCGGCGGTTCCGCATTGCATCTTGCTCGGTAAAGAGAAGAACAGCAGTACGATTGTTTAGCGCTCATGCACCGTACTGAATCGCGCAGTCGAAGATACGTGCGCGCAGCACAAACAGGCGAAGCCAGTTCAATAGCCAGGATTACCCGGCAACTCCCACATGTTCTTCGACAGCGGGGCTGGTGAGCTTTTTTCCGCGAAGCGCTGCTATCGCATTTTCAACTCGCAGCTTCCCTTCGCCGACTCCCTCGCCTAACTTGGTTTTGATGCCACCGGCCACCTCGCCTGACTTGGCTTTGATCTTGCTCATCTCGAGCGCAACCTTGGCTTTTGCCTTGGAGAGTTGCAAATCGAGCACGCTTCCGCCGGTTGCAAGATGCTCCTGAACAACTTTTCCAACTACATAGGTTGAGATCCCTGCAGATGTTAGTGCTGATGAACCGCACCCGTGTTGAGAAACAGGTTGCCGACAGGGCACTCCTTCATTCCTTCGCGGGGGGTGAAGGGAAACCCGTAGCCATTCATGCGTACGACGTCTCGGATGTTGAGGGGTCTTCCGTCCGCCGACCAGGCGTCAAGCCGATAGATGTCCTTGGCATCCAGCCCAGTCGAAGCGCGCCTTCAAGTTAGAGCCAGGCGTTTCCCCGAGAGGCGCCAGATTGATCCAACCGCGTTCGACCGGCTTCCATTTGTTCTCGGAGAGGAGCACGGTGGAGCGAATATGAATCCAATTCTTCGATACGTTAACAAGGTCGATACAGCCGCAGAATGGTTCCTGCGAGGAAAGCCGAATGTCAGCGCCGTTCGGACTGTACTCGGCGCCCTGCCAGACCTCATCGCGCCGGCAACTGTTTGGCAACCAGCACGCAGCAAGCGCCAACATTCCTACCCATCGCATCCAGCGTGAAGGGAATCGACGCCGGGGATGCGTATCTTCCTTCAACATGCTCTCTCCATCTGCAAGTACGGCTTCATTACTTCTTCTGCGAGCCCGACGGCTCACCGGGATTCAGAATGATGGGTGTTGTGCTCCCGCCGCCGTTCATCACCACGATCTTTGCATTTGGTGAAGCCGCAAGATCCTTCACGGCTTCAATGCTCTTGTACTTCAGCAGGGATTCGGTGAGGGTGTTGTTGATGTGCCGTTGCTGCTCTTCAATTCCCTGAGCCTCAATCACCTTCCGGTCCGCTTCCAGTTTCGCGGTGTCGTTTACATACTTCATCTCTTCAAAGCCTTGCTGTTCCTCAATTTTGTGCTGGATAGCCTTGGAAACAGCGGCGGGCAATTCGATATCGGTAAACATGACGTCATCCAGAATGACATATCGCTTCCCTGCTTCTCTCTCGGCCTCGTCGAGCATTTCGTCCCGGACGGCGCCGAACTTCGATTCATACAGATCCTCGACCGAGTATTCGGCCACGACCTTGCGCAACGCAGTAGCCACCTCGGGGCAGCACGACGATGTTTGCGTAATCGGGACCGACGTCCTCATGGAGCCGCGCCAGGAGCCGGTCGGCGGGACGATAACGCACCATCATGCTCACCATGATGGGTAGGCCATCGTTCGAAAGCAAGGTAAGCGTCTGAGGAACGGTCTTGAAGCGAACGTCGTAGACCACCATCTTGTTCCATGGCCAGACGAATTGGGTACCCTCAAGATAAACCGCGTTGATCTCCGTACCGGTCCACCGGGACCACAGGACGCCGCGTTCGCCTGCATGAATGGTGACAAATAGCCGCGGGTAGAAAAAGACGACAAGGAACAGCGCAACCAGTAATGTCAAAAGCAGGACAACCGTTGAGAACCGCGCGGCCTTGCGTGCTGCCAGCCTTGCGGCTTCATTTGGGGCGCCCCCGGAATATGGCGTCGCTTTGACGCGCCTCGTCTGCGTGCGGACTCGTCCGGCTCAAGGTCCCTCTCTAATGGTCGACAGATGTAAGCCCGATCATCGACCGGAGCAGCAGTTGGCGGCTCCAAGCAGTACGCGAGTTAGGCCTTAACGATAGATCGGATCCGATGAGAAAAGATAGGGTGAATACTCTCCGCTTCCCGCTGCTCAACATCGCCTAGCCCAATCCCGGCCCATGCGGAGAGGTCGTAATCCGTAAGATACCCGGAAGGTTGTCCGTCGTAAAGTAAAAAATGTGGGGGCGGCCATTAAACTTCATCATGGGTGAAAAGGGTGTACAACGGCACATTCGGAAGGAGTCGGACGACCGCCCAACCGCGCTTCCGAGATTCTGCTGCAGCGCGAGGGATGGCTTTCCTGGCCCTACCCGCCTCGGGACTGTGGCGGAAGCAGGCCGGAATCTACTCTCGGCAGAAACCACGACGGTCCGGCGAAGACGCTTCATTGAGAGATTGCGATTTCTTCGCATGGTCCATGCGAATTTGAAAAGCAATGTATGCTCCTATGCAATCCAGTCACGCAGGGATTGTCCGAGGTGATCGACTGAAAGTGGTTCGATTGACTTTGGCAAAGAAAACTCGGGTGGTGCAACGATGTACGCCTCGGAAATGCTCTCAGCCACACAGACACATACAGTCGAGCGTTGATATTCCTCGTAGCGATTCGCCGCCAGCCACACGTAGAGCGCGAGCATCTGAGCATCTACGGCGCTACCAGCAAGATCATCGACCGCCGGCAACGGGTTGACCTGGTCGGGATTGTCAAACACCGCTACTGAGGTAAAGGGCTTGGGTTTGCTGCGCACCCCGAATTGGGCGGCCAAGAACGCGGGCCTGGCACGACGGAAAGCCTCTGAAGCTGCCCACTCTACAAACGAATTGCCAAAGATTACAGCCCCGTTCCCGGTCAGATAGAGTGAACGTAAAAACTCTTGCACGGCTGCGGCCGAAGCCAATTCCGGCGGACACCACGGAGCGACCTCGACTTTGCGCAGGCGATCGAACACCGCGTCGGCATCTGCCAGATCCTTGCGCATGGTGTTCATTTCATGCGAGAAATTCTGCCGATAGAGGTCCAGCCTTCCATAACTCAGCAAAACTCCGTCTTTGGTAGAAGCGCCGTCAGCATTCTGGGCGAGTATCGAATCAATCAGGCTTCTTCCCGCGTCCACTACCCAGGTATCCGCAGGCGAACCGGGGCCGCGTTTTCGAGCCTCATCGAGCAATCCATCTCCACGGACGCCAGCCGCCTGCGGCATTCCGTTCAGAAGGAAGTCCAGCACAGAATGGGCCTGTTGGGCGGAACCGAGGTCGAGGGCTACAGGCCTGCCTGTTCCCTGCCACCGCTTCCACAGCTGGTTCCGATCAAGGGGCAGAGAACGGGGCACATTGAGCAGAACCAATCGATTGCGTGAACGATTTGGCGCTTTGCCGGCAATCGACTCATGCCGATCCGCAGCGTCAAACACAGCCTGCACGGCCCGGCGCCATTCTTGAAAGTAGGGCGAACGCGCCAGTTGGGAGGAGTTCAGAATCGACTGTTCGGTGGTCGAGAACTCCCATTGCCGGACACCCATCTTTTCTTCCAGCTGCACCACATCGCGAAAGAGTCCGGCAGACTGCTCTGACGTGAGGCTCGCCACATAGCGAAGAAGCCTCTCGACAGACTGCCGCTCATTGGGGAATAGAAACACCCACTGACTCAGTTGCTGATTGACGAAGGGAAGAAACGTCAGCGGCAGGCGCTTCAGCAGACCCTTGTTCAAAGCGTCCTGGATATCCGGCGATGGCTTGTCGTCTGCTCGCATGGGTCTTTTTCAATCTCCCAATCTCTCCGCCATCAAATGCCGCGGTTCAGCCTTGAAACTCCACTAACCTTGTCCCTTGCACGCTCAGAGGGCGGCAGCCGAGCAAGTCCGCCAGGGTGGGGCAAAGATCGACGTGGCGAATGGGGCGCTCGACGATTTGCGGTCTGTCCACTGCTGTGCCCAGGGTCATCATCCAGGTGTCTCGGGTTGAGTCCACGTTGGCGCGGTGGTTGAAGAATCCATTTGTCGATGAACCATCCGGGTCGCGCCCAAACTCCGGCAGAATCACCATCGTAGTCTGGCCACGGTAATCGGGATTTGCTTCTACCTCCTGCCATAGTTGATAGGCGAGGCGGTCCGCTGTCCGTATGCCTGAAAGATGCATCGAATAAGCGCCAAAATGCGCCGCTTCCACGTCGGAAAACACCACCACCAGCACCCGTGGTGCAAACTTGCGCATGACTTCGCGGCTCATGAAAAAGGTGAGTTCGTCGCCGGAGGTAGGGCCGCCGCCACGCACGAAGCCGGCGATGGCGGCCTGAATGCTCGACCGCACCCTGGGGTCGAGCCGGTCGGCGGCGTCGAAGACATTCCAGCCTAACCCCTCGTAATTGCTGCCTTCCATCGCGCTCTCCAACTCGGACTCTACCTTGCTGCGGTCCGCCATGTTGGCCGTTCGACCGCCGCGAAGGGCATCGGCAACTGCCTGCAGCATCAATTGCTTGGGAAACACCACATTGGCGCCGTAAGCCGGCCCGTAATTCGAGTCAGAACTCGCGCCAATCAGGCTGGTAAGTGCCTTGTTGCTGGCCACAACCCAGGTGTCGCTGCGGTCCACCCCCAATCCCTTGCGATATTGCTCAAACAAGGTGGGCGAGGTCGGCGCCAGTTTGCCCCAGTCGTCGACGCGCTGCCAGTTGCCCGTCAGAATACTCGAGATCGCATTGAAGTGCGCCGTGACACCCTCGTTGCGGGCGTGACTATAAAAGAGCGACTTGGGAAGAAGATCGGTAGAAAGGTGCGGGATGTTTACCAACCCCTCGGGTGCGAACGTCTCATCGCGTCGCACGCCGCCAATCACGGCCACTACGATCTTGTGGCCCGAATTCGCGGTCGTGCGCACCTTCTCATTCGCACGTGCCCGCGGCAGTGCGAGTCCGGCCACCAGCATTCCGGCCGCACGCAAAAAAGTTCGCCTGCTTGCGTGCAGCAATGGCACGGGCTCTACAGGAAATGCACTGCCCATCTCGGCACCGGGGCAACGTCCTTCTTGCATTCTCAAACCTCGCAGGTGTGGCTTCCGTTTCCTTTCAAGCTTGCAACCGGCATCGCGCATCAAGGTTTTGCGGACGGCTGAGTCTTGGCTGAGTAGACGAACTGTTTTACTTCCGCTCTTTCCTTGTCGATTTCGGCCATGTGTTGCGTGCGGAGTTGCTGATAGATGGCAAGTTCCTTCTGAGCCTGGTCTTTCTGTCCAGAATGAACGTAGTCTTGTGACTGCGAGGCATAGGCCAGTCCCCGCAACTCATGCACTTCAAATCTGTTGTGAGCATGAGGAAGCAGGATTTCCAATTCGGCTGCAGCTTCAGGGAATCTGCCGGCGTCGAATTCCGCCACCGCGGCCTTGAACTGGCAGTCCAGTTTTGGATCCTGTTTCTGGTTGTCGGCGGCGTGAGTAAACGCGGCACAAACAGACAGCAGGCAACCTGCCAGAAGCAAGCAGGAAGTCTTCCACCGGAATCGGAACCTTTGGCCCACCATCACCTCCGCGTTCGTTGCCGTAGCAAAGTGAAGCGCAGAAAAGAAAGCCCCGAAAAGGCACCCGGCTGGCGTGCCGTTCCGGGGCGACTTCATACTACTCAGTAGTACAGCTCCAGAGCAAATTGAATCTGGCGCGGATCGTACGGATTGTCGCGCGTTCCGCCAATTTCTCCGAAAGCGCCCGTTTTGCCGTTGGGAACGGACAGGTAATTGCCGGAGTTGGGGATTGCGACAACGCCGTTACCGCCGAAGTTGGGAGCGTTGAAGTTTGGATGGTTCAGGATGTTGAAGGATTCGGCCCGGAATTGTGCCGACCACCGTTCGTTGATTTTTACCGCCTTGAAGGTTGAGAAGTCGAGCCGATGGAAGCCTGACCCCACGATCTGGCCGGGGTTGCCCCCCAGCACTGCAGGGCCTGTCGCGGCCTGGCAGCATTCCATCCTTGGCCAGCAAGTGGATGAATCCATTGCCGTTCAAGGAGGGAGGGTTGGCCGTCGAAGACAAGGTCCCGATGTCTTTACCGGTCTTCGGAATCAGGTATGTGGGAATGCCATTATTCAGGGCGCTCGGAACGAAGTTGGCCTGGCCGCCATTGGTTTCCTTGATGGCCCGAAGTAGTCCCAGCGGAGGCCGAGATTGAGGGTCAGCTTGGAACTTACCTTGAAGCCGTCCTGGATGCAGGTGGCCAGATACGTCTTGTAGTCGTAGGTGGTCATTCCCCCCGCGGGTAACAAGCGGCCACGTCGGCCACCTGCACCCGACCAACTTGTCGGTCCCAACACAGAATGGATCAGTCAGATCGTTCAAAACGCGCAGCGTCCGCTCCGGACCGCCTCTCTGTCCTAGTCCCGCCGCGCAAGAGGCGCTGGTTCTTGTTCGCCTCGCTCCGCGCCCTGCGTCGCAACGCCGAATTTGGGTTGAAAGGTCAAGCGCGTATCCCGGCTTCGGGACGAATTCTCTGGGGCTTGGGCATCGCTTCCGTGCTGGAAGGAAACGGCACGACCGCTGCGGATGAGTTAGAACCTGCCGTGGATTTGCTTCCAGAGTGGCAAGGGAGTTATGCGCGCCTCGGTGTGTTCTATTATCAAACGGGCCAGATTGCCAAAGCCAAGGAAGTGCTCGACCGCTTCAAAAGCTGCAGCCCCGCCGGCGCCCTTGACACAGCAAGGATTGAGCAAACCCTGGCGCAAGCTTCCCCTGCATCTTCACCGGCGAATGAGCCGATAGCCATGGCCAGCCGCCAGCAACTGTTGCGTTTCGCACTATCTCTCGCCGATAGGACACTCTGAGGGCGCGGCGGTTCCAACGGAGCCGCCGCGCGCAAGGTCTCAGGCTATTTCCGGCTCGGCGGCAGCAATCTCGAATTCAACATGCTGTGTACCGAGATAGGGGTGATGCGCCGTCAAGCGCACTGTTCCAGGCTGATCCTTTGCGCGGATCCAGACGGCTCCCGTGCCCCCGACCAGCGCAAATGGATTGTCTCCAATCAGCTCGGCAGGTCCTGAAAGCTCGAAGCGAATCGGGTCGGCGGCGAAGGGACGAACCGCGCCGAATTCATCTGTTACGCGCAGAACGACGCGCGTCGTATCGGCTTCATCGGCCATCAGCCTGGTGTCGTCGGGCAGCAGTGTAAATTTCTGATCGATCCCCTTGCCTGACATGGTCCGCGCGATGACCAGCTTGCCTTGAATGTAACCCTCGATGCGCAAATCTCCCCAGCCGGCGCGGATATTGCGCGCTTCGACTGAAAATGGCGGGTATTTCAGATGCTTGAACTCTTCGCGATCCGGGTCGGCTTCGGCAACCAGCTTGCCGTCAATAAAAAACTTCAAGCGATCGCAATTGGAGCAGACTACGGCCCTGGTGAAGCCGACGCTTTCATCCCCGCGAGCCCAGTGAAATGCCGGTACCAGGACGATTTCTTCGTCCGGGTCGCACTGAGATCGATAAAAGCCCGCCGCGGGTTTGGGCTCGCGGAAGATGTCAGTCACGCCGTGATAACAGATGCGGTCGCCCGATCCAAAGTTGCTGTGCGTGTTGTAGTCGAAGGCGCACCAACCGATGCCGCCGGCGTATTGGGGATCGGAGGCGAGCTGGTCGTGGATGCGGGCATGACGCAGTGTATGCTCCCGCAGCCGCTCAACGTTGTCGATGGTCTTGGTCGGGAATGTGTGGCCGACAAATTCCGTATTGAGATAGAGCGGATGGTTGGGTGCCTTGAGGGGAAATCCGAAGTCGTTCATGGTGAACACGTCTTCAAGGAACTCCGACTCCTGGAAGTAACGGATGCCGCCGGTTTGCCGCGTGGGATCCAGCTTGTGCGCCAAGGCATTGGTGCGCGTATAGAAATCGTGATTATCGCGCGACTCGTTGATGCGCACGCCCCACAAGATCACCGAGGGGTGGTTCCAGTCGCGCCGAATCATGCGCCCGACGTTATCCACAGAGATGTCCTGCCAGGCCTGATCGCCGATATGCTGCCAGCCGGGGATCTCTTCCAGCACCAGCAGGCCGATCTCGTCGCATGCATCAAGAAAATGGCGGGACTGCGGGTAATGCGAGGTGCGCACAATGTTGCATCGAAGATTTTTGCGCAGGATTATGGCATCCTGTCTCTGCACGCGCGCCGGCATCGCCTGACCCACCCAGGGAAATGTCTGGTGGCGATCGAGCCCCCTCAGCTTCACCACCGTTCCGTTCAGCGAGAATCCTTGCGGGGTGAAGCGCGCCTCGCGGAAGCCGATGCGGCGCGAGTCGTTGTCAAGCAGTTCTGCGCCGCGCAACAGGCGCACTTCGACTCGATAGAGTTTGGGGGATCGAAGACTCCAAAGCTCAACGGAACCCAGTCGATCGAGGTGCAGGGTGCGGGGCACATTCTCTGCATCCTCATCGGCCGGCAACGGCTGCGTGGCTTTGGCGACCAGTTTCTCGCCGTTGTAGAGGGATGCTTCCAGGACCAGCCCACTTTCCATGGTCTTGTTGGCGCTGTGCAAGAAGCATTGCACATCCACCGTCGGCTGGCCCGACAGCACGTCCTTCGGCTCCGCAAAAATATTGTCGAGGTGGATCGGGGACACCACCCGCAGGGAAACTTCGCGGTAGATTCCCCCAAAGGTCAGATAGTCGACCTCGTTGCCGAAGGGGGGAATGTCCGGCCGCTCCGAGCTATCCACTTCCACGGCCAGCACGTTGTCTCCGTCGAAGTTGACACCGGGCGTGAGCTCGAAGCTGAAGGGGGTAAACCCGCCTTTGCATTCGCCCAGGCGCACGCCGTTGAGCCAGACGGTAGAGGCGGTCATGACTCCTTCAAAATCCACAAAGATGCTGCGCCCTCTGGCGCTTGGGGGCAAGTGAAAATGGCGGCGGTAAATCGAGACAAACTCGTAGGACTTTTCGTCGAAGCTGTGCCAAGGAACACGCAGATTGGTATGGGGCACGGTGACGCGGGCAAAGAGGCTGTCATCGAACTCGCGGGCATGGGCTGCGGCCGTGGCTTTGGAACTGTATCGCCATTTCCGGTTGATGGGCAGCACCATGCGCCCAGTTGCGGAGGGGTAAGATTCAGCAGCATAGCCGGCGGCGGGCAAGGCCGGGGCGACCGAAGCAGCGGCCACCAGAGTACCAGTGGTCTTGATGAATTCACGACGATCCATATGGCTCCTTTGCCAGGAAACAGGCACTCGAAAGGGCAGAGGCTCGGTGGATTTCGCAGGACGAGCGGCGCCGCAATCGAAGGCGCAAGTATTGTAACCGTTTCCAGGCCGCTGTCCACTGCTGACTTCGCTTCTGATTCAATGCAGGAAGGTCATGAGTTGAGGAGCGTCCCGAAGGCTGCTGCGGTTTTCAAGTCTCCTAGCTTCCGATGCGCCCGCGTGGCTGCCTGCGATGCGGCGATCGCCTGAAACAGCGGGGCAACGAACCACGGCCCTGATGGAATCGGAGAACTGCCTGGATGTTTGGAAGGGTGTTTTGGTAGCGCTAATGGGAATCGAACCCATGTTTTAAGATTGAGAATCTCACGTCCTAACCCCTGGACGATAGCGCCACACGCGTGCGGTGGAAACCGTCTCCGGCCTCTCGTCTACTCTAACAAAATTTTCGGCTGCTGCCAAAAGGGAAAATAGGATCCGGTCCGGGGCGCTCAAATGCCCAGTTTGCGGACCTCGTCGTTATAGTACTTGCGATAGAGAATCTCCCACTCCTGGGAGCCTTCCTGGATGATCTTCTTCTGATTGGCGATCTTCAGGCGGGCGGCGGTGTCGATCTTGCCCTCTTCGGTCAGCAAGGTGGTCAGCGCCTTACGGGCCTCCTGGCGGATGGTGTTGCGATCCTCCAGAAACCCCACCTGCTCGGTGTCGGCCAAGGTGTCGGCCACGGTGTGGGCCAGCTTGTTGAGCTTGTCGGGGTTGATCCTCATAGAACCGCCTTGTACTTCTTCGCCAATTCGGTCTTCACCTTCTTGAACATCTCGGCATATTGCGCGCCGGATTTGCGCATCTCTTCCGAGTACGCCTCAAGGATCACGCGCACCTCGTCGTTGATGCGGTCTTCGAGAGAAAGTTCCTCGATCAAGCCTTCGGCGACGCGCGCCTCGACTGCCTTCAAGTCACTGGTGGTGATCATCTTGGCATCGATGAGGTGCTTGACCGTTCGGCGGGCTAGATAGCCTATGTAGTCGCGGGAGAAAATCATGGATTAAGCGATAGGATACCCCAACGGCCCAGGGTGTGTACACCGGCTCCAGTAATCAGTGGTCAGTCGTCAGTGTTGCTGGTGGCGGGACCGAGGGTTAGGGCTAGCCTCAGAACCTGAAAGAGGGATGGGTACCCCGCGCTTCGGGACACCCGTTTTTGCCGGGGTGAATTCTGCCGGGCGATTCCCGGCCTGGCTAGAAAGCGACGTTGAAACGCAATCGGGCTGCCCCGCCCATCGGAGGATAAGCCACAGCGACTCCAGGCTGCGTCAGCGCGGCTACCGGGGCGGCGCCGCCGACTGCGTCAACTTCGTAGCTCAACACAACGCCGTTCTGGGCTTCCGATACCGTCCAGGCAAATGGAATCTCAACCGAGCAGTTGGCTGTGGAACCTGCCAGCGAAGAGCCGGCGACCTTGCCAGCACCAGTAGCCGATTCCACCGGGACCGTTCCCCGGTTCAGGTTCTGGAAGGCTTGCAGATTGGGAGCGATCCGAGCCCGGCAGGTGACGGCGCTGCCGGTGGGTACCGTGGTGCCGAGTGTTACGTGAAAGCTGACGGTGTAAACACCGCTGACCGCCACAGGGCTTGCCACGCCGCGCGGGTCCGCAGGCGGTCCGGCCCAGGCGATCGAAGCCACCGACACCGACATCAGAAAAAGGGCAATTCGTGTGCGGTTCATGGGGTCCTCCGATTTGTTCATCGGAGGGGCGGGGGCAAAGTATGAGTGAGGCGGGCAATTAAATCAGAGCCATCTCATTACGAAAGTCATGGTTTCGACAGTGTTCAGCCTTGGGTGCGATGGGGACAACTCTTGGTATTGATGCACTCTTCGGCCAGGCGCAGCCGTTCCACCGGCCGGCCGCCCACCAAGTGCTGCTCGACAATCTCGGCGGCGTCCTCCGGCGTGACGCCGCCGTACCAGACTCCCTCGGGGTACACGACTACCGTGGGTCCGTGCTCGCACTGGTCAAGGCAGCCGGACTTGTTAATGCGCACGGTGGCTCCCAGGCCGGCAGCCCGGCTCAGTTGCTGCAATTGGGTATGCAGTTCGCTCTTGCCATCGGTGGTGCAGGATGGACGGGGCGCATCGGCGGGACGGGTATTAAGGCAGACAAAGACGTGACGCTCAAACGATGGCAAAGGGGGAGCTCCTCGGGGGCAGGGATGGGTTGCCTGTGACGGATTGAGGTTTCCCATCCCTTCCGCACGAGGCGCGCAAAAGACGGGCACGGCGGATTCCGGGGCACACAGCGACGGCCTTGCGGCTATGGTAATTTGTCGGGGCAGATTTCGTAATTCCTCTGAAATGCGTCGAGTCCCCCGCAACGGGCTGTGAAAACACGCGCAAAGTTTCCACAACTGCCGCGCGCCACCCGCCTGCATCTGCGAAAATAGATGCTTGACTATGAGCCAGGAAAACCTTCTCTCTCTTAAAGACGACATGGTGGCCTTCATCGAGGGCCATGGACTGCGGCGCTTGCCCGGATACGTAACCGAAGACATCCCCTCCGTGGTGTGGGAGGGCCAATCCAATCCAGACGCCTGGAAAGACTTCGTGGAGATGGCCAAGCACGTTGGCGCTCCGTTCGTCACGTTCAGCGAGATGACGCTGGATCGGGAAGAGCTCGATGCGCTGGTTGAAGAAGCCGGCGAAATGAACTTTCCCGACGAGGAAGCCACTGAACTGGTCGAAGCCCAATGGCTGAACAAGTATGCCGGGATGCTGGGTTACATTCAGCTGGGTTTTGTTTACCAGGGCCTGGTGTTTCTGCATGAGACCACTACCGAGTGGTACGAGCGCTACCAAACTCTACTCGAGGACATCGAGAGCTTCCAGGACATCGTGATCGACGACCCTCATGGGGACGACGGCGAGGACGAGTAGTCCGCCCGTGATTCCCGTTGGGTCCACTCATCCGGGCGCTGCCTCCGCGGTAGCGCCCATGGACCCGCCTCCCGCCGTGCACCAGGCCCCTTCGCCAATTAGCCGGCTGCGGCAAGCTCTTCGCCAGCGCTGGACGGTCGCGGAATCCCATCCCGAAGCCTCTGCTGCTTTGGCCAAAGCAGCCCATTTACCTCTGGTTCTGGCCGAACTGCTGGTGGCGCGCGGCATTCTCCAGGCCGATCAGGCTCACGCCTTCCTCAACCCCTCCACCGACCAGTTGCACGACCCCTTCCTCATGCTCGGCATGAACGCGGCCGTCGAGCGCCTGGAGGCCGCCATTGCGCGCCAGGAGCCGGTACTGCTCTACGGCGACTACGACGTGGACGGCACCACGGCCGTGGTGCTGCTGAAGACCGCTATCGAAATGCTGGGCGGCAAAGCGCGGTTTCACGTGCCCCATCGGTTGAACGAGGGCTATGGGCTGCAGTCCTCCGTATTGGAGGCGGCTTATGCCGACGGAGTGCGGCTGGCGATCACGGTCGACACCGGTACGCGGGCCTTTGCCGAGGCCGACACCGCCCGCCGTCTGGGTCTGGACCTGATCATCACCGACCATCACCTGCTGCAAGCCGGCGATGCCGTGCCCTACGCCCTGGCGATGCTCAACCCCAACCAGCCCGGCTGCGGCTACCCTGAGAAGTCCCTTTGCGGCGCTGCTATTGCGCTCAAGCTGGCACAGGCCGTGCTCTCGCGCCGCGACCCCGCCCGTACCCGCGAAAAGACCCTGCCTAGTTTTTTGAAGATGGCAGCCATCGCCACGATCGCCGATGCCGTGCCCCTGCGCGGAGAGAACCGCGTCATTGCTGCTATCGGGTTGCGCGAGTTGCGCTCGCCTGCCGGCCAGGGGCTGCGAGCGCTTTTCGCCGCCGCCCAGTTGGACCCCACCGCCAAAGCCATTTCCGGCTTTGACGTGGCGTTTCGCCTGGCCCCCCGCATCAACGCCGCAGGGCGCATGGATATTGCTTCGGAGGTTGTGGAACTGTTCTGCACCCGGGACCAGGCCCGCGCCGTCGAACTGGCCGCCAAGTTGGAGCGGCTCAATCGCGAACGGCGCGAGACCGAAGCCACCGCCCTGCTGGCCATTGAAGCGCTTCTAGCCAACGATGCGGGGATGGCCGCGGACCGGCTGCTAGTGGTGGACGGCGACGGCTGGCATCGCGGCGTCATCGGGATCCTGGCATCGCGCGTGGTGGAGCGCACTGCCAAACCGGCAATCGTCATCAGTGTCGAAGACGGGGTGGCCCACGGCTCCGGCCGCTCCATCGACGGCTTTCACCTGCTCAACTCCATTGAAAGCTGCGCCGACCTGTTCACCCGATTCGGCGGCCATGCCTTCGCCATCGGCTTTGCCATGCCGGCCGCCGCGCTGCCCGACCTGAAGGCCCGTCTACGTCTCTACGCGGCCACCCACCTGGCCGATCGGGAACCTGAGCGGGTGCTGCAGATTCATGCCGAGCTGCCCCTTGACCGCATCACGCCGGTATTAGCCGGTTGGCTGCATAAGTTGGAGCCATTTGGCCACGGCAACCCCGAGCCGCTGTTTGTGTCCCGCAGGGCAAAGCTCATGAGCGCCCCGCGCACCATGAAAGAGCGCCACATCCGCCTGGAACTGGCGCAGGAACCCGCACAGCCGCGACCCGGCGCCTCGGAGCCCATTCTGCCCGGGTCCAGCAGCACCATCCGCGCCGTAGGCTGGGATCAGGCAGCGCATGTTGAGGCCCTTGGGCTGACCCGTGGCAGCCTGGTCGACGTCGCCTACCGCATCCGAGAAAATACCCACCCCACTTATGGCGGGCTTGAAGTGGAGATCGCCGGTATCGAGCTTTCGATCCCCTGACGCACGACGGCCCACGCCGAGACGTGGGCCGCGTGGTTCTTGGCTGTCTTGTCGCCTACTTCTTCTCCTTGGGTGCAGGCCGGGAAGCGGCATGTGGCTGCGGCGCGGGATGAGATGCGGGCGCGGGGGCAGGCCGTGCGGCTGGTGCTGCAGGGCGCGGCTGAGACGGAGCAGGGCGGGACTCGGGCATGGGGCGCGTTTGCGGCTGCATCGGAGCCGGGCGGGACTCAGGCATGGGCCGAGCCTGGGTCTGGTTTGAAGGATGCACCGCGGGCTGCATGTTGGAGTGAGCCATGGGCTGCTGCGCGGGCCGTGCCATCGGTGCGGATTGATGTTCCATCGGCAGCGGTCTGGCTACTGCCAGATTCTGCGGATGTCCGCCGTTGTTCTTGAAATAGGCTGCCTTGTTGGATTGGAAGCTCTGCACATGCTGCTGCTGGTAGCTGGTCGGCTGCACGTGCGGTTCACGCTCGGCCGCGCGCTCCTCGGGGCTGGGCTGGTGCTGAATGCCGCCCGGCCCGCCGCTATAGGCCACATGATTGTTATTCACAATGGTGTTCCGTTCCACAACCGTTCGATCGACATAGGTGGTGTGAATGACGGTCTCATTCACGTGCACCACTGCGGTGTTATAGGCAAACTCGTGTCCGCGCCACATGCCGCCGACAAATCCGATGCCGCCGTAGCCGAAGCCGTAGTTGACGCCGCCATAGTAGCCCACATGCCGGCCCCAGTAGCCGTCATGGAAGACGAACAGGCCGCCGGACCAGCCCCAATAGCCGGGCGTCCAGAGAGCACCCTCGTAGGGTGCGGGCACCCAAGCTCCGGGAACCCAGAAGTAGCCATCTTCGCCATAGGCCCAATAGCCGGGAGTCCACATCAATCCCGGTTCGGGGCAGACGGGTTGCACATAGACGGGCATGACTGGCGGAGCGAATCCGACACTGATGAAGACACCCGCGTACGAAGAGGCGGGAATCAGCGAGAGCAAAGCGAACAGCAACAGCAATCGTGCGGAGCGGAAAAGACGCATGGAAACATCCTCCTGATATTTCGTACCTTCGAGTCCTGGAGCGAAATGGCGCCACCAGTCTACGTTCTTAGGAACCCATACGGCCAATAGAAGTTGCACGATGTGCGAAATCGGCGAAGCCCTCGGAAGTCCGGGCTTACCCAAAACAGGTCAGGCACGCACCGGAATCCGGATGCGTGCCTGAGTTGAGGTGCCGTTGGTGAGAGGATGCTTCGGTGGAAGTGGATTCAGTAGCGGAAACTCAACCCCATGCCAACCACCTTGCGCGCTTCAAGATTGACCGGAATCGCGGCCGGATAGGGCGGGGGCATAAAGGTCGGGATGGATCCGATATTTCCTGCCACCTGGCCAATGCCAATATCGAAGGAGAAGTGAGGATTTTCGCGCTGGCTCACGCGCACCGCGTAATCCAGAGTCGTGGGCAGATCAGCTCGTCCGCCAACCAGCGGAATGCCGATCGGAGGCAAGGGACCCAAGCCAATCACAGCCTTCGGCTCTTGTGTGAATCCCACCGAGGGCACCGCGTAAAGGTTGTGGGAAAGGGGCAAAGGAAAGCCAATGCCACCGTAGAACAGGCCGCCAAAGCGTGTGCTCTGCCCGCCGATGCCGAAAATCGCCGCGTTGGTGGCCTTCCAGCCCAAGTTCACCAGGAAGGGCACGGGCGGTTTGATCCAAGTCTTGGTGGCGGAGATATAGATGTCTCCGTTGGTGTAGGCCTTGGCAGGCGGTATGGCCACTGGGGCACATTGCTTGGTGGCGATGCATAGCTGGTCATAGAGACCGATGGCGTCCGATTGAGCTTCCCCGGAGACGAATTTGTCTTGAGTGCGCACTACGCCGCCGACGGCGACTCCGGGCGTCCAGGGGCCGAACTGGCCATCCTTGATTCCCACCACCTTGCCGTGGAAGATGTTCATGCCGTCGAAGGCCCAGAGATCGCTGGTTGCGGAGTTGGTTGCAGTCGCGGCGGGGGTGTGGCCGGTCTGGTGGATGCTGCGTGTATAGCCAACTTCGGCCCGGTTGGCAAAGCCTTCGGTGAAGCTGACGGTTTCAAAGTTGCCGATGACCTTGGCGGCGTTGATGGCGTGAAAGCCGACGGCCGGAGAAGAGAAGAATCTGCCCTTGGCCGATTCGACCACATAGGCGGTGGGAGTGAGAAACCCGCCGGTTTGACCTTCAAGAGTGAGGTGTTGGGCGTTGAGCGGGCCCCCTGACAGCATTGCGGCCGCCAGGGAACCGCAAGCAAGAAGCTTCGGCAGATGTGAGAAATTCACGTTCTTTCCACTCCATGGGAGAACAGTCGCCTGCCTCCGTTCTAGTTTCGATACAACATTGAAAAATCATCTCCTTGTAACACAATGGACGGAGACTCGTCTCCCATCTTTTCACGCGGCGCCATTTGTCGCTCGGAAGGCCAATTTCCGGATGGTAGACTCAACGCATGCCGCACGGTCTGTTCATCACGCTCGAAGGTCTCGACGGCTCTGGCAAAACCACGCAAATCAAGCGCTTGGCCGCTTGGCTCAAGAGGCGAAACAGTGGGGCTGCCGGCGCGAGCGAGTCCAGCCTGAACTGCGCGCACCATTCCGACTCTGACAATTTTGCAGGCGTAGATCTGGTTCTCACCCGCCAGCCCGGAGGAACCCCCACCGGCGACCGCATCCGCGAACTGCTGCTCGATTCCCGCTCCATCGGCCTCGCCCCCATGACCGAGATGGCCCTCATGTTCGCCGACCGGGCACAGGCCATTGCCGAGGTCATCCAGCCGGCCCTGGATGCAGGGAAGATTGTGGTGTGCGACCGCTTCACCGACTCCACCGAGGCCTACCAGGGCGGCGGCCGCCAGTTGGGTTCCGAGGCCGTTCTTGCATTGCACCGCCTGCTGTGCGGGAACCTGCAGCCGGACCTGACCCTGCTGCTGCTGCCCTCGATTGAAGCCAGCCTGGAGCGTGCGCGCCGCCGCAATCAGACCGTGGAAGCGCGCTCCGGCAAGGATGAAAACCGTTTTGAGCAGGAGCAGGAAGCCTTTTTTCGCCGCGTGGCCGGCAAATACCTTGAAATCGCCGCCCGCGAACCGGAGCGCGTGGTTCTCATTGAAGGCGACCTCTCCATTGGCGATGTGCACCAAAGAATTGTCGAAGCCGTCACCGCGCGTCTCCACTCTGCGACCGCGACGAGAATATAATTTCCCTCAAGCCTCCATTTCAGTCGGAATGAAGTCAATCCACGCATTGTCAGTGAGACCCCATGATTCTGAACTACCGAGCACTTCTTGTCGCGTCGCTGCTGTTGGCCACGCCGCTGCTTCATGCCAAAGGCCCGGAAGACGCCCTGGCCAAGCAAGTCGATAACCTTCCCTATGGCGATGCTCGTTCCGCCGCCATGGTCAAGCTCTCCGCCGACATCCTGGCGCTGCCTCCCAGCGTTGCGAAAGTAAACGTCGCCGACAAGCTCGCCTTCAAGTCAATCGACGGCGATCCCGGTATGCCTGCCCTTCAGGCCGTGGCCGACACCCTCTCCAAGGCGCTTGCCGATACCCCCCTCCCGGCCAAGAAAGACGTGCCGCCGGCTCCTTACTTCAACCTGGCCAAGCTCGTCCGCTATGAGCACCTGCAGACCACCCTGGCCGACCCCCTCTATGTCAAAGCCGCCGCGGCCCTGGCCCAGAACGACGCCGACATCGAGAAGATCGACTTCACCCTCAAGGATCTCAAGGGTAAGAAGGTCACGCTGTCTGCACTCCGCGGCAAAACCGTCCTCATCAATTTCTGGAACACGTCCTGCGGAGCCTGCAACCAGGAAATGATCGACCTGAACCTGATCAACCAGCATCTCGCCACACACGGCCTGGTCATTCTCTCCATCGATGCCGAGCAAGCCCCAATGTCCAACCTGATGCTGGTCAATGACTTTATCACCAAGAAGGAGCCCCCCTACACTCCGATTGTGCTTCAGGATCCGGACAGCAAGGTGACCAAGATGTTCCACGCCGAAGGCGCCATCCCCCGCACCTACGTGCTTGGTCCCGACGGCAAGCTGGTGGGTGTTGGCCTGGGCATGCGCACACAGCACCAGTTCCTGGTCATGATTGTGGCATCGGGCGTAAAGCAATAGAGACGAGCGGTCAATTGTCACCGAACGGCTACGAACGATCGGTTGTATCCGGTCCGTGCATAGCGATATTGAAACTCAATGCCCCATCCTTGCACCCGCTTTTCGAGAAGAAGAACCGGGGCAAGGAGGGGGCATCGCTGTTCAGGCATCGATCAGCGTACGGACGGATTCAACCAACTCTGCGGGGTGAACCGGCTTCGCCAGTGCTTCAAACTCATGTCCCGCCTCCCGGGCCACCTGAAGTAAGTCAGCGGTTGCTGGATGCCCTGAGAACAAAAGTACCTTGCAGCCGGGATAATGCTCCCGCACTTGAAGCGCCAAGTCTATTCCAGACAGGACCGGCATAACCACATCAGCAATCAAGAGATCGGGCGCCTGTTCGCGAGCCGCCCGCAAGGCCTCGGCGGGCAGATCGAACGAGCGGGCATCGAATCCCCGCTGGCGCAGAATCACCCCCAGAGTGTCGCTAATTACACTTTCGTCATCTACAACAAAAATCCGGGTTTGCCTAAGGTCTTGCGACATTCCCAAATACTCCCGACGAGATCGCAATTTCTTCCAGCCATCCAATTGGCCTTAGGCACTCGTTCAATATGGGTCAGTTGGATTCTTTCCTGAAGTAATCGGTTGCCATCCCTAGAGGGCAGATTCGTCGGGATCATAGATCAGTCAAGACCAAAAGCGAATCGTTTTACTCCGATCACCGGACTTCCTACGCTCCCGAAGTCCAGGCCCCAAGCATCCGCCGCAGCAGCACCAACTGCCCCAGGTGGTAGGCGTTGTGGTCGGCGGCCACCAAGGCCTCGCGCAATACCGTTTGCCCATCCCCATGCGGGATTTTCGCGAACAGATCGGTTCGCTCGTCCTCGATCAACTCACACAGCGCCTTCAAATCCTCGCAAAAGCGGTTCACGCTGCGGTCCCAAGCCTTGGCGTCCGGCGGCGCCTCGTTGGCCGGCCAATAGCCGCTGGGAAATTCCGGCGACTTGTGATTTGGGTTTACTGAAAACTCCAGAATGTCCCATTGCGCTATGCGCAGATGCTCCAGTTCCTCCCAAGGCGAGTGCGGCGCTCCCTTGGGCGTCTTACCGCGCAACTCCGCCGGAAAGTCCTTGATGCCATCTTCGAATCCGACATGCGCGTTGCCGCCCTTGAGCATGCTGACCAATTGTTCGCGTAAAGCCTTGTCGTTATCCATCGATTCCCTTCCCCAGCAGGCCTCGTGCATCCGCGCCGATTCCTGCTTTGCTTAATCTGCGATGTTCGATGCGCCAGGCGTGCTTCCAGACTCCCAAAGTGCTCAATTGCCGCATTCGCCGTCTTCCAGCGCCCTCCGAATCTCCCGGTTACCCAGCACGCCTGCGATCTTGTCTTTCATGTAGCGAAGAGAGATTTCGTGATGCTCCCGGTCATAGGAGTCAATGCAGTCCAACGCCAGAATCACCGGCCAATCCCGCTGATACGCGTCTATGGCGGTGGTGCGGACGCAGGCGTGGGTGTTGATTCCCGCCAGGATCAGCACATCCGGCTGTAACTCCGCAAGGATGGCGTCCAAGCCGGTACCGAAAAACGCACTGTACCGCTTCTTGACGATCACCCGGTCGCTCGCCAGGCACTTCAACTCCGGGGCAATCCGGCACCCTGGCGTCCCTTTGATGGCGACGGAGATGTTACGCGCCCGCATTTCGGGAAATGCATCGCTCAGATCGGCCTCGAACTCCTGCCGCACCCACAGAACCGGGAGAGAGAACTCCCGCATGGCGCCCACCAGTTCGTCGATCGCACCGGTAAGCTCTTTTCTCCTCTGCGGCTCCCAGCGACCCAGAAAGTCGTTGAGCATGTCGATCACCAACAGGACAGGCTTTTTCATAGACAGGAGCTTATCAGAAGCCGATTCTCCGCAAGAGTGCCGACAGCGAATCGGGGCGAGTCTGCAGGCAATCGCATGAACGATTCTTGTTGGATTGTATGGCTCCCCGGCTACTGCAGTTGCAGCCCGGAAGCCAATCTTCCCGGCGGGGAGACACGAGAATATCCCAAGGGAAACGGAGCGCACCCCTGGGATAGACGGCAAACCGCATTTCCGCGCCTGGAGGGGCGCCGCGAAACTCCAATGCCCCCTTCCAATCACATTCATGCGATTGCCCGGAGCGACGCTTCCGCAGGCCTTCAATGCCAGATCCTGCGCCTACAATAGGAGGAACACCAAGGAAATCTCATGGATAACGTGGATCACGAGCTCGATGGCGACGTGTATCGGCAGCTGCGTCGGCTGGCCGCCTATTACATGAAGATGGAGCGCGCCGGTCATACCCTACAGCCGACGGCGCTGGTCCACGAAGCTATTCTTCGCGTTTATGGCGGCGTTATGCCACTGGACTTAAGCCAGAAACAGGTCATCGCCACACTGGCGCAAGCCATGCGCCGGGTTCTGGTGGACCATGCGCGCAAACGCAACGCCGCCAAGCGCACCATGCTGGAATCGGCGCCGGCGCTGGAATCCGAACTCCAGGCCACCGACACCTACCGCGCAGCTGCCGATGTGCTGACCATCGACCATGCTTTGGATGAGTTGAAGGAGGTTAGCGAGCGCCAGGTGCGGGTGGTGGAACTGCGGTACTTTGCCGGCATGACCGAAGAAGAAGCGGCAGAGGTGCTGAGCGTTTCGCGTGAAACGGTCAAGCGTGACTGGCGCTTTGCCAAGGCATGGTTGAAACTGCGGCTTCAGAACGGCTTCCCCCGGCAGGCCGCGGAATCCGCTTAGCAAGCCCCTGCGGCCGCATCACAGCTGATTAAACTATTACGCCACCCGCTTGCTCCGATCCGGTTATTTGCGCTTTTTCTGTTGCCAGAACCTGTCAGACTCTTGCTGAGGAAGTGCAATCTTGTTAGCGGGCTTTCCTATTCAGGCGAATCTCCAGTGCTCGAATGTTGGAGGAGCGTTCCTTGTCTTCCGCATTAGCGGGGCGCAGATGCGGCTCCATTCGATGCAACTCCGCCAGGCAATTGAGCGCGGTCTTACGGGCCATGGGTGCCGATGCTGGATTGGCTTCGCCTAGATCGATGTCGTAATGAGCCAACCGCACGAGGCCATCGACTACCGCAACCAGGCTCTCTGCCGAGCGATTGGTCTCAAGATTTGCTTTCAACAAGAGCAAGGCCTCCTGTTCGCTGGCGATCGCTGCGCTGTAGCCGTGCATCTTGCTTTGGACCTCCGCCAGGTGCTCCTTCGAACCAGCCAGATCGTCCCTGGCAGTGGCATCCTCCTGGTTCATTTTCCATAGAGATTGGGCAAGGGCCAGTTCGCGGCGGCATGAGCTTTCAGCTCCAGGGAGTTGATTGAGTGACAGCAGAACACGCGTGATGTTGGAGTACCCCACCTGCCGATCGCGCAAGGCGGCGATGTTCTGAGGGTCGATCTCCACGGTGCGCGCCGCCAACAGCCCGGCGCGAGTGTAGAGATCCAGCGCCTCAGCCAGCCGGTTGAGATGTTCGTCGGCTGCGGCGACATTGTTGGCTCCGGCGATCCAGGAATGGCGAACCTTGATGTTGTCCGGTTGCCGGCGCAAGAGCCGGTCGTAGATATCAAGGCTGCCGCGATAGGCATTGGCGGCCATCTGCCAACGGCCGGCATCCCACTCCAAATTGCCTTGCCGGCTCAAACATCGGGCCAGGTTGCGCTGATAGACGGCGTTATCCGGCTGCAGTTGCAGAAGCTGGCGAGCCAGTTCGAGGGCCTGGTCGTAATGGGCGCGGGCAAGCGGGGCCCGCCCCTCGCCAGCTTCCTCATCGGCCAAATCGTTCAACCCGGATTCCAGAGCTTCCTTCACTCGCGCATCGCCACGGCCAGCGTGGATCAGGTCGAAGAACGCTCCAATTGCATCCTTGTACATCTGCTCAGCTGTCTGGTTGTCGCCATTCGCGCTAATCAAGTCTCCTTCGTGCGTCAGCAGCAGCCCGTAAGCATAGCGGGAATCCGGATCGCGAAGATCGACCAGCATGTGGCGCGCGATTTCGTAGCTCTGCCGGGCTCCTTTTTCATCACCTAGATTCGCGTTGGAAGGGTTGCCCTGGATGTCCCCGAGCTTGGTGTAGGCGCGAGCGATCTCGACCGCCAGGCTGGGATCGATGTTGGCATCGGCAGATAAATTCTGGAGGTATTCCAGCCCGGTTTGGACAGCCAACATGCGTGCCGGGGTGGCGCCGGGAAGATTGCGCATTTCATCTTCCAGAGGAAACAGCAAGGTACTGGAAAGCTTAAGAACAGCCGCGCGAAGCCGCTCGGCGCGCTGGTGCTCACGATCTGCCCGGCGATGCAGTTGCCATGAGGTCACAGAGGCAAGCAGAGCCACCGCGACGACGGTCGCGGCCACCAGTTGGAGCGCATTCCGCCTGAAATACTTGCAGGCCCGGTAGATCGGGGTTTTCGGCGCTGCCTGCACCGGGCGCTGCGCAAGGTAGCTACGCAGATCCTGTTGAAACTCCTGCACCGTGGAGTAGCGCAAGTCAGGATCGGCCGCGGCAGCGCGACTGCAAATCGCTTCGATCTCGTACGGAAGCGATCTGGCGGCAAGTTTGTTTCCATGCGCCTTGGGCGGTTCGCGCAGCAACTCGCGCAGCACAACGCCCAGACTGTAAATGTCGCTGCGCGCCGACAAGGTCCCACCGTTGATCTGTTCCGGACTGGCATATCGCGCGGAGTAAGCGCGCGGCGTGGCTTCGCTTTCGCTTGGGCTCTCCCGCACCAGCGTGCGGGCTATTCCGAAATCCACCAGTCTGGCCCCGCCCGAGTCGTTGACCAGGATGTTTTCCGGCTTCAGGTCGAGGTGGGCGACCAGGTTGCGATGGGCGAAGGCGACGGCTGCGCAGACGTCCAGGAACAGCAGCAAACGCGCCTTGCGCGACAGTGCTTGATGGTCGCACCAAGCCGTAACCGACTTACCATCGATGTATTCAAGCACGCAATAAGGCGTTGGGGTTTGGTCGATACCCCAATCCAACAAACGGGCAATGTTGGGATGCCTGAGGGTTGCCAGCTTGGCGGCTTCCTGGCGCAATTGAAGCAGGAATTCCGGCGTGCAAAGCTCCGGGTGCAGCACCTTGATGGCGCAACGCAGCGAGATCTCGCCCTCTTCGCGCACGGCCTCGAAGACAATGCCCATGCCACCGCTGCCCAAGCGCCGGACCAGCCGGTATGGTCCCAGCCGGTCACCAGCCTTCAGTTCAGGCGCTGACGAACTCCGGGTTAGAGGCACCAGATTCTCCACGCACGGCAAGGAATCGGAATCGTCTTCGGCGCCGAGCAGTTCTCGCACCATCCTGACCGCATCGGCGGACCATTCCGGATGCGCTTCCAGGTAGCTCTCGCGTTCGGAGTCACTCAAGGCAGCCAGCGTTTCAAAAAGGTCGCGTGTCGCTTGCAATTTCCAGCCCCATTTGCACTGTTACTGAAACACCGCGCTCTGTCCGATGTGCGCGATCAAAGATGAAAGTCGCGCGTGCCGGCGCGGCATCTTGAGGACGACCAAGTCTGTGGGAACAAATTGCAGTTTACTAGGTTGGCGTGCAAAACGACAGATGCACCGCATTTGAACGCCGGGCCGACGCATCTAAAACGCTGTATGCGAAGGGTAGGCGCGAGGGTTGTGGTGGGGATATGGAAAATCCCCACAAGTATTTTGCCGATTTGCGCGATCCTCGGGTGGAACGGACGCGGGAGCACCTGCTGGAAGAGTTTGTTCTGATCACCATTGCTGCTGAGCTGAGCGGTGCGGACCGTTGGAACGAAATCGAGGGTTATGGGCTCGCCAAGCGGGAGTGGCTGGGCAGCTTTTTATCGCTGCCCGGCGGCATTCCCTCACAGGACATGTTCAACCAGGTGTTTTCGCTGCTCGACCCGGTGGAAGTGGAGACGTGCTTCGTTGCCTGGGTCTCCTCAAATGCCCGGCTTGAAAGCGGCGAGGTGGTGCCCATTGACGGCAAGTCGCTGCGCGGCATGACTTGCCAAGCTCCTCCAGTCGCTCGCCCCGCAATTCCCTGCCCATGGCTATTGGGCTGTAGGCGGTCAGTCCCCCGTCCCCCACCTTCTTCAAGAGCCGACGGAAACACCTGCCGGGCACCCTTGGCGCGGAGATACGTGTCAAATTGGCCGACTCCGAACGATAGTACCTTTTATGAACTTTCGAGTGGGCGTGGGAGAGGTCACAGGAGACTCCAGGCCATAGGCTATCGTCGTCGAGTCCGAAGGTCGGTTTCAAGAGGGGTTCAGGCTGGATTCCGACTATGTTCGGGTCTGGTCCGCTTTTGCATGTCGACACCGCAAAGCAAGGCGAGCAAGCGAAATTGTCTTAGTATCCAAACTAGGACACACCGTTTTATGCCGAACCGCTCGGCAAAGGCAAAGTCTGTAGGGTGCAGAATTGTGGCACGGAAACAGACATACCGTGCACAGCGCAGCAGCCCACCGCTTGTCATGGCTTCCAATCCACAATAGAAGCGCAGAAATGCCAGGTTGGTTTGCTTCGGACTTGGACGATCGAGCAGGTTCGTCCACATTCTATGGGCCAATTTGTTCATTTGAGCTATGGTGCCGCTGCGCAGGTCGATGCTTGGGCCGGGATTGCAGTGCGGGTCAAGATGCATTGCAACCGTGCGTGAGAGGACGATCAGATGTCGGAGTTGGGAAGCCGTTCCATGCTCAAACTCCTCTGGGTGAATTTGCGGGGTTAGACGGTTCAATGCGAGCGCAACATCGAGGACATTACTGAGGCGTTCGAATTGGTGCCTTACACCGTGAAGGCAAATGAAGAGCAGTTGGTCGGAGGGAGTAAACAGCCACACGGGTATGCCAAGAAACTCTTTTTGCCTGGCTCGGGTCCAAGCCGAAGCGGTGCCAAAGTTATAGGCTTGTGGGATGGCCACATCGAAGTGAAGTTCGACGAGCGTGGCGCCGCGGAAGAACTTGTCGTCGTAACATCCCCGGTGTCCAGTGAGGCCGCGAAAGAATTTGTCGTCGTAGCCTCCGCGGTGTCTTGCGAAGCCGAGTTTCTCCAACTCCGACTTGGCAACAGGGAGGTGCTCAGGACGGACCAGCAGGTCGATGTCTCGTGATGCTCGAAGGTTGATGGACCCGTAGATGGATTCGGCGAACATCGGACCCTTGAGCGGAATTACGGGTATATGGTTGTCGGCAAAGGCCTGGAGAATGCCTTTCAATTCCGACGTCCACCAGAACCCGTTCCGGACTGCGTCCTGTTCGGCTTGTAAGAGGTCGAGCTGGATCGGGTCGGGGAGTGTAACGCCGCTTTGACGAAGCTTCGCCGCAAAGAACGGCAGAATGCTTTCTTCTTCCGCAATTTGAAATGCCTGTTGCCACTCGGAGACTGGGACTACCCTGCGATTCGCATCGCCGCGGAGCACCTCAAGGACGCATTCCATTCCAGGTCTCATGTTGGCAAAGTCCTTTTCGTTCAATACGGTGGTTCGCGTTGGGGTGAACTGAGCGATAGCGATTGAGATTTGGGGTTTCCCACGGTGTCGTGCAGAGGGCCTCTTACTGGTTGGTCCCGAGAGGATTCTATCGCCGTGCCGCTTCAGCATAGCACCCAAAACGGTCGTCTCCGTGTCTACTTCTGAGCGGATTGACGGCTTGAGCCAATCCATTAACGGCGTCAGAGGGTTGGCTTTCCGAATGCAAAGCGGGGTATGTGCTATTGCGGCAAGAGCGAATGGTGAAGTGCTAAATTCAAGGTTCACAAACCTCGGCTAATGGGTTAGAAGCAGGCCGGTCGGCACACATTCGTATGAGCGCCCGGGGAGCCTTTGACTTTTATGTTGACACCAGATCAGCATTTCTGAGAGATTCGTTGTGATTCGCTGGGTTGTTTTCCCCTCCAGTGCACATCGACATTCCGGTCAGCCAACAATTGACGGCGACGAACCGCCACGGCTCCACAAGTCGCAAGGCGAGATGTGTCCTTCAGGAGAACGTGGTGCACCATGTATTATTGCCGGCCGTCATGCAAGTCGATCGCATTGGTGCGGCGTTTTTCTTGACCGGCTTTCAGTTTGTTCATGGCTGTCTGTGATAGCCGAGCAGAAATATAAGTCCCTAACTCGCGCTAAACCTCGATTACTTGAACACTGGGCACCTGTCAGGGACTGCGCCTGGCCAAAGAGTCTGCAGTTCCCTGAGTGTGCACCCTGATCCAATCCCTCCTGTAGGAGTTCCGCATGCCTAACCGTTGTTGCCCGGGCCTCGCTCTTACGAGACTGAGCGCCGCGCTTTCTCCCATCCTGGTGTTCATGCTGGTGTTGGTGGGGGGAGAAGTGGCCAGGACGCAGGGTGTGAGTTTTGGGTCGCAGAACGTCGGCTTGGCCAGCGCGCCACAGCCGGCGACCTTCACTATCAGTGCGGGCGCCACCGTGGGTAGCATCGCCGTTTTGACTACCGGTGTTGCAGGCAAGGACTTCGCCAACTCCGGTGGCGGGACTTGCTCTGCGACGACATATGCATCGAACACAACCTGCACAGTGAATGCGACCTTTACGCCGCTCGCTCCCGGCGTGCGAATGGGCGCAGCCGTGCTCTACGACGGTGCAGGCAACGTGCTCGAAACTGAACCCCTCGCTGGCGTTGGAAACGGACCGCTGGTGAACTTTCTGCCGGCCGCGAGCCAAACCAACCTGGGCAGCGGACTGAGTTCTGCTTATGGCATCGCTGTGGATGCGGCGGGCAACCTGTATGTCGCCGACACCTACAACAGCCAAGTGAAGGAGATGCTGGCGGTGGGGGGGTATACCACCATCAATATCCTGGGCGCCGGATTCGACTATCCCGAAAGCGTGGCTCTAGATGGCGCTGGAAATGTCTATGTTGCCGATTACTACAACAATGCGGTGAAGGAGATTCCTCCTGGCTGCACGAGCTCTGCCTGCGTTGTTTCTCTGGGCACTGGGTTCGTGCATCCATCGAGCGCGGCCATAGATAGCAGCGGCAACATCTTCGTGGCCGACAGCGGCAACAACGCCGTTAAAGAGATGCTGGCGTCGGATGGTTACGCCACTATCAACACCTTGGGCAGCGGTTTCAATTCTCCGACAAGCGTGGCGGTCGATGTCGCCGGCAATGTCTTCGTGGCCGATTACCTCAACTCTGCCGTCAAAGAGATTTTGGCGTCAAGCGGTTATACGACCGTCAATACACTAGGCGCCGGCTTCAATGCTCCGGTAGGGGTGGCTTTGGACCCCAGTGGGAATGTTTATGTCGTAGATGCCTACGATAGTGAGTTGGGAGAGATTCTGGCCACAGGGGGCTACGCGACAATCAACACGCTGGCCCAACCCAATTCTCCTGAGGGATTGGCATTGGATGGCAGCGGCAACGTATATGTGGTCGCGGATGGAACTGCTACGGTGTTGAAGGTAGATCTTGCCGATGCGCCTTCGTTGAGTTTCACCCCGACGGTCATCAGCACCGTAAGCAGCGACAGCCCCAAGATTGTTACCGTCGAGAACAACGGCAACGCTTCGCTCACCTTCGATGTTCCTGCTTCCGGGAACAATCCAAGTATCTCCGGTTCGGCTTTCACCGTCGACAGCAGCGGCACATCGGCTTGCCCACTGATCACTTCCATGTCTTCCGCTGGGACCATGGCTGCCGGCAGTTTCTGCCTGTTGCCGGTGACATTCACGGCAATGGCGGAGGGCGCGAATACGGGTACGCTGACCCTGACTGACAACGCCCTCAATGTCGATGGGACCGTGCAGACAATTCCGCTGAACGGAATCGGCGGCGATGCAATTACGGTGACTGTGGGTACAAACCCTGCGAATCTCCAGTTCAGCGTGGATGGCAGCCTCTATAGCTCACAGCAATCGTTCAACTGGATCACCGGCCAACAGCATACACTTGCGGCCACCGTCCAAACAACGCCGGACCAGAAAACCGAATACACGCCAACCGGCTGGAGCGACGGCACAACCACGGCAACAGATGTGATTACGGTAACGGCGGGCGTTACAAGCTACACAGCCAGTTACAGCACTTCCTATCTTCTATCGGCTTCGCCGAACAATGGTGCGTATGGCACAGTGACCCCATCGACCTTCGTTTACTACGCCCCTGGCGCCGTGGTAAACATCACTGCCACGGGGACCGGAGGCAGTTTTGTCAATTGGACAGGAAGCACCGACATCGCCGCCCCCGGCAGCGCTGCGACGAGCATCACCATCAACACGCCTGAAATCATTACAGCGAATTTCGTTCCGATAGTGGCCGGCACAACAAGCGCGGTCAATCTTGGCTCGGAACCCGTCGGTTCCACGACAGCGCCTCAGGCTGTGACTGTGAATATCCGGGCTGGGGCAACGGTGGGCAGCATCGCTGTACTCACGATGGGTTTCGCGAATTTCGACTTCGCCAGCGTGTCAGGCGGGACCTGTACTGCAACGACCTACGCCTCAGCCACTAGCTGCACCGTCAACGTTACTTTCAGTCCTTTGGCCGCCGGCCTGCGCGAAGGGGCGGTGGTGTTTTTCACCGGGAGCGGCAACACCGGCACTGTGCTGGGCAACGTACCCATCTACGGAACTGGTACCGGACCTCAAGTCATCTTCTCGCCCGCGCCCCAGGTTTCCATTCCGCGCTCTCATGTAGCCAGTCCCTATGGGGTCGCCGTGGATGGGGCGGGCGACCTATTCATCGCGAATTTTGGAACCGGCACTGGCAATGGAAACGTAGAAGAGGTGCCTTCCAGCGGAGGTCCCAGAATCCGCGTTGGAACGGGCTGGTCTAATCCCACAGGCGTAGCAGTGGATGGCGCCGGCGATCTGTTTGTGGCCGACCCTTTTGGCGGGTTCGTGGAAGAACTCCCGGCTGGAGGTGGTACGCAGTTTCGAGTCCCGTACAACGGTGCTCCGTTTGGAATTGCGGCAGACGCAGCGGGTAACTTGTATATTGCCGATCCGTCTGTTCCCCAGGTCGTAGAAATCGCCGCGGGAACCGGCGTTCAAACCCAGATCGGCTCCGGGTGGTATGGACCGGAAGCTGTAGCCGTGGACCCCGCGGGCAATGTCTACGTTGTCGATGCAAGCGACGCAACGGTGACCCAGGTAGCGGCAGGGACCGGCACGATGACTCCCATTGGTTCCAGCTGGTACGCGCCCATTGCAGTCGCAGTAGACGCCGTGGGCAACGTCTACGTCACCGATGAATCCGTCGGAGTGATAGAACTGGCGGCAGGGACCTTTACGCAGACAACGCTCATCCCAAGTGCAACCGTTTCTCCCTCCTGCGCCACGGTGGACCCATTGGGCGATATCTTCTTTGGCGACATCAATAGCGGCTCCACGTTTGCACTCCTGCGTTCGCAGGCGCTTGCGGTGACCTTTCCCACCCCAACACTCACCGGCACGACGGACACGGCCGATGGAACGATGACCGTTCAGGTTCAAAACGACGGCAATGCTTCGCTGACGATGACCGGCCTGAATTATCCGGCAGATTTTCCCATGGCGACCGGCGACTTGAACGCCTGTACAAGTTCAATCGTGCTTGGAGCAGCCAGCACCTGCGATTTGCCGGTTACGTTCGCTCCGCAAACCGCGGGAAGCCTGAGCGAAAGCCTGACGCTCACCGACAATGCATTGAATGTGGCGGGGAGTACGCAAACCGTCACGCTGAACGGCACCGCGAGCCCCTCTTTGACAATCTCCAAAGGATTCGGTGCGACGTCGATTGCGGCGGGGGGGACGACGACTCTGACGTTTACGCTGAATGACCCGGCGACGTTTGCGCAAACGTCCGTCGGGTTCAGCGATCCCTTTCCGGCGGGCATGACGGTGGCCAATCCCAGCGGACTCAGCAACACCTGCGGCGGCACGGCTATTGCGAACGCAGGCGGGTCGTCTGTTTCACTGAGCGGCGGTTCGCTTGCGGCCGGCGCAAGCTGCACGGTAGTGGTCAACATCACCAGTTCCACGCCGGGTGTGGCCACCAATACTACCGGCGCGGTCAGCTCGACGCCGGGCGGCACAGGCTTGACGGCCAGCGCCTCCATCACCGTCAGCCAGATCACGCCCACTGTCACGTTGAATGCGGTTCCGGCCCTGGTGAATCGCGGGACAGCGACCAGCCTGACGGCCACCTTCACCACCATCTCCGGAGCGCCGGCGCCTACTCAGCAGATGAACTTCTATGCCGGAGCCACGCTGCTCGGTGCGGCCACTTTGAGCTTGTCAAGTCCCACCACTTATACGGCGACGTTGAGTACGGCTGCGTTTCCATCGGGGTCGCAGAGCATCGTTGCAACTTATCCGGGAGACAGCGCTTACCTCACGGCGAGTTCGTCGGGGCAAAGCGTCTATGTTATCGCCAACAACCTCTGGATCGGCAATCCGAGCGGCACCACGGCAGCCTTCTCGGCCACCGGGACGCCGTATCTCAATACTCCGGTATCGGCGGGCGGCACCGGTGTTGCCATCGACAGCGCTGGAAATATCTGGAGCCTGAACGCGTCCGGCAGTGTGGCCAAGCTCACCAACACCGGGGGCGTGACCAATGCCGGCTATAGCGGCGGCGGAATTTCCACTCCCACCAGCCTGGCGATCGACGGCTCCGGCCAAGTGTGGATCACCAACTCGAATAACTCCATCTCGGTGTTCGGCTCGAACGGATCGCCGGTTTCGACGACGGCTTACACCGGCGGGTCGCTCAGTTCGCCAACCAGCGTTGCCATCGATATCTCCGGCAATCTATGGATAGCTAACTCAGGCAGTAACTCTGTCACTGAGGTGTTAGGCGTAGCCACACCCACCGTGCCCTTGGCAACAGGCGTCGCCAACAACGCACCTGCGACCGCGCCATAACTACAGGTAAGTTCCAGCAACGGCATCGGGAGTCGCCAAATGATTCAGGAGCAAACACGATGAAATCGATGATGGGCAGCAAGACGCAAAGCAATAGTATATGGGCGCTGCTGGCTCTCGGCTCTGTGTCCGGCGCGGCCTTGTTGCTGAGCGGATGCGGCGCAGCCAGGCCGGTCAGCATCAGTAGTGGTCCTGCGCCCAACGGCGCTGTCCACGGAGGACAGCAGCCTGTCGCGTTCGTCAACCTGCAACTCTACACGGTCGGCAGCAGCGGCTACGGCTCCGCTGCATCGCCCTTGGGCGCAGCCTTTCAAACCACCGCGCACGGTAACTTCAATTTCCCCACTTATACCTGTCCGGGAAGCAATCCCGAGGTGTTCTTGTTGGCCACCGGCGGCACACCGGTCACAGGTTCGCCGAATCCCAACCTGGCCATGATGGCCGGGCTCGGGCCCTGCACCGGCGTAGCCTCTTTGCCCTATATCGACGTGGACGAACTCACTACGGTGGCTACCGTCTGGTCGCTGTCAGGATTCATGACCGGACCCACCAACATCGGCGCGCCGGCAAGCAACTTAGCCGGCTTGACCAATGCCTTCGCCGCCATCAATAAGGTCGTCGATATCGGGTCGGGAACAGCAGGCGGCCCGGCCCTGCCGACCGGCGCCACTCTGCCTTCCACCGAGATCAATGCGCTGGGCAATATCTTGCAGAACTGTATCAACTCCTCGGGCGGTTCGGCTTCCGACAGCTCCGATGGCCACACCTACGGCACCTCCTGCGGCAAGCTATTCTATCTCACCAAGACTTCCACAGCGCCCACCGATACGGTCACCGCGGCGCTCAACATCGCACAGCATCCCAGCATGAACGTTGCCTATCTCAACGATCTTCAATCCAGCACCCCGGCCTTTCTGCCGGCGCTTGACGTCAACACGCCCCCCACCGATTGGACCATCTCCATCAACTACATTGGTGGAGGGTTGAAGAATCCGCAGTCGTTGGCCGTCGATGCGTCCGCCAACGTGTGGGTCACCAACCCCAGCGGGAACAGCGTCACGGAACTGAGCAATACCGGAGCGGCCATCTCCGGCGCCAGCGGGTTCACTGCCGGCGCGACGTTGAATGCCCCCTACGGCATCGCCATCGATCAGAATGGCTACGCCTGGATTACTAACTCGGGCAATAACTCCATCACCCAGTTAGCGCCCGGAGGGGCGACTTATAATCCCTTCAGCGGCAACGGGCTCGGCACTCCCTACGGCATCGCCATCGACGGCGCCGACAACGTCTGGGTTGTCAATTCGGGCGGCAACACCCTCAGCGGCTTTTCAAACAACGGCTCTCCGCTCGCTTCTTCTCCCTACAGCGGCGGCGGACTCAGCTCGCCTGCCAGCATCGCCGTGAACCCCAAATAATGATATTCATTCAACCCCAAGAACCCAGGAGGCTTTCATGAATCAGGTTTATCGGCCGCGTACTCTCGGCAAGGATCTTACGATTCAACACGTCGGCGAGGAGACACTTATCTACGATGAAAGCCGCCACCTCGCATTCTGCCTGAACCGCACCTCCGCTGCGGTGTGGACACGCTGCGATGGAACACGGAATACTTCGCAGATTGCTGCCGACCTGCGAGCCGATTTCGATCGGCCGGTGAGCAACGAGATTGTCGAAATCGCTCTGCAACAGATGCAAGACCACGGCCTGCTTGAGGCATGCCAACTCTCAAACGCAGCGCGACCTGTACCCGCCTCGATGTCTCGCCGCAGCATGATGTCCAAAGCCGGCGCAGGGGCCGTGGCGATGTTGCCGATGATCGCGGCAATCATGGCTCCCAAGGCAGCCCAAGCCTACTCCGGCGGCGTCAATAGCTACTACAAGCCAGAAGAAAACAACAAGCAGCAAGCATCGAAGCACGCCCAGTCCGCAGATTCCAACAACGAGTTGGAACCGGACCATCAGCAGGCATCTCTCGCAGAAGACCAGAATCAGAGCAACCGCAATCGGAGGCCAGTCAGGCAGTGAAGACCAAATGCTCGTGCAAGATAGTACATGCCGTTTTGCCAATCGGTTGTTTGTGCCTGTCTTTGCTGAGTGGATGCGGAGGAGGCGGTGGAAGTACCGCGGGAGGGTCCGGTACCGGTACGACGCCACCACCGGCAACAACGCTTCAGGGACATGTGGGCGCGGGGCACCAATCCGTTTCCGATTCAGAAATCGCCCTCTACGCAGCGGGGACCGTTTCGTCCGGAAGCGGGCCGTCCAATCTCTTCGGGACAGCCTCGGTCACGACAGACGCGAGTGGCAACTTCAACGCTACCGCTCCGCTGCAATGTCCTAGTTCCACAGCCCAGGTCTACCTCGTCGCCAAAGGCGGAAATCCCGGTCTGGCGTCTGGTACAAACAACGCAGCGCTTGTCCTCATGACAGCACTTGGAAATTGCGGCGGTCTCAGTGCTTCGACTTCATATCAGGTGAATGAAGCTACCACTGCGGCCGCAGCTTGGGCCTTGTCGCAGTTCCTTGGACCCAAAGCTGAAGTCGCATCGAGTGCCAGCAATGCGGCCGGTCTAAGTAATGCTTTTCAGATGGCGCAAAACCTGGTTGACACATCCACCGGCGTTGCCCCTGGCGCTGCTTTGCCTTCGGGAGCAAAGGCCGAAATCTCTAAACTGAACACTCTTGCCAACCTGCTTTCAACCTGCGCGGACTCCGATGGGGCAGCTGCCTGCACCAAGCTCTTTTCTGCGGCAGATGCGGGCGGAGCACAACCAGCAACAGTGCTCGATGCCGCCATCAATATCGTTCGTAATCCGGCCGCAAATGTCTCCGCTCTGTTCAACCTTGCGGCGTCGAATGCGCCGTACTCTCCGGCGCTCAGCGCAGCTCCGCACGATTGGACGCTGTCGATCACCTATTCGGGCGGCGGACTAAATCGCCCTGGCATGATTGCTGTCGATGCGCAAGGCGATATCTGGGCGGCGAACTATTTCGGCGCAGTCCTCTCAGAGTTCCTTCCAACCGGAGCGCCCAAGTCGGCTACAGGCTTTCCCGGAACCGGCCTGCGCAACTCTTTTGGCGTAGCGATCGATGCCAGCAGCAACGTCTGGGTAACGAATGAAAACAGCGTGTCTGGCGCCAACAATTCCGGCTTCGGCAGCGTCAGCAAGTTTTCCTCATCCGGCGCGGAACTCTCAGGGACCGGCTATACTTCGGGCGGCATTTTTTATCCGCAAGGTATAGCGGCAGACTCAGCGGGAAACATGTGGGTTGCCGACTACGGCGGGTCTTCCGCAAGCCTGCTCAAGAATGATGGCTCTGCGATTTCAGGCGCCAGCGGCTTCGCAGCATCCGCTTTGCCATTTACGCCGGCGGTTGCTGTCGATGCTGGCGGGAACGCCTGGTTCGCAGTCCAACAGGCCGCGGTACGAGTTACGCCAACCGGAACTGCCAACAGATTCCCCTGTTGTGACGACCCTGCTGGCATTGCGATCGATCAAAGCGGCAACCTCTGGCTCGCCGACTATGGAGGCGCCAGCGTTGTGAAGCTCGCCTCTGCCGGCGCTATTGCCGCTACCGTAACTTCGCCCAACGGAAACGATGCTCCGCAAGGGATTGCCATCGACGGGGCCGGCGACGTCTTTGCCGCAAACTTCCGCGGAGACTCGATCACTCAATTGGCAGGTTCCGACGCCAGCGTACTTTCCCCCAATGACGGTTTCGGCAAAGACGCTTCACTCAACCAGCCCATTGGCATTGCGCTCGACGCCAGCGGCAACCTTTGGGTCTCTAATAGCGGAAACAACACGATCACGCAATTTGTAGGTCTAGGCAGCCCCGTCAAGACGCCACTGAACGGCCCCCCCGACAGTCCATAGAAACCGACTGCTCTGTCATACAGAAAGAAAACCGTAGAGAGCCTTCAACCTGAGACAAGGAAGGAAAACCCCGACAGTGCTGAACATGCTATCTTTCGCGCCTGGCAAGATGCATACGGTCGATTGCCTCTCCCATGGCGTGCCGGTGCGGATCCGGGTTGGAAGCGACGACCTGCTGGCAGGTCTCCCTGAACTGCTGCCGTTCGCAACCCGGATCAACACCGCGCCGGAGGACGGAGCGGCGAGTTTTACCCTTCTGCCACCGGGCCGGAATCATGGATACAAGTGCTTCGCTGGATCGGAATTGGTGCTTGAAAGTGTCGAAGACAAACCTGTGCTGGAGCAGTTTGCGCGAGAGTTGATGATTCATGTGGCCAATTTCTGTCCGGATCGCGTCTTCGTGCACGCCGGCGTCGTGGGCTGGAAGGGCCGAGCCCTTGTAATGCCCGGGACGAGCTATGCAGGCAAGACCACGCTGACGGCCGCGTTGGTCCGCGCCGGTGCCACCTACCTTTCAGACGAATATGCAGTCGTCGATCAGGCGGGATGGGTCCATCCTTATGCCCGGGATCTGCAGATGCGGGAGCCGGGAAAGCCCGGCCAGCGCAGTATGCCGGTGGAATCCCTACACGGTCGTGCAACTACAAATCCAATGCGAGTGGCAACGGTAGTGTTTGCGCGCTATGAACCCGGGGCTGATTGGAACCCACAACCTGTCACGGCGGGCTTGGCGGTTCTGGAGATGTTGCGACATGCTATTCCCGTGCAACGCATTCCACGCCGCGTCCTCGCCGCATTGACAGCGATGCTAGAAGGCGCAACTGCGTGGAAGGCAGAGCGTGGTGAAGCAGATGATGTGGTAGATTCTTTGCTTCGGTCGCTCGAGGATGCACCGTAGGGCTAACCTCTACAGACCGGTTGTTGGCTGGAAGAGACCGCTGTGGTGGTGCCCAAGGCAGTCACATCCAGCGTGAGATAGAGATTCCACCGTTGATGGTGATAGGATCGCCCCAGTCGTCTATCAGATAGAGCTTCCAGTTAGCCGCCGCGGCCCCTCTGTTGAAGTTGGACATGAGGGCGCTTCCATAAATCTGCGGCTCGTTCGATGTTGGCTCCTGTCCCGGCCCTGGACTTGGAAAGTACGCATACCCGTCCCCGGCGGGGCCGACATACGAACTCGGGTCGTAGTCGTGGGTTCCGGTCGGCGGGAGGGCAGACCCGTTCGGCATGGCGCCGAACCCGTCGCCGATGAGCATGGTGAGGCAAATATTGCCGACGAGTTGACGCTCCCTGGAGCCACCAATGCCGGCGATGTTCATGCGACGGTGAGTTTGTATTCGCAGACCTTGCCGCCGTACTTTCTGGCTCATCGGTATGAGACTAAGACACCGGCGACAGAACGACTTGCCTATCTGGAAAACTCCCTGATGACGTTGGACGGGACCGATTACTCGAGTTGGAAGATGCAGGTTGCCTCCACACATTTGCTTGACACTGAAAGCCAAACAAGCGAAGGTTGGGCTGTGGTCGGCTCAAGTCCGATTTGGGGGCTTTCAAATGAATTTGCACTCAGCCGAATTCCTGATTGCAGCGACAATTCTCCTTGGCTCACTCTCCTTTAGCCAAACCAATTCCACCGCCCCATCGAACTCGGCTGTATTGCCGGCCATTGCTTGGCCCACGAGCGATGGCACGGTGACGCTACCGGACTTCCGCTTCGGGACTGGTGAGATTTTGCCGCAGCTCAAGCTGCATTACCTGACGTTGGGCACACCGCATCGCAACGCTGCGGGTCGTGTGGACAACGCCGTGTTGTTGCTACATGGTACCGGCGGCAATGCCCACTCGCTGCTCAATCCGCTGTTCTCGAACGAGTTGTTTGGCCCCGGTCAGCCGCTCGACATCCAGCGATATTTTCTGATCCTGCCCGACGACATCGGCCACGGCGAAAGCTCCAAGCCCTCGGACGGCCTTCATGCGCATTTCCCAGCCTACGATTACGACGACATGGTGCGCAGCCAGCGCGTGATGCTCGACGAGATGAAGATCGACCACCTGCGCCTCATCCTGGGAACTTCGATGGGCTGCATGGAGAGCTTTGTCTGGGGTGAGACCTATCCGGGCTTCGCCGACGCGCTGGCTCCGCTCGCCTGCCTTCCGGTGCAGATTGCCGGCCGCAACCGCATGATGCGGTACATGATCATCGAGGCAGTCAAACAAGACCCGGCGTGGATGGACGGGGAATACAAGACGGAGCCGATTCAAGGCCTGCGCACGGCCAACGAGCTAGGCTTCATCATGAGTTCAAGCCCGCTGCAGTTGCAGAAGCAGGCGCCCACGCGCGACGCAGCGGAGAAGTATGTGGATGCGGCGCTGAAGCGCATGGTCGCGGGCACCGACGCCAACGACCTGATCTACTATTGGAACGCCAGCCGTAACTACGACCCCAGCTCGCGCCTGGAGGAGATCACTGTGCCTGTGCTGTGGATCAACTCCGCCGACGACTACATCAACCCGCCGGAGTTGGGCATGGCCGAGAAAATGGTGAAGCGGATGCCCAATGCGCGGTTTATTCTGTTGCCGATTTCCGACGCCACGCGCGGCCACGGCACGCATACTGTGGCCGCAGTGTGGAAGGACTACCTTGCGGAGTTTATGCGGGCAACGGAGCCGAAGCTGTAGGGAGTTTTCGTAACCAGAAGGGTAGACGCAGGGTTGAGGATGTCCTGCTGGTTAGGGTGCAGACTTGAGGGATGCGGCGCGTGGCTCGGGGCACGGCTTTTGGATCACTCGCTGAATCTGTGAATCGTGCATCCCAGGTCTCAAAACCGAGACCTGGGCACCCGGATTTCTGAATCAGAATCGACGCTAGATGAGCTTGCTTAGACGTGTTGCACGGCCTGTGCCAGGTGGCTGAGGCTTGACTTGGCATCACCGTAAAGCATAGTGGTGCAGGACTTGAAGAAGAGAGGATTCTCGAGGCCGCTGAATCCGCGTCCTTGCCCACGCTTGAGCACGATCACGCTTTTGGCGCGATCCACTTCCAAAATGGGCATGCCAGCGATCAGCGATTTGGGGTTGTCGCGCGCGTCGGGGTTGACGACGTCGTTTGCGCCGATCACTACGGCCACATCGGTCGAGGGGAACTCGGGATTGATCTGTTCCATCTCATACAGGGACGAGTAAGGAACATTGGCCTCGGCCAGCAGCACGTTCATGTGCCCGGGCATGCGGCCGGCGACGGGGTGAATGGCGTACTTCACGGTGACGCCGCGGGCTTCAAGCAATTCGCCAAGCTCGCGGCAGGCATGCTGCGCCTGGGCGGTGGCCAAGCCGTAGCCGGGCACGAACACCACACGATTGGCGAAGGCCAGTTGCATGGCGGCATCGTCCAAGCTGATTTCACGCATCACACCGCCCGAGTTGGCGGCAGAGGCTTCCGCGATGACCGCGCCGAAGCCGCCGAACAGGACGTTGGTGATCGACCGGTTCATGGCCTTGCACATGAGCACGGAGAGGATGAAGCCGCTGAATCCGTCGAGCGTGCCGGCGATGATGAGCACATTGTTCTGCAGCACGAAACCGGTGGCGGCGGCGGCCAGACCGGCGTAGGAATTCAACAGCGACATGACGACCGGCATGTCGGCCGAGCCGATGGGGATGACCAGCATGATGCCGAAGACAAAGGCCAGACCCAGCATGGTGTAGAAGAAAACCACCGCTTCCGGATGCATCCAGAAAATGACGAAGCTGGACACCATCGACAGCCCGATCAGCAGATTGATGACGTTCTGGCCGCGGAACTGCACGGGCTTGCCGGCGATGATGCCTTGCAGTTTGCCTGCGGCAATGAGCGATCCGGTGGTGGTGAGGGCGCCCAACATGACTTCAAAGCCCAGCGCGCCGCGGGTGACGACGGTCATCTCCGAGGCATGCGTCAGGAACTCGCCGACGCCGACCAGGGCCGCTGCCAGCGCGCCAAAAGCATGAGACAGGGCGGTCCGCTGGGGCATGGCGGTCATGGGGACGGTGATGGCCATCCACGCGCCGATGATGGAGCCCAGCGCCAAGCCCGCGATGATCCAGACCCAGGTGACGATGTGCGCACCCACCAGGGTGCCGATAATGGCGGCGAACATGCCGCCCTCGGCCAGAAACATCCCGCGGCGCGCCGTCTCGGGGTGAGACATCATCTTGAGCGAAAGGATGAAGAGGATGGAAGCGACCAGGTAAGTGGCTTCCATGAAGTAGGAGGTGAGCGTCACTTGGTCACCGCCTTGGTGTCAGCCTTGCGCTTGCCGAACATTTTCAACATACGGTCGGTAATGCCGAAGCCGCCCACCACGTTCACGGTCGCGGTGGTGACGGCGACAAAACCGAGAATATGTGCGGGAAGCTGGGCCTTTGCCTCGTGCGGCATGGCCCCGGCCAGCACCAGCGAACCAATCAGCGAGATGCCGGAGATGGCGTTGGTGGCCGACATGAGCGGCGTGTGCAACAGCGGAGGCACGCGGCTAATGACCTGGTAGCCCAGGAAGGCAGCCAGTGCAAAGACGTAAACCGAAGCAATGAGAACTGCGGGATTCATGGTTTCTCTCGAAAAAGCAGCGGAGTTAGCGAGTCAGCAAGTGAGTAAGTGAAAAAGTGAGCAAGTTAGAAGGTCAGCGAGTTGTACAACTTCGAATCCTGTCGCTGCTTTGAAAGGGCACGACTTCAGTTGTGCCGTAAAACGCTCCGAATTGAGATGGCTTTGGCCCCGGCATCGATCTTCGCGGCTCAAGAGAAAAGCTCATCAGCAAGCCAACGGCGCAGTCGCGGCTTCCAGCAGTTTGGCTACGCGAGGATTTACCGGCTGGCCCTGGTGAGCCACGCAGGCGCCGGCCAGGACTTCGTCGGCCAGATCCACGGCCAGTACGCCCTTTTTCAGAATCAACGCCAGGAAGTTCAGAATGTTGCGCGCATAGAGCTGGCTGGCATGGACCGGCACTTCGGCGGGCATATTCATGGGAGCCAACAGGGTCACGCCGTTCAGCACCTGGGTCACGCCGGGCTGGGTCAGTTCACAATTGCCCCCGGCGGGCGCAGCCAGATCGACCAGCACCGAGCCGGGCCGCATGGCCTCGACAGCGGCGCGGCGAATGAGCCGTGGTGCGGGGCGGCCGGGCACCTGGGCCGTGGTGACGATGACGTCGGAGTGGGCAGCGGTCTTGGTGATCAAATCGCGGCCGCGGTCCAGCGCTTCCTCTGAAAGCTCGGCGGCGTACCCGCCTCCGCCTTCGGCGCTGATGCCGCCCAGATCCACATCCAGGAATTTCGCGCCGAGCGAGCGGACCTGCTCCCCGGCGGCGGCGCGCACGTCGTAGGCTTCGACCACGGCGCCAAGGCGGCGGCCGGTGGCGATGGCCTGCAATCCTGCGACCCCTGCGCCGATGACGAAGACGCGCGCCGGCGGAATGGTACCCGCGGCGGTCATGAGCA